>NZ_OZ253465.1:3220000-3520000 GCF_965261555.1 Candidatus Palauibacter sp.
GTCCAGTTGGATCTTCTCCCGACCGACGATGGCTGGGGGGCACGGGTAGGGGCCACCAGAGCCTGGGTTGCGGGTTTTCGGGGTCTCGCACCAGCCATCCCGTGCTACACGTTCGTTGGCGCGCCGCCTGACGCATGGGGCAAGTGGCAGAAGATCCGCGCGGAGGATCAAGCAGACCTGATCGAACGCCAGCCCGTCTGCATCGATCCCTTCCCCGAAGACGACGCCGGGACAGAAGGAACCTAACACCCCTCCCGGTTCCCACGTCCCGGCTCAGCGATTACCATCCCGCGCTCACGAATCCTTGGGAGGAGCGCGGGTGCCCCCGGAATCCACAGATACGTCCGAACCACTCGACGTGATCATCGTCGGGGCCGGCCCGTGCGGGCTCGCCGTGGCGGTCGCCGCGAAGGAGTGCGGGCTGGATTATGCGATCCTCGACCGCGGGTGCATCACCGAGTCGCTGACCCACTATCCATCCTACATGACGTTCTTCTCCACGGCGGAGCGGCTGGAGATCGGGGACGTTCCCTTCACGATTCCGGAGCCGAAACCCACGCGGCGCGATGCCCTCGCCTACTACCGGCATGTCGTCGCCCACCACGGGATCGGGGTCCGACAGTACGAGGAGGTGACGGGAATCGAGCGGGAGAAAGACGCGTTCACCGTCCACACCCGCGCCCGTGACGGACGGGAGGATTGCCTCGCCTCCCGGGCCGTGGTCGTCGCCACGGGCGGCTTCGGGGAGCCGAACCGGCTCGGATTCGAGGGGGAGGACCGGCACCGCCGCGTCATCCACTACTACAAGGAGCCCTTCCCCTTCTTCGACCAGGATGTGCTCGTCGTGGGAGGCGGAAACTCGGCCGTGGAGGCGGCGCTGGAGCTGTACCGCAACGGCGTGCGCGTCCGCATGGTGCACTTCGCCGAGGTTCTGGACCGCGGCGTCAAACCGTGGGTGCGTCCCGATATCGAGAACCGGATCGAGAGCGCGGAGATTCCGATGCACTGGCGGTCCCGCGTAGCCCGCCTCGGCCCCGGCACGGCCACCGTCGTCGAGGAAGGGACCGGGGACGAGACCGAGGTGCCGAACGACTGGGTGCTGGCGATGACGGGGTGGCGGCCGGACGCTGCCCTGCTCAAGGGTCTGGGCGTCCCCACGGACCCCGCGACGGGGATCCCTGCGCACGACCCGGCCACCATGGCGACGACCACCCCCGGCGTCTACATCGCCGGCGTGATCGCCGCCGGCTACAACGCCAACAAGATCTTCATCGAGAACGGCCGCGAGCACGGAGGACTGATCGCCGCCGACCTGGCCGCCCGGCTGAATCTACCGGCCGGCTGAGTCCACCGTCCGGCTGACCGCCTGCCGCACGCTGCTTCGAGGCGCTCGGCCCGCATCATCTCCTCCAAGCTGCGGCCCCGGGTACTCCGCGACTGAAGAACACGTCGAGCCCAGCCCCGAGTGAGCCGGGTGCGGCCCGCCCGCTTGCCGCGAGCACGGCGGACGGCCCGTCGCGCAGGACGCCGCGAACCTGGCCGGTCCGCGGGTCGCGCAGGATGGCCATCGGCCGGTTGGTCGTCCCGTCCAGCGAGACGTCCCCACCGGGCCCGGAAAGCGTGATGCTGGCGAGGTCCGTCCATCCGTCCCGCACGGGCAGAGCGAAGGCGAAGGACGTGCGCCCGTCGCCGTCGGCGACCTCAGGCATGTCGAAGGCGAGTGAGAACAGCTCGGTTCCTCCGGCGCTCCGCCCCGTGAGTTCGTACGCGCCCCCGGACCGTGGAAGCGTTGCCGGGGCGTCGATCACGAAGGCCGGTTCGAGCCACGGAGCGCCCTCCGCCGCGGCGCCGCCCCACAGGAGCAACGCCCCGGCGGAAGTCGCCGTGCCGGCCGCGCCGCCGGCTTCGTCGCTCAGGCGGAAGCCCAGAGCGTTGGAGAAGTGGTAGTCGCTGATCCAGTGAGGTCCACAATACGCGAGCAGGTCGAAGGCGCCCGGCGACACCAGCTGTCCGCCGTTGCGGAAGTCGTACCCCCACGCGCCGATCGATCCATCGGCCTGGGGGAAGGAAGGATCCGGGCCGAGCGGGTTGCCGCACGGCGCGTGAGACAGGCTGAAATTGTGTCCGAGTTCGTGCGCAATCGCCAGCGGAACGGGTCTCGAGAAACTCTGGCGACGGGAATTGTAGGCCAGTCCGGTCGGACCCGTACCACCGCCGGACATCATGCCCATGTAGTGACCCCGACCGCCCTCCATGACCGAGATCAACTCGGTCTCGGCCAGCAGCCTGTACGTGTCGTTGCTGGTGCTCACGACCGGCTCGTGTGCGTACACGTCGAGGGCGCCGACCGGCATCAGAGTGCGGGTATCCCACAGCATCTCGTGGTTCTCTGGGTCCGCGGCCATGCCCTCGATCATGTCGATGATCGCCGAATCCGGTGCCGTACTCCACAGAAACGGGATCATCGTGAGGTCGAGGCGCGGCATGGCGCGGACGTCGATCTGCAGGCGGCCCGCCTCCGGGACCCGCCTTGCCACATCCAGGGCGGCATCCAGCGTCCCGTCCGGGTCGACCTCGATGACCATTTCAAGGCCCGGCTGCACGACCTCGGCCGGAATCTCGGCGTTCGCCGACTGCGCGAGCGATCCCTCGTCCAGGTCGCGCGGAATCGCCGTGGACTTGCCTTCGATGTCCGCCACGTGCACCTCCGCGCCTTCCACGTAGAAGCGGGCCCGCACGAGTGGGATGCTCTGGCCGGTGGCGTTGGAAGCGGTCACGAACACCCGCAGCAACGCCGGCTCGCCCGCGACGAGCGAGACGGGAAACTCCAGAGACTGCACGGCCTGCGTCAGATAGACGCTCGATGCGGCTGCGCAGGAGGACACCCGCACCTTGGCCACGCGCAACAGCCAGGTCTGAAAGCCTGCGTCTCCGGGCGTGCACAGACCCGTTCCCCCGGCCAGCAACGCATCCAGTCTCCGGAGAGTGGTCAGGCTCGAGGGGAGGGGTCCCGTCATCCCGGCGTTGCCGGTCAGTACCAGCTCCTGAAGGCTGGTCAGGTCGCCGAACTCGGGCGGAAGCGCGCCCGTCAGGCGGTTGTTCGGGAGGTCCAGAAATTGCAGCCGGGCGAGGTTGCCCAGTTCCGGCGGCAGCGCGCCCGTCAAGCGGTTGTTGGCGAAGCTCACTTGCTCCAGCGCCCCAAGGTTGCCGATTTCCGGCGGGATCGGGCCCGCCAGGCGGTTGTCGGCGAGCCCCAGCAACTCCAGCGCCCGAAGGTTGCCGATTTCCGGCGGCAGCGAGCCCGTCAAGTCGTTGTCCCACAGCAGCAGCAACTCCAGGTTGGCGAGTCGCCCGAGTTCGGCAGGGAGCGCGCCCGTCAGGGCGTTGCTCCCGAGCAGCAGCCCATTCAGGCGGGCGAGTCGTCCGAATTCCGGCGGGATCGGGCCTGTCAGATGGTTGTTGGTTGCGTCGAGTTCCTCCAGACTCGAGAGGTTCCCGAGCGCCGGCGGGATCGGGCCCGTCAGGGCGTTGTCGTTCAGTATCAGGTTCCTCAGGTACTCGAGGTTGCCGAGTTCCGGCGGAATCGGGCCCGTCAGGCTGTTTTTCGGCAGCCATAGGGCCCTCAGGTTGGAAAGATCACCCAGCCGCGGCGGGATCGATCCGGTCAGCCGGTTCTGTCGGAGGTCGAGGGTCCGCAGGAAGGAAAGCCTGCCGAGTTCCGGGGGGATCGGGCCGGTGAGATTGTTAAGAGGGAACGACAGGGTACCCAGGCGGGAAAGCTCGCCGAGCTCCGGGGGGATCGGGCCCGTGAGATCGTTGAACGCGGCGGCCAGCCACTCCAGATGGGAGAGTTGACCCAGTTCCGCCGGGATCGAGCCACCTACGTCATTGGCGTCGAGGTTCAGAAATCTCAGCCTTTCGAGGCTGCCGAGTTCCGCCGGGAGCTCGCCCGTAAGCGCGTTGCCCGCGAGGTCCAGTCGGACGACGCGTCCGTCCTCCACGCGAACTCCGTGCCAGCTGGCGAGGGGCGCGTCGCTCAGCCAGTTGGCATTGTTGATCCAGTCGGGCCCGCCCGTCTCGTGGTACAGGAGGGCGAGAATGTCCCGGTCCCTCAGGCGCGCGCACTCGACGTCCGTGCCGTGGTGCGAGGCAATGGAACTCAGCCATGCGCGGAAGAACTGGTCGGGCGGCGTGCACAGATCGGTATTCCCGTAGCGGAACTCGCGGAGCGGCAGCGCGACCAGCGACAGCGGCAGGCGGCCCTCCAGGGCGTTGCCGCCGATACTCAAACTGGTCATCCGCTCCAGGCCGGCGAGCGTCGACGGGACCCGACCCGCAAGCCCGTTGCGGTTCAGATCGAGTGCCGTCACGAAGCCCAGGGAGTCTGCCCGGATCCCGTACCATCCCTCCACGGCGCCGTCCCCGAGCCAGCCATGGGAGTTCGTCCAGTTCTCGCCGCCGGTGGCCTCATACAGCGTTTCGAGCAGAGGGATCTCCGCCCTGTTGCAGAACGGTCCCGCGTAATCGTCCACGCCATTCGCCCAATCGACGAAATCAGCGGTACCGGGGGCGCAGAGACCGGCGTTTTCTTCGAACCCGAACGCACTCAGCCGCTCGAGCTGCAAGAAGCCTGAAGGTATCGAGCCAGTCAGGTCGTTGTGACCAATGTACAGGCTCGCGAGGCTTGAGAGGTTGCCGAGTTGCGGCGGGACGGGACCCGTCAGATCGTTGCCGCCGAGCGCCAGGAACACCAGGTGGGAGAGGCGGCCGAGCTGCGGCGCGATGGGACCGGTAAGGCTGTTGTTGTCGAGCCCCAGCGACACAAGGTTGGAGAGGCGGCCGAGTTCCAGCGGGATCCTGCCCGTCAGGTTGTTGGCCGACAGGATCAGATGCGCCACGCGACCGTCTTCTACCTGGACCCCGTGCCAATCTCCGAGGGGAGCGTCGGTCAGCCAGTTGTCGTTACGGACCCAGGCCGTCCCGCCCGTCGCCTCGTATAGCGCGACCAGCACATCGCGCTCCGAGAGTTGCTTCACGGTGACCGACGCGCTCCCCGAAGTTGCGCCCGATGCAGCCGTGATCGTCGCCGTCCCGTTCCGCACCGCGCGCACCAGCCCGGACGCGTCTACGGTCGCCACCGCATCGTCGCTCGAACCCCATGTGATCACCGCCCCTGCCACGGCATAGCCGTTGGCGTCGGTCGCCCTTGCCTCGAACCGCAGCGTGTCGCCCGGCGGCAACGTTGCCGCCGGGGGAGATACCGTGACCGCGGTCACCTGCTGGGTCACCGTGATCGATCCGCTCCCCGAAGCTTCGCCCGATGTGGCGGTGATCGTCGCCGTGCCGTCCCCGGCCGCGCGGACCAGCCCGGACGTGTCCACCGTCGCCACCGCATCGTCGCTCGAGCCCCAGGTGAACGCCGCCCCCGGCACGGCGTGGCCGTTGGCGTCCGTCGCCGTCGCCGCCAGCCGCACCGTGTCGCCAACCGCCGGCAGCAGCGCTGTCGCCGGCGACACCGTCACCTCGCTCACTTGCTGCTCCACTGTGACCGACGCACTCGCGGAAGCTTCGCCCGAGGTAGCGGTGATCGTCGCCGTGCCGTCCCCGGCCGCGCGGACCAGACCGGACGTGTCCACCGTGGCTACCGACGCATCGCTGCTCGCCCAGCCGACTGCCGCCCCGGCCATCACCGCCCCGTACTGGTCGCGCACGGTCGCGGTCAACTGGATCGTCTGCCCGAGGGCATTCAGCTCGGCGGCATCCGGGCTTATGGAGAGCGTTGACGGTCGGGACGGGTCAGGGGGGGGCGGAGGGGGGGCCGGAGGCGGTGCCGTGGTGTCGTCGCCGCAAGACAACGCCCCCACGACAGCCAGCAGGACGGCAGCGCGCAGGAGTGGCCCGCGTTTCGTCATGGGCCCGGAAGCCTCCATCCGGTGCAGGAGCGGGTAGCGCATCCGGCCGGACAACTTTGGGTCGCCCCCGCACATCCGCTCCACGTGCGTGCCGATGTTGTATCCAGATCCGGCTTATAGATTGAGGTGTGATATCTATCGTTATGGATCATATTACTTGATCGCGAGGGACTGCAACTTCTCATTCGGAATCGGCGGTGTCCGAGCCTCAAGGGCTCAGACGTAGGGGAATCCTCGCTGGACCAGGCAGCGACAGGGGCCGTGAGCCACGCGTCTCCTCAAGCGTGGTTCACAAACGACTCTGGTCCTCGCGTATCCGGCCGGTTCAGCCTTCCGGCTTCAGGACACTGACGATGGGCGCCACGGGGAGAGTGTCGATGTCCACCCTCCGGCCGTCCTTGATCACGGCGTGGATCGACCGGTAGTTGCGGGCCGCCTCCAGCGGATTCGCATCGAGGATGACGAGGTCCGCGATCATCCCCGGCCGCAGGGAGCCGATCTCGTCGTCGAGTTCGTAGGCGCGCGCGATGTGGCTCGTGGCGGATCTCAGGATCTCCATCGGCTCCATCCCCAGTTCCTCCAGCGCGACCAAGGCGTTGAAGTGACCCTCCCCCAGCTTCGTGCGCTGGTCCACGGTGTCCGAAGCGATCGTGGCAGACTCCGCGAGCAGCACCGGATGCTTGATGCCGGCGTCCGTCGAGAGAAGCATCGAGACGCCCGCCGCGATCATCCGCGCCTGGTTCTCACGGCCGACGGCCATGTAGGGCGTGAGCGTCCCGTCCGGGTTGTGTTCCCGGAGCGCCTCCAGACGCCGCTGCGTGATCGGGAGCACCGAGACGGCGATGTCCCGCTCGACGAGCTTCCGCATCGTCTCCATCGGAATCGGAACGACGGGACCGGAGATGTCCCCGTGCGTGATGATGTCCACTCCCGCCTCGATCGCCATGTCGAGGCTTTCGACGGACGTCGTGTGCGTCTGGACCGTCATGCCCGCCCGGTGTCCTTCCTCGACGATCGCGCGCTGCACGCGCTCGGAGAAGGAGATGAAATACATCTCCACGTGGCTGCTCGACCCGTACTTGAGGAAGTCGACGCCCGTGCCCGTGTATTCGCGGATCGCGGCGCGGACCGAATCGGGGGTCATCCACATGAGGTCGCGGCCCGTCCCGTGCACCCACGCCTCGTTGGTGCGGCGCACGAACGACTTGCTCACGTGAGCCGCCGCCGCGGCGCGGAAGTCGGCCGAGAGGGGCCCGTCGAAGCCGATGATGTTGCCGGCGAAGTAGATCCGGCTCCCGGGCGCCTCTCCCCCGTTGATCATGTCGCGCGCCTTCGCCAGGGCCCCCAGCGGGCCCCACGTGTCGAAGACGGTCGTCTGCCCGGTCTTGAGCGTGAGTTGCGCCGCCTCCAGCACGATCTCGTGGTAGTGGCCCTCGTACTTGATGAGGGTCTCGAGATCGAGGTTCAGGTAGAGGTGAACGTTCGCATCCATCAGCCCGGGAATGACGTACTTGCCCCGCGCGTCGATGACGGACGTTCCCGCGGGCACGTCCACGGCCCCCGCCGCACCCACCGCGGTGATCCGCCCATCCGTCATCACGACGACGCCGTCTTCGAGCGGCGCCTCGGCCAGCGGATCGATGAGGGTCGCCCCCGTGACCGCGAGCGTCTGCCCCACAGCGGCCGGGGGGTCTGCGCCCTCCGCGAGCGCCAGGGCAAGCGCCAGCAGTGTCGGGAGCCTTGCGAGCTTCCGGGTCATGTGTCCCTCCCATGCCTGCAGCGGACGGTCCTCAGTCGGTTCTGAAGACTACACGGGAGATCTCCCCGGAAGAAGGGACTCGGGGGGGCGCTTGAATGTCGGCGATTCGAGACCGAGGATGGGGCGACGGCCGACATCGACATCGATAACCGGAGGTCACGAGATGAAGACAATCGCGAGCGTCGCGGCTATGGCGCTGACCCTGGGCGGGCTGTCCGGGCTCTCGGTGACGCCGCTGGAGGCGCAGGCGCGGGACTACCGGCCGGAGCGGCCGTTCGGGACGCTTCGGGAGCAGGCACGGACGCAGCAGGCGTGGCTTACGGAGCGGCTCGAGACGAACCTGCCCATGCTGATGCGAAAGCACGGCGTGGACATGTGGGTCATCGCCATGCGGGAGTACAACGAGGATCCCGTCTTCCCCGCCCTCGTCTCCCCCACGACCTTCGCGGCCCGCCGCCGGACCATCTACATCTTCCACGATCGGGGGCCGGACGCGGGCATCGAGCGCCTGGCTCTGGGAGGCAGTTCGCAGGGAGGCGTGTACGAAGCCGTGCGCGCGACCGCCACCGCACCGGACGGACGCCAGGCGGAACTGTGGGGCGCGGACCAGTGGGACCTCTTCGCGGACATGGTCCGCGAGCGCGACCCGCGGCGGATCGCCGTCAACATCTCGCACGACCACAACTTCGCGGACGGCCTCTCGGCGGGAGAGTGGGAGCAGATGGAGACGGCTCTGGGCCCGGACCTCGCGGGCCGCGTCGTCCGCGAACCGCTGCTGGCGATCGATTACCTCGCGATGCGCGTGCCCTCGATGGCGCCGGTCTACCGCCGGATCCAGGCGGTGGTGCACGAGATCATCGGCACGGCGTTCTCGGAGGTCGTCATCGTGCCCGGGCAGACGACGACCGCCGATGTCGTGTGGTGGATGCGCCAGCGCGTACACGACCTGGGGCTCGACTCGTGGTTCCAGCCCTCGGTCTCGGTGCAGCGGCGCGGCGCGGACATGAGCGGCGTGACGGCGCCGGTGATCGAGCGGGGGGATGTCCTCCACTGCGACTTCGGACTCGTCGCTCTCGGCCTCGCGACCGACACGCAGCACATGGCCTACGTCCTCCGGGAAGGCGAGACGGACGCCCCCGCCGGTCTACGACAGGCGCTGGCGAACTCGAACCGCCTGCAGGACATCCTGCTCGAGGAGACGAAGGTCGGCCGCACCGGCAACGAGATCCTCGCCACGGTCCTCGAGAAGATGCGGGCGGAGGGATTGAACGGGACGATGTACACGCACCCGATCGGGGACCACGGCCACGGCGCGGGCCCGCTGATCGGCCTTTGGGACTACCAGACGGGCGTCCCGGGGCGCGGCGATCCGCCGGTCATCCCCGGCATGTGGTTCTCGACGGAACTCCAGGTCACGACCCCGGTGCCTGAGTGGGACGGTCAGCCCGTGCGGATGGCGCAGGAGGAGGAAGCGGAGATCACGCCGGACGGCGAGATCCGCTGGGTGCTCCGGCGGCAGACCGAACTGCACCTGGTCCGCTAGCGCCGCGCGGGCGCGCGGCTCTGGACGTTCCCGCGGGAATGTTCCCAATTCGTACTACTCGTGTCCCTGATTCGTGCCGATCACGGACACCGCAGCCAAACGCGAGACTTCCGCTTCGGAGAGTTCGAGCACGTCGGTCAGGACCTGTCGGGTGTCGCGGCCCAGGGTCGGGGCCGGGTTCAGTGGGACGTCGGGGGCATCGGAGGTGAGGAGCGGAGTGCGGACGAACTGGAGTTCCCCGAGTCCGTCGTAGTCCACCGTGACACGCACCCCGCGCGCCTCGAGTTGGGGACACTCGAGCAGATCCTCGGAGGTCTGCACGGGACCGGCGGGGACGCCCACCTCCTGGAGACGCCGGACGGCCTCGTCGCGGGTCAGTTCGGCGAATACGGGCCGGACGACCTCATCGAGGAGCGCGCGGTGTTCGGTGCGCAGGTCCGGAGAGGCCAGGCGCGGATCCTCCAGCAGGTCGGGGCGTTCCAGCATGCGGCAGAAGCGGCGCCACATGATGTCATCGGGGATCGTGAAGGCCACGTATCCGTCGCTCACCGGCATCGGCCCGCGCGGATAGAAGCCGGGCGGATCGCCTCGCCTCGGCCGAGCCCCGGTGTTGGCCGCGAGCGAGACCATGCGCTCGTTCAGCGACAGCACGCCGTCGTACATGGCGGAGTCCACGAACTGGCCCTTCCCCGTCGCCGTGCGCCGGTAGAGCGCCATCGTCACGCCGTGCGCCGCGGCGAGCCCGGCGTAGAGATCCGGCATCCCGTAAATCGAGGGCGACGGCGGCTTGTCGGCGAAGCCGATCATGTGCATGACGCCCCCCATCGCCTCCGCCACCACGTCGAACGAGGGCCAGTCCCCGTACGGCCCCTCCCGCCCCGGCAGCCGTCCGAAGCCCGACACCGCCGCGTAGATCAGTCCAGGGTTCAGTTCCGAGAGCGCCTCGTAGCCTAGACCCATCCGGTCGACGGACCCCGGCCGCAGGTTCTCGACCACGACATCGGACTTCACCACCAGCGACCGGTAGAGGTCGCGTCCCTCGTCGCTCTTGAGGTTGAGCGCGAGCGATTTCTTGTTCCGGTTGTAGGCCATGAACCCGACGCCCATGCGGATGCCGTTCCGCTCGACGAACGGAGGGATGGACCGGCGCGGATCCCCCGCGCCCGGGCGCTCGATCTTGATGACCTCGGCCCCCGCGTCCGCGAGCAGCAGCGAGCAGTAGGGGGCGGACATGTATTGCTCGAGCGCGACCACGCGCACGCCCGCCAGCGGCCGACCGGAGTCGGTCATGGGTGGATCTCCCGGGTTCGAGGGGTCAAGTCTGGGTCCGGCGAGCGGCCCGAGGGGTCAGCTCGTCGTCGGCATCATGCGGTACTTGTCGAACCACGCCACGATGTTCGCGATCTTGGCCATGAGCTGGCTCGGGCGGCGGCTCATGTCGTGCGAGGCCCCCGGCAGCCGGATCACCGCCGTGTCGATCCCGCGCAGCTTCAGCGCGTGGAACATCTGGTACGACTCCGAGAGCGGCGTCCGCAGATCCTCCTCCCCCGTGATGATCATCGTGGGCGTCGTCACGTTCCCCACCAGGGAAATCGGGGAGAATTCCCAGTACGCGTCCGGGTTCTCCCACGGGAGCCCCTCGTAGCGGCTGTGGTAGTAGCCGTACCAGTTGTCCGCGGTGAGCGTCTTGCTGATCCAGTTGACGACGGGTTTCTGGGACACCGCAGCGCGGAAGCGGTCCGTCTTGCCGACGATCCAGGCCGTCATGATGCCGCCGGCGCTCCCTCCGGTGACGAAGAGGTTGTCCTCGTCGATGTACCCATGCTCGATCACGGCATCGACCCCGGAGATGAGATCGTCGTAATCCTGCCCCGGATAGTTGTGATAGAGGAGGTCCGCGAACTCCTCGCCGTAGCTCGTGCTACCGCGGGGGTTCGCGTAGAGGACGACGTAGCCGGCCGCGGCGAGAAGCTGCATCTCCGCCGAGAAGCGGTCCCCGTAGTTCGAGACGGGTCCGCCATGAATTTCGAGGATGAGGGGATAGCGCCGGTCCGGATCGAAATCGGGCGGCTTCACGATCCACCCCTGGACCGGACGGCCGTCGAAGGACGAGTCCCACCAGATCTCCTCGACCTCGCCCAGTTGACGGTTCGCGAGCAGATCCTCGTTGAGCGACGTGATGCGGCGCACATCTCCACCTCTCGAGCCTACGGCGACCTCGCCCGGGGATTCGGGACGCGTCTGGTTGAGCGCGAAACTTCCGTCGTTGGCCACGCTGAAGGAGCCGCCGCCGTAGGGACGCCCGTAGGACGTGCCTCCCAGGTCCTCCGCCAGCACCTCGAGATCGCCGGCAAGCGTGGCGAAGCCGACCTTCGAGTTCCCCTCGTCGTCGTACTGGAAGTAGATCCCGCTCCCGTCGGAAGCCCACACCGGGTTCGATACGCTGCGGTCGAGGTCGCCCGTGAGGACGCGCTGCCCGCTCCCATCCAGGTTCATCACCTGCAGCTGGCTCACCTGGTAGGTGCGGGTGCGGTCCTCGTAGCCGACGAACGCGATCTGCCGTCCGTCGGGAGAGACGGCCGGACTCCGGTCGGGCCCGGGGCGGTCCGTGAGGGGGCGCACGTCGCCGGTCGCGACCGAGACGATGTAGAGTTCGGAGTTTCGGTAATCGTGGATCCAGTCCACGTTCCGGTTCGACGAGAAGACGAGGTGCCGGCCGTCGGGGGTCCAGGCGGCGGGGCTCTGGTGCTGGAAATCGCCCGACGTGACCTGCGTCGGCGTCCCGCCCTCGACCGGAACGATGAAGATGTGATCGAAGCCGAAGTCGAGATAGCCGACGCCGTCCTGCCGGTTCTTGAAGCGGTCCTCCATGATGGGAGGATCGGCCCACTCCGCCCCGGCGGGCGGCTTCGGCGGCGGGGCGAGGCTCGGCGGCGGATAGGGAACGAGCTTGTTGAACGCGATATGGCGCCCGTCCGGCGACCAGCGGAGCCCGCGGGGCGATTCAAGGAGCTGCGTGAGCGTCGCGTCCTCACCCGTATCCATCCAGCGCACGTGGATCTGGCCGTCGTCCGTGTACGCGATGCGGCTTCCGTCCGGCGACCACCGCGGCGACCCGCCCACACCCACTCGCCGGTGATCGGACCCGTCGGCGTTCATGATCCACAACTCGGACTTCTTCGTGTCCCGCATGATGTCCATCGACGTGCGGACGTAGATGACCTGACTGCCGTCAGGAGAAATCCGGGGGTCCGCGGCGTATTCGAGTTCGAACACGTCCATCGGCTCGAACGGGCCCTGCGCGGCCAGCGAATCCGCGGACAGCGCGCCCCAAGCGGCGAACAGGGTCAGGACGAACTTCAGCAACTGCACGTTGAGACGACCTTCTTCACGCATCTCTCGACTCCCGGGATCGGACGGTGACAGGGTCCGAAACATATCTCCCCGATTCGACCTGTGGGCAACCGTTGCGTTATCGTTCGCCTTGTCGGGATCCGCCGCTAACGTTGCGCCATCCTCCCGGGGTGATTGACATGATCCGGTCTATCGCACGATGCGCCGCCCTTCTGGCCACGAGCGCCGTCTTCGCGTCGGGCGCCCTTCCCCTCCGGCTTTCCGGCCAGGACTACGACATACTCATCCGGAACGGGCGTGTGGTCGACGGCACGGGGAATCCGTGGTTCGCGGCGGACATCGCCATCGACGGCGACCGGATCGTCCGGATCGGAAGGCTCGATGGCGCGACGGCGCGACGGGTCGTGGACGCGGCGGGGATGTACGTGTCGCCGGGCTTCATCGACCTGCACTCGCACGCCGACCGGGCCATGACCTCCGGGAACCTGGAGGCGCGGCGGGCGAAGAGCCTGAACAGCCAGGGCCTCACGACGGTCATCGGCGGGCCCGACGGCCGCAATCAGGCGTGGCCCATCAGCGCCGAGATCGCGGCGCTCCGGGAGATGGGACAGGCGATGAACTTCGTCCCCATGGTCGGTCACAGCACGGTGCGCGCCGTGGTGATGGGCGACGACTACGAGCGCCCGGCGACGGAGGAAGAGATCGCCCGCATGCAGGCGCTCGTGCGCGAGGGAATGGAGTCGGGCGCCTGGGGACTGGGAGCCGGCGTCGAGTACCGCCCCGCCCGCTTCAGCACGCCCGAGGAGATCTTTGCGCTGGCGGGGGCCGTGGCCCCCTACGACGGATTTTATGTCGCGCACCAGCGCAGCGAGGCGGCGATGCCGCTGTGGGAACTGCCGAGCGCGGTGAACGATTGGCCCGTGGACGGCAACCAGGGGCTGGCGGAGACCGTGAACGTCGCCCGCGAGACGGGGATCCGCGTCGTGGCGAGCCACCACAAGGCGCGGGGCCGCGCCAGCTTCGGCCGTTCCGGGCAGGACACGCTGATCGTGAACCGGGCGCGGGAGGAGGGGCTCGAAATCTACCTCGATGTCTACCCGTACGAGACGTTCGGCGGGGGCGCGCGACCCATGATCCCGCGCTGGAGCCTCGTGCACGACACCGTCGACACCAGCGGCGGCAGGGACAGCCCGGTCTACGGTGGCGAGGGGATCTTCAACGACGCCCGGGCGCACCTGGAACGCCGCTGGGCGGACCCTGAACTCCGGGCTCTCGTCGCCCGCGACATCGAGTGGATCGTCGACCACAACGGGGGTCCGGACCGCGTGGTCGTGGTGGGCTATCCCGATTCGACGTACGTCGGCCGGACGCTGGAGGAACTGGGCCGACGCATGGGCGCGACCTACCAGGAGGTCGTCGTGCACATGGCGCTGGAGGGATACCCCGACGTCCTCGGCGGAGCCTGGACGCGCGGCTACGGGATTCACGACGCGGACATCATCAACTACTACCGGCAGGACTACACGGCGACGGCCTCCGACGCGGCCGTGAGCGGCGTCAAGGGCGTGCCCCAGTTCGCCTCGCGGCCCGGTGCGCACCCCCGCCACTTCGGCGCCTTCACGCGCAAGATCGCCCGTTACGTGAAGGACCTGAAGGCGATCACGCTGCCCTTCGCGATCCGCTCGATGACGGGGCTCCCGGCACGGATCATCGGGTTGGAGGACCGCGGCTTCCTGCGGGAGGGCTACAAGGCGGACCTCGTCGTGTTCGACCTCGAGCGTCTCCGGGACCGGGCCACCGTGCTCGAGCCGGATCTCTTCAGCGAGGGAGTCGACTACGTGATGGTGAACGGCGTGTTCACGGTCGACGACGGCGAGTTCACCGACGAACTCCCCGGCGAGGTCATCCTCCGGCCCGGGAACTCAGCGAATTAGCTCGTGTCGCTCGACGCTTGATAGGCAACATCGATATGGCTAAAATAGCCACATGAAACGAGCCAGCGTCAGCGAAGCGAAGAACGCCCTCAGCGGACTGCTGGGCGACGTGCGTCGCGGGGAAGCCGTTTTGATCACGCATCGCGGGAAGCCCGTTGCGCGAATCGAACCCTGCCGCGATGACGACCTGGGTGCCGACCAGGGGGCCGCGGAACTCGTGCGCCGCGGAGTTGCGGCTCCTCCTCGCACCCCTCTCGATGTGGAACGTTTCCTGAAAGCTCCCCTCGTACGGCTCACCGCCGGAGCCAGCGCCGGTGATCTGATCGTGGCAGAGCGCCGAGACGACCGGTGAAATACTGGGATTCCTCTGCACTGGTGTCGCTTATCGTGGAGGAACCCCGCAGCACCGAGCGTCGCGCGACGATCCGGCGCGATCCAGCCATTGTGACGTGGTGGGGGAGTCGAGTGGAGTGCGCATCCGCCCTGAACCGCCTCCGGCGGGATCGCCGTTTCGAAGTCGGCGAACTCGATCGGGCTCTTGAGCAACTTCGGCGGCTGGCGGCGAGTTGGCTGGAGATCGAGCCTCTGGAGCAGGTACGCAACCGCGCGATCAGACTGCTTCGGCTTCACCCGCTGCGGGCGGTAGATGCGCTGCAGCTGGCGGCGGCGCTGACGGCCGCGGCCGAAGATCCGCAGCGGCTCGACCTCGTCAGCAGCGATGATCGGCTCTCCGCCGCAGCGCAGCGCGAGGGGTTCAGGGTTCTTTGAGCTGGCCGTGACCGGCGACATCGGACGGTGTAAGATCGTACACCATTAGGGTTGAGGCCCACTGCCACCCGCCCCCCGTGACCGGGAGAGACCATGCGCACGCGACTCCACGCCCTGCTGCTCCTCCTTCCGGCCGCCGCCTGCACCGCGGACGCGCCGCCGCCCGAACCGGCGAGCATCCAGAGCGCCGACGACGTGACCGACGCGGTGCTCGAAGCCGCGCAGCCGGACGGCAACTGGCTCACATACGGCGGGAACTACGCGGAAGACCGCTTCAGCACGCTCGAGGAGATCACGCGGGACAACGTCGACCAGCTTGGCCTCGCGTGGACGTACGACATCGAGCTTCGGGGCGGCGTGGAGGCCACGCCGCTCGTCGTGGGCGGCATCATGTACATCAGCTCCCCGTGGAGCGTCGTGCACGCCATCGACACGCGGACGGGCGAGCGCCTCTGGCGCCACGACCCGGGGGTCCCGCGCATCCGCGGCCGGCTGGCCTGCTGCGGTGTCGTGAACCGCGGGGTCGCGCTCTACGAGGGCAAGGTGATCGTGGGCACGATCGATGGCCGACTCATCGCCCTCGACGCCGAGAGCGGCGACGTCGTCTGGGAGGCGCTCACCATCGACCCGAACGAGGCCTACACGATCACGGGCGCGGTCCGCATCGTGCAGGGTCTCGCGATCATCGGAAACGGGGGAGCCGAGTACGGCGTCCGGGGTTACGTGTCGGCCTACGACGCGGACGACGGCGAACTCGTGTGGCGCACCTACACGGTGCCCGGCAACCCGGCCGACGGCTTCGAGTCCGAAGCGATGGAGATGGCGGCGGAGACGTGGAACGGCGAGTGGTGGGTCGCTGGAGGGGGCGGCACGGCGTGGGATTCGATCATCTACGATCCCGACCTCGATCTCGTCTACGTGGGGACCGGCAACGGTTCCCCCTGGTCCCGGCACCTGCGGAGCCCCGGCGGCGGCGACAACCTCTTCCTCGCCTCGATCCTCGCATTGCGTCCCCGAACCGGCGAATACGTGTGGCACTTCCAGACGACGCCGGGCGACCACTGGGACTACACGGCCGTCCAGCCGATGACGCTCGCGGACCTCGAGTTCGACGGCCGCATGCGGCGGGTCATCATGCAGGCGCCGAAGAACGGTTTCTTCTACGTCCTCGACGCGGAGACGGGCGAGTTCCTCTCCGGCCAGGAGTACATCGTGCAGAACTGGGCGGAGGGACTCGATCTCGAGACGGGTCGCCCGACGGATCGCCCGGAGGCCGTGCACGCCGAAGTGTGGACCCTCATTACGCCGGCCGCCCTCGGGGGCCACAACTGGCAGCCGCAGTCGTTCAACCCGGAGACGGGGCTGATGTACCTGCCGATCCAGGAGGGGTGGGTCGAGCGCAGCGAGCCGCCGGACTGGGTGTACACGGACCTCGAGATCGAGGATCACAGCTTCGGGCCCCGCGTGAACAATGTCGGCCACGAGAGCCGGTACGGAGCGCGGGACGACGCCGGCTTCCTCGTCGCCTGGGACCCGCAGGCGCAGGAGGCCCGGTGGACCGTCCCCCTCCTCGGATACTGGAACGGCGGCACGATGACGACGACGACCGGACTCGTGTTCCAGGGTGGTGGCGATGGCCGCTTCGTCGCCTACGACGCGGAGAACGGCGACCAGCTCTGGCAGGTCTCGACGGGCCTCGGCATCCTCGGCGGCCCCGTCACATATCTCGTCGACGGGCGCCAGCACGTGACCGTGGCCGCCGGCTGGGGCGGCTCGCGCGGCCGCAGCGGCGCGCCCTACGGCGAGGCCGCCAACTACGAGCAGCGGGGCCGCGTCTTCACTTTCGTGCTGGGCGGCACCGGGGAGATGCCGGAGCCCCGCCGGAAGCGGCCGGTCAGCGTGCCGGCCGTCGCCGCCGATCTGCCCGCGGACGAAGCCTCGCTCGCGAGCGGGGAGGAACTCTACCGGCAATACTGCCGGCACTGTCACGGGACAGGCGGCGGCTCGGAGGGTGCGATGCCGAACCTCCAGCGCGCGACGGACATCGTGCACCGGAACTTCGAGGACATCGTCCTCGGCGGGAGCCGGGAGCCGCAGGGGATGCCGTCCTACGAGGGCTTGATCGATGCCGAGCAGTTGCGGCTGATCCAGGCCTACATCGTTTCGCAGGCGCGGGAAACGCTCGCCGACGAGGAGGAAGAGGCGGAAGGCGGTGCGAACTGAGCGTCACAGTCGAACTACAGCCAACGAGAGGAACCAACCGATGAAGCGCTTCATCCTGATCTCACTTCTTGCCACCGGAGGTTTCGCGGCCATGGCTTCCGATCTTTCGGCCCAGCGTGAGTACATCAATCCGCGGCACGCGAGCGAAGAAGGCGTCCTGCCGTTCAGCGGCGCCGTCTGGGTCGGCGACCTGCTCTTCGTATCCGGGTCGCTCGGACTCGTCGATGGCCGTCCGCCGAACGACGCAGCGGAGGAGGCTCGGCTCGTCATGGAGGCGATCAAGAGCACGGTGGAGGAAGCGGGGATCACGATGGACGACCTCGTATCCGTGCAGGTGTTCTGCTCGAACGTCGATCTCTACGATGTCTTCAACGAGGTCTACCGGACCTACTTCACGGAGAACTTCCCCGCGCGCGCCTTCCTCGGCTCGGGACCGTTGCTCTTCGGAGCGCGGTTCGAGGTGCTGGCGATCGGCTCGCGCAACTGAGTCGGGGCGGCTGAGAAGGGGGCGGGATCTGGTCACGGAGGCGGGGCCCGTTCGAGGGCCCCGGCCCGATCTCGCCGACGCGCTCGAGCGGGGGGAGATCGTCTTCTTCCCTGTCTGTCCGGTGGAGCTCCCGCCTGACCAGGATCTCGAGCGGCTGCGCACCGAACTCCCGAACCAGTTGCGAGCGAAGAACGTCAGCTACCACCCCGAGAGCGGGCGTCTTCGCGGTGTAAAGGAGCAGGAAGGGCTGCGGGACGTCGTCCTCGGCACCCTCACCGCGCACGGCGCCAGGGTTCGCGCCTTCCTGCGGGAGTGCCTGCCCGCACTCACGGAGGGGTGGACGGTGGGGACGACGAGCTTCCGCCCGATCGAGGAACGCGGCCGCGGACTCTCCGCGCACGCGAGCAACGAGCTGATCCACTTCGACGCCGGCGCCTACGGGGCGACGGATGGAGACCGGATCCTCCGCTTCTTCGTCAACGTGAACCCGGACGAGGCGCGCGTGTGGAGTACGAAGGGGACGTTTCCCGACGTGTTCGCGCGCTACGGGGCCGAGGCGGGGGTGGCGGACGCCGGCTCGCTGGAGAGGGGCCCCGTGGACCGTCTCCGCGGACACCTGCTGCGGGGGATCGCGAAGGCGGGGCTGGGTGAGGCGGTGCTCGCGGACTCCAGTCCGTACGACCGTCTCATGCGACGCTTCCACAACTACATGAAGGACACGCCGTCCTTCCAGGAGCGGGACGAGACGTGGCGGGAGATCCGTTTCCCGCCCTTCTCCGCCTGGATGGTCCTCACCGACATGGTGAGCCACGCAAGCCTGTCAGGTCAGCACGCCCTCGTCGACACATTCATCCTCCGGCTCGCCGCCTGCCGCCGCCCGGAAATCGCCCCCTTCAACATCCTGCGGCAACCGGAGGACTGACGATGGGACTCAGTTGGTCTTCGGGGTTTTGCGACGACGCGTGAACCCCTCGAACAACCCCTCCTGGCGTGTGATGCGCCCAGCGAGTTCGCCCATTTCCCGCGCCATCCGCTCGCGAAGCTCGCCTATCTCACGCGCCACATGCTCGCGGAGTTCACCCATCTCCCGTGCCATCTGCTCACGCAGGGTTACAACCTCGCCGCGCAGATCGCTCACGTCCCGGGCGACCACGGTCAGGTCGCGGCGCATCGCCCGCTGCCCCGGCAACAGGGCAACCGCGAGCGCAATGCCCACCCCGATGATCGTCCACATCTCAGCCGTCATCCCACGCACCTCCGTTTCGTCTTGGAACCTAAACGCCTCACCAACCCACGGCGTAGGCGACGCGGCGGGGGTCCGCGCCGGCCATGAGTGTGCCGGTCGCGGCGTCGAGCGTGATGCCCTGGATGCTGCCGAATGCGTATCCGGGCGCGAGTTCCACGGT
Organism: Candidatus Palauibacter sp.; assembly: GCF_965261555.1. Taxonomy (GTDB): domain Bacteria; phylum Gemmatimonadota; class Gemmatimonadetes; order Palauibacterales; family Palauibacteraceae; genus Palauibacter. Next base: position 3,239,387 of record NZ_OZ253465.1, read on the forward strand.
GTATCCCAACCCCTCCAGCGTCCCGACCACGGCGTCCGGCAGGCGATCCTCCAGGCGGAAACGGATCTCGGCTCCGGGCAGGTAGAAGTTCGGCTCCCCGCTCAGCGTGAAGCGGGGCGCCGCGATCGCCTCCTGGATGGGCATCCCGAAGTCGAGGAGGTTTACGAGGACCTGGAATTGGGTCTGGCCGATCGTCTCGCCTCCCGGCGTGCCCAGCGCCGCATGGAAGCGCCCGTCCCTCAACACGATGATGGGGGAGTTGTTGAGGATGGGAATCTGCCCGCCCCGGACGTAGTTCACGTGGTCGGGGTACGGCGAGGTCGAACCGACCCGGCTCCCGTTGTTGAAGGTCAGGCCGGTGTTCCCCACCACTACTCCCGTGCCGAAGGCCCCGCCGTGGGTGGGCGTGGCGGCGACGACGTTGCCGAACCGGTCGGCGATGGAAAAGCTGGTCGTGCTGCCTTCGTAAGACCGCTCGGCAAGATGCCCCCGTCGGCGCTCGGGCCCCGGTCGTGAGGCCCCCGGCGCACCCACCTGAAATTCGTCGACACGAACGGGATTCCCGGCCCCCGGGTACGCCATCACCCGGGACGGGTCGATGAGGGACCGCCGGGCCGCCGCGTAGTCCTTCGACAGCAGTTCGTCCAAGGGCACGTCGACCAGCGCGGGATCGGCCGCGTAGGCGTAGACATCGGCCTTCGCGACCTTGATCGCCTCCGACAGCAGGTGAATGGTCTCCGCGCTGCCCGCGCCGAGGGCCCGCAGGTCGAACCCTTCGACGAGGTTCAGCTGCATCGTGACCTCCAGCCCTCCGCGCGACGTCGGCGGGCTGGTGTACACGTCGTATCCCCGGTACGTGGTGTGGAGCGGCTCCGCCCAGATGGGCTCGTAGCGGGCGAAGTCCTCCATCGTGAAGTCGCCGCCGTTCTCCCGGTAGAAGCGGGCCATCTCCTCGGCGATGTCGCCCCGGTAGAAGCGGTTGAAGGCGGCCCGGAGCGCCTCCGACCGCGTCCCGCCGGCCGCCAGCGCCTCCTGTTCGGCCTCGACCACCTTCCGCAGCGTGTTCGCCAGGTCGGGCATCCGGAACGTTTCGCCGGGCTCGGGCACCCTGCCGCGAGGGAGGAACATCCGCCGGCTCGACGGGAAGCTCTCGAAGAGGTCCCGGTGAGACTCGATCGCCGCGACGACGGACGCCTCTATCGGATGACCGTTCTCCGCATAGTCGATGGCCGGGGCGAGCACCCGGGCGAGGCTCATGGTGCCGAAGCGGTCCAGAAGGGCGATCCATCCCCCGAACAAACCGGGGACGACGCCCGCGTGAATCCCCTTGTTCAGTTCGTCGGCCTCGAGGCTCGCAGGATCGACGGCGAGAGGAGCGGCGCCGGTGGCCCCCAGCGAGTACACGCGGTCGGAGACGCGGTCGTAGAGGGTCACGAACCCGTTCCCCGCCATCCCGGACATCTGTGGCCGCACGACGTTCAGCGTGGCCAGGGTCGCGACAGCGGCATCGGCGGCGTTCCCCCCGGCCATGAGCATGCGGAGACCCGCCATGGACGCCAGGGGATGGCCCGCCGTTACCAGCCCGTTCGGGCCCGGCACCGCGGGCCGGTGCGCCGGCCGGTCGGGATTCCGGTCCCCACCCGCCTGCCGAGCGGTGGCGTCCAGGGGCAACAGGAGGAGAGACGCAGCGAGAACCGTAACCATACTCCAAGTGGGTGCTCTCATTCAGATCCCCCTCCATTCTTCTGTGTCACGTCTCGGCAACAGTTCCCGCTGGGCCCGGTCTCGCTCCGGCACGTCGTGGCAACGGCGGCAGCGCGCCTCGTAGGACTCGGCGCCTCCCACCTGGATCGTCGGTCCCTCGGCGGGCGCCGGCTTCCCGTCGATGAGGCGCTGGTTCCTCGTCGCCGGATCGCCGCAGGCCACGCAGATCGCGTGCAGCTTGTCGATGCGCTCCGCGCGCGCCAGGAGCGGCCCCATGGGACCGAAGGGCTCGCCGCGAAAATCCATGTCGGTGCCGGCCACGATGACGCGCACCCCGGCATCCGCCAATGCATCGGCCACTTCGCAGATGCCGTCGTCCAGGAACTGGGCTTCGTCGATCGCGACCACCTGCGTCGACGGGCGGACCTTCCCGGCCACCTGCACGGAACTGGACACGGGCTCGGCATCGATCTGCCGGCCATCGTGGGACGAGATCCGGAACTCGCCGCCGTAGCGGTCGTCGAGGTGGGATTTGAAGAGTTGAACCCGCCGCCCGGCGATGAGAGCGCGCCGCACGCGCCGGATCAACTCCTCGGATTTCCCGCTGAACATGACGCCGGCGACGACCTCGATCCATCCGTGTCTCGCCCCGTGCAGCATCGATCAGAAACCCAGAATGCCGTAGTTGCCGTCCAGGATCAGGCGCACGGAGACGTACAGTCCGAACGCGGGGCACAGCACCCAGAAGGCGTTCGGGGCGCCGACGTAGACGAAGAACTCCCGCTTCGTGATGAGCGCCTGTCTCCCCGCGACGAAGAAGCTGACCCAGTAGAGCGACGACACGTACGTCCACTGCCAGAACAGCATGGCGGCGAGAATGCCGGCGACGACAGCCGGCAGGAGACCGACGGTGAAGGTCACATACAGGATCAGCGTCGGAACAGGGGTGAAGAAACCGTTGGCGATATCGACGATGAACCCGAAGGTGCGGCGATCCGAATACGACTCATCCACCATCGAGTACGTGGCCCAGGCCTCCGCCCAGACGGTCGGTGAGAAGATCCGTCTCAGCGGCACCCTCGTGGTCAGGAACTCGACCGCCGGGGTCCGGCCGGTCTCGCGCTGCCGTTCGCGCCAATACACGGCGCGCTTCTCGATGTAGTCCCGCCGGAGATGTAGACACGCCTCCCAGTAGCAGATGAGCAGGTTCGTCGAGAAGAACAGGCTGAACAGAACATGGATGGCGTTGAGATCCCCGTGGACGTAGTAGCGCGTACCGATCCCGAGCACGGTAAGGATCGCGATCACCACCGCCGAGAGCGCTCCGGCCGGCATTCTGCCTCCCTGGCTGGTTGGGCGGGTGCCCTAGTAGGTGCCGTCGAGGAAGGTGTCGTGGAGGCGGTCGCGGCGGGCGATGGCGACGCACTCCTCGAGGTCCGAGAGGTATTCGCCGAGCACGGGCGTGTGGACGGACGTAATCGGCTGGTGGATGGCGGGCGGCCTGCGGTGCTGTCCCATCATCCAGCCTCGCTCGTTCATGAGCCTCGCGACGGCGAAGATATTGAACGGTTCCCCGGGTTCGACATCGTAGCGAAAGAGGTTCGTGTCCCCTTCGGGCTCGAACACGTAGAGGCCGCCGATCGCCCTGACGCCCTCGATCGCCGCGCGGGTCGTCTCCATGATCCCCTGCACGATCTCCCGGTACCCCTGGCGGCCGATGTGTCGGAGCATCGTCCAGGCGCAGGCCACCGCGCCGCCCGGCCGGGAGCCCTGGGCGGTGGCCGAGGCGTAGGAGCCGCCGGCGAGGTCGCGGACAACGTACCTGGCGTAATCGACATCGTTGCCGTCGGCGAAGAGCACGAGCGAGGCGCTCTTCTGCGCGAAGCCGAACTTGTGGAGGTCGGCGGACAGGCTGGACACGCCCGGCACGGAGAGGTCGAAGTCGGGGACCGGATAACCGAGTTCCCGCGCAAAGGGCGAGATGAAGCCGCCGTAGCAGGCATCCGAGTGCAGGCGGACGCCCGTCTCGAGGGCGAGTTCACCGAGTTCGCGCATGGGGTCGATGAGTCCGTAGTAGATCGTGGGGGCCCCGGCGTAGATGAAGATGGAGGATTCGTCGATGGCGTCGCGGATGGCGTCCACATCCGCGCGATAGTCCGGCCGGCAATCCACGTACTTCATGTCGAGGTCGAGGATCTGGGCCGCCTTGTCCACCGACGGGTGGCGGCTGTAGGCGGCGACGATGTTGAGCCGGCCGAGGTCGGGACGCGCCTCCCGCTTCATTTCGCGCGCGACCTTCACCGCCTGGAAGATGCTCTCCGTGCCTCCGGACGTGAACTGGCCCGCCGCGCCTTCGGGCGCGTTGAAGAGGTCGAGGCCCATCTGGACGACCTCTTCCTCCATCGCCCCGACGCTCGGGAAGGAGCCCTGGCCCGAGAGAGCGTTCTCCACGGAGTAGATGGCGTGCGACGCATCCTGCACCCGCTTCAGCGCCTCATTGACATAGTAGACGAGGTACGGGACGCGACCGTTCTTCCAGTCGTAGTCGATCGCCTTCCGGCCGAGCAGTTCGCTCTCGAGCGTCTCCCAGTCGATTCCCTGCTCGGGGATCCGCTCTCGGGTCTGAACCCTGGGACTCGCGGTACTCGTTGCCTGTGCCACTTCGATCCCTCCGTCCTACGGTGTGTGCTCGCCTGTGTCCGTCCCGCGTCCGCCTAGCGGGATGCGGGGCGCCGCCGCTCCCCGAAGCCGGCCCCGGCTACGACAGGGAGTATCCCCACCAGCCATGTCATGATCGCAGCGAAAGTGATTCCGATCACTCCGCTCAGGCTGCTCAAGCCCCTCATCGACAGCGCCGGGCCGCCAAAGGAGATCCAGGGATTCCCCCACTCGCCCTGCAGCACCCGCGGAAGCAGGAGAAGGATGATGAGAATCCACACTGCCGAGCGGCCGGCCGCGAATCTGGAGCAGACGAAACCGGCAAGGAAGAGGATCGCCAGGGACCCGGCGAACCCCACGAAGAGCAATAGCGACGGGAGCCAACCGGACCCGGACATGAGAGCCGCGAGCGCCACAAGCAAAGCACCCAGCAGCAACGGACAGACCATCGCCACGACCCAGGCGATGACCGCGGCCTTGATGTTCGTGCCGAGATCAGAATCCCTGAAGCGACTCCACATCCGCTACTCCTCTCGCCGCGACTCCGCGTCACCGACCGTCGCCGGTCGTCGAAATCCAACCTTGCGCGAGGAGATTGGCGGGGCAACGCGCAGAGCCCGGATCGACCCCGAACCTGCGGCGGGGCTTGTCTGGGGAGGCGAGGTCCAATCAGATACCGGGTCCCCGGACCGCCGGGACCGGACCCGGACCGCCCCGCACTCGAGACCCGAGAGGCGAATGGCCTGGCTGCAGACACACTGGATCGCGGTGGCTCTCCTCGCCGTGTACGGCGCCCTGCTCGTACGGCATGCGATCGAGGGCCGCCGGGGGACGAAGGGCCGGGCGGACTACTACGTCGGCGGGCGGTCGATGGGCGGGGTCGTACTCGGCCTCTCCTTCTTCGCGACGTACTCGAGCACGAACAGCTTCGTCGGCTTTTCGGGACAGGCCTACACCTACGGGGCGCCGTGGCTGCTGCTCGCGCCCGCCGTCGTCATCTTCTCGCTCTCGGCCTGGATCTGGGTCGCGCCGAGGCTGCGCGCCTTCACGGGGGCGGTGGACTCGGTCACGCTCGCCGACTACGTGGGGTTCCGCTTCGAGAGCCGGGCGGCGCGCGTCCTGGCGGCGGTCATCGTGATCTTCGCCAGCTTCCTGTACATGATCGCGGTCTTCAAGGGGATCGGAAATCTGCTCGAGATCTTCCTCGACATCCCCTACAGGGGCGCGATCGGGTTCGTGTTCATCGTCGTCGTCCTCTACACGGCCGTCGGGGGGTTCATCTCGGTCGTGAAGACGGATGCGGTGCAGGGGATCGTGATGTCCATCGCCGCCATCCTCCTCTTCTGGGGGACGCTGAACAGCGCCGGGGGGCTGGGGGCCATCGACGCGATCCGCGCGGCGCCGGCCACCTCGGGCCTCTTCCGCTGGGACGCGGCCATGCCCTTCCCCGTCCTCGTCGGGATCATCGTGGCGGGGACGCTCAAGTTCATCGTCGATCCGAGGCAGCTCTCGCGCTTCTACGCCCTCGCGGATCCGACGGCGGTGCGCCGGGGACTCGTCGTGTCGACGATCGCGTTCCTGGGCGTGTACACGCTCCTCCTCCCGATCGGGCTCTACGCCCACGCGGTGATCGGCAGCGGGCTCGCCGAGTCGGATCTCGTCGTGCCGACACTGCTCGGGGATGCGGGGATCCTGCCGGCGCTCCCGGCGGCGTTCATCCTCGTGGCCATGCTCGCGGCGGCGATGTCGTCGCTGGACAGCGTGCTGCTCGTGATGGCGTCGACCTGGGAGCGGGACGTGATTTCGCTCTTCCGGCCGCGGGCGGATGAGGGGCGCGCCGTGGCGCATACGCGGTTCTGGGTCGCGCTGTTCGCGATCATCACGGCCTGGCTCGCGCTGAATCCGCCGGGGAGCATCGTCATGCTGACCGCGTTCTCCGGCGGCCTCTATGCGGCCTGTTTCTTCCCGGCCGTGGTGCTCGGCCTGCTCTGGCGGCGAGGTACGGGCGCGGGAGCCGTCGCCTCGCTCATCACCGGGTTCACGGTGCTGCTGTGCTGGCGATGGGTCCCGTTCTCCGAGGCCGTGCACGAGGTGTTTCCCGCCATGGCGCTCTCGCTCGCCGCCTACGTAGGGTTCGGTCTTGCGCGGGCGCCGCTGGAGGCGGCGAAGCGCCTCGATACGCCGCTGTAGCCGGACGGCGTCGGAGCGGCAGCGACGTCAGGGACGGCGTCTGGAGCCGGCGGCGAAGTCGAGGGCGAGACGGCAGCACAGCGACCCCCGGCGTGCCCCGTCCCGAAGTTCGACCGGCGGCCTCCAGCCCCACTCGGAATACTGGGTGATGCCGGGGACGGGCTGGGGCACGCGGGGCTCGCCCGTCACGATCCGGGCCGCGTGCAGGCGCATCTCGAGCCGATAGTCCGTGCGTTCGACGTGGCCCTCGTTCAGGCAGCCGAGGTCCTCCGTCTCGACGCCGAGCTTCTCGCGGCCGATGCGCCGCACGAGCGCCTCGTCCCGTTCCCCCGCGGCATGCGAGCCCGCGGGGAGGCCCCACACGCCGGGGAGATCGGGATCGTCATCCGGGCGGCGCACGAGGAGCCAGCGGGGCGCCCCACCGGCCGACTCCGGCCCCTCGATCGCGAGGGCCATCGCGAGACGCGCCGGACGGCTCCCGGAGCCGCGGTCGCCTGTCATCGCGCGGCCAGCGCCTCCAGCCGTTCGCGCGCGGCGTCGAAGCGGTCGACGAGATTGGGGATGTCCGTGCCGCCGTAGCCCGCGGTCAGCCTCAGGCGCGCCACGCCGAGGATCGCGAGGAGTTCGGCAGCCGCAGCTCGGCGGACGGCGGGATCGGAACTGCCGACGCTTCCGATCCACACCGGCGCCGTGTGCGCGAACGGGTAGTTCGCCATCATCGGCCAGCGGGCCGGGCCTCCGACGGCACGCGCGGCGACCCATCCCCCCTCCGGCAGCGTCAGATCGCCCTCGAAGCGGCGCGAGCCGGGGCCGTCGAGCCCCTCTCCGCTCCACGCCACCTCACCGTTTACGAGCACCTCGACCCGATCCACCTCCGTGGCGGTCGCGACGTCGAGCGACCACGCAACCTCTCCGCCGGACACGGTGTGGCCGGGGCCCGCTCCGCCGACGCTGAACTCGAGGAACGGTCCGTTGGTCACGAAGCTGCGGCCGTTTCGCAGCGCGTCCATGTACGTCGACCAGCTCTCCACGGCCCCCGTCTGCGCGTACACGCGAGCGGTGCCGATGGCCATCGTGCGGTAGAAGTTGTTCATCACGTCGGTCCCGGCCGAGGGCACGATCGGGATGCCGGCATTCAGCAGCAGGTGCCAGATCTGCGAGGTGAGGACCTCATCGCTCCAAAGGCAGACGATCTCGAGCGCGTCGAGGTCCCCGAGCACGGCGTCGGCGACGAGTTCGATCGGCACGCTGCCGCGGAGGTCGGCGATCGATGCCTCCGCCCAGGGAGTCGCGCGCGGCATGCCCCGGGTACTCACGGGGTGCACGTAGTACTGGAAGCCGCCCTGAGCCCGCGCATGGCGCAGCGGCTCGGCGTTCTCGCGGTCGTCCGATCCGTAGACCTGGTAGCCGGGTCCCCACACCCAGGGCCAGAACAGGTCGTCGATCCCGATCAGGCCAAGGTGTCCGAGGAAGTGGGAACGGACCTCCTGCCCGAAACGAATGAAGGGCGGGCCGCCGGAGTGCCGCCAGGTCCACAGATCCTGGTCCTCGAACCGGTTGTGGAGGTTCGCGAGGAGCGGCGTGGCGAAGTCCAGCGCCTCGCCCCGCATCATCGGCATGAGGTCGTCGGGCGAGAGGTCGTACGGACCGCCGTAGTTGAGGTGAAAATGGTGTTCGCCCGAACTCCAGCCGCCGGATCGAGCGTCCCAGACGGGTGACAGCACGACTTCGACCTCCGCCGCGCCGGATGCGGCACCCACCTGCACCGTCGCCGAGGCCTCGGGCGTCGCGAGCCCCTGCACGGCCGAAACCGTGACCTCGCCGCTTGGAACGGTAAGTTCGACCACGCCGGGCGAGTAGAAGAAGACGCGGCCGCTCTGCCCGTCGAACCGCGAGGCGGGACCGTCCGGGACAAGCGGATGCCCCGCCCCATCCACGACCGCGAGCCGGGCCGCCACCGGAGCGCCGCCTTCCTCGGTCACCGTCCGTATCCGAAGGTTCGCCGTCGCCGCACCCCAGTCCCAGGCCGTCACCTCCACTGCCTCGATGGGACCACCGGCGGCGCGCACGCGCTTGAGATTCAGCCGTTCCCCGTCATCGGCCTCGGCGAAGTAGACCCACTCGCCCGATGGATCCCAGGCGGGCGTCAGCGGGAGGCCGCCCGAGGCCAGCAGGATGGACGGCCCGGGGTCCGCCACGTTGAGAAGCCGGAGCTCCCACCCCTCCTGCGTCGGCCAGTTGACGGCCACCGTGGACCCATCGGGACTCAGGGCCGGCCGCGCCATGGACGCGATGCTCCCCTCCAGGAGCGTCCGCGGCTCCGTCGAGTCGCCCGAACGCACGAACACGCGGTCGCGGCCGCCGCCCTTCCACAGGTAGACGAGCGCGCGTTCGCCCGGTTGGGGCTTCAGCTCGATCCCCGGCGCATCGGTCACCCGCCGCCGCTCGCCGCTCCCGATGTCCACCGCCCACAGATCCAGGGCGCGGGTTTCCGATTCGGCGGACGAGTAGAACAGCTTGGTGCCATCGGCCGAAAAGGCGGGGTCGAGTTCGAGTCCGGGACTGTCGACGCGGCCGAGTTCCGCCCCGCCGTTCGCGGCGACCCAGATGATCTCCGTGTCTTCCGTATCGTCGCGTACAAACGCGATGAGTTCGCCGTCCGGAGACCATGCGGGCCGCGCGTCGATCCCCCCGCCGCGGGTCAGCCGGCGCGCCACGCCGCTCGCGAGGTCCATGACCCAGATCCACCCGTGAGACGCGAAGGCCACCCGCTCGCCGTCCGGCGACGGGGCCGGATCGATCGGCCCCGCCGTGAGGGTGGGCAGCTCGTAACCTTCCAGGTACACGTGGTGGCCGTACCCCGCGACCTTCGGGTAGCGGTTCGTCCATTGCGCGTCGGCGTTCGCGGGTGCCAGCGCGAGACCCGCCGCAGCCCCGCCGAGGGAAAGGAACCTCGGAAGGCGCGAGCGCGAGGCTGATGATGATGAGGAAACCGCGTGTGATCGCATGAGTACCTACCTCCTCACCGGAAAGCTCGCAGCTGTGCGAATCCCTATGTCCGCCCGGCGCGACGGGATGGCCGGGAAGGCCCTGCCCCGTACTCTCCGGGCGGGTTGAGACCGGGCTCAGCGGCGCCAGGCCGACGCGCCGGGGAGCCCGCTGCTCACCATCACTTCGAGCCCGGGCTCGGGAGCCCGGGCGTCCGCCGCGCTCCGGGCGAACGGACCGGTGGGCAGGTCGCGGAAGATAGCGCGAACCTGACCCGTGCCCGGATCCCGCACGATCGCCATCGGCGGAGCCGTTCCCTCCGCGATCACCACGCTGCCGCCGGGCCCGGAGATGGAAAGGGTCGCCAACTCCGTCTCCCACGCTGGATCCACGGGAAGCGCGAACGTGAATCCCGAACCCCCGTCCCCGTCCCAGGCCTCGGCCATCCCGAAACGCAGCGAAAACAGCTCGCTTCCATCGGCGCGCCGTCCGGTCATCGTGTACGGGCCGGGAGCGCGCGGGAGGAGCGGTTGCGCGTCTACCACGAAGGCCGGATCGAGGCGGAGAGCACCGTCGGCGTCGGCCCCGCCGGACACGAGCAGCGTCCGGGTAGCGGCCGGGGTCTCCCAGACCTCGAGTGTATCCTGGAGCCGCCAGCGGAGCGCGTTCGAAAAATAGTAGTCGCTGACCCAGCTGGGATCGCAATAGGTCATGAAATCAAAGACGGTGGACGACGGGTCGACCAGCGATCCGCCATCGCGCGGGTCCCAGCCCCATGCGCCGATCCGCCCGCCTTCGTGCGGGTAGCTCACGTCCGCGTTGCCTTCGTCGCCCCGGCATGTCGCATGCCGCAGGCTCATGTTGTGTCCGAGTTCGTGCGCGAAGGTCTCCGCGTTGATCTGCGACACGGCGGTCTTCCCGAGGTATTCGCGGCCGTCGGGCGTGGCTGCCGGGCGCCAGGCAACGCCGTTGGTGCTGCCCGCCATGTCGGGGATCATGCCATGCCAGTGTCCGATGCCCTGCTCCATGACCCGGATGCGTCCGACGTCGGCCAGGAGGTCTCTGCCGACGTTCGAATCGACCGTTACGCTTGCGTGCCGTGTGATCTCGATGTCCTTCACCGGCAAGTATGTGTGTGTCTGAAAGAAGAACTCATCTTCGGCGTCGGCGGTCCTGACGAAGGTGGCGGCGCCACGGTCGTTGTCCCCGGTCCAGACGAAGGGGAGCAGGGTCAGAAGGAGAGGGGGCACGGCCCTTGCGTCCACCGCCAGGCGTCCGCTCTCCGGGACGCGCTTCGATACGCCGAGATTCGGATCGAGCGTGCCGTCAGGGTCGACCTCGACGACCAGCTCGAGCCCGGGCTGGATCACCTCGGCGGGGATCACGGCGTGGGGAGAAAGGTCGAGTTCGCCCACCTCCACCTCGGTCGGAATCACGGACGAGCCGGCCGGGATGTTCTCTACGTGTACCTCCGCCCCGTCCACGAAGAAGGTGGCCCGCACCGGTGGGATCATCGCCCCGGTCTCCTGTTCGGACACGACGAAGACGCGCAGGAGTGCCTCCTCTCCGGCAACCAGCGGCACGGGATAGTCCCGTGACTGCACTGCCTGCGTCAGGTATGCCTCGGCGTGCGCCTCCCCCCCGCATGCCCGGATTCGGTACTTGACGTACACCGATTCCAGCCAGGTGCGGAAGGCGGGCGTCCGGGGCATGCAGAGCCCGGTATCGTCCGCGCGCAGGTCGAAGAAGGCTTCGAGTTGCGTCATGCTCTCGGGCAGCGGGCCCGAGAGGTCGCGGTTACCCTGAACCCATATGCGGTAGAGCTCGCTGGCGTCACCGAGGTCCGGCGGCAGCGGTCCGGACAACCGGTTGTTCGCGGCCAGGATGAACACGAGGCTGTCGGCCTGGCCGAGGTCCGCCGGTAGCGGGCCCTCGATCCTGTTGTCGGAGACAAAGAGGGTCCGCAGGCTGTCGAGTTGTCCAAGCCAGGAAGGGAGGGGGTCGGACAACGCGTTGCCGTAGAGACGGATCGCGCGGAGCCTCCCGAGTCCCGCAAGGCTCTCGGGCAGTCCCCCCTCGATGTTGGTCTCCGTGATGCGGAGGATTTCCAGTCGCGTCAGGTTTCCGAACTCCTCCGGGATCGAACCGTCGAACCCCGCCTCGTACAGGTTGATTTCCTTGAGGTTGGCGAGATTGCCCAGCTCGGGCGGGATGGGGCCGGACATCCGGTTCTCGCCCATCCACAATACTTCGAGCTTCGCCAGGTTCCCGATCTCCGGCGGGATGGGGCCGGTGAAGTTGTTCCCGTCGACGTCCATCCGCCGCAGCTCGGTGAGGAGGCCGATCTCCGCCGGGATTTCGCCTTCGAGCCGGTTGTGATCCAGACGCAGGGTCCGCAGGTGCGGAAAATACTGGATCTCGGCCGGAATTTCTCCCGACAGGTTGTTTCGGTTCAGGTTGATCGAAATGACCCGACCCGTCGAATCGTCGACCGCGATGCCGTACCAGTTCTCCAGCGGGGCGTCGGTTCCCCAGTTGGCCGACGCGGTCCAGCTCTCTCCGCCCATGGCCTCATGGAGCTTCATGAGGTCCGACCGCTCCTCGTTGCAGGCGAGGAACTCGCCCTCGCGCGTCGGAACGGCGTTCAGCCATGCCTGAAATCCCTCGTCGCGCACCGTGCACAGCATCGTGCCGCCGTAGTGGAGCGTCTCCATGCCCAACTCGGAGAGGGAGAAGGGGATGGGGCCGGAGAGATTCTCATTGGCGTCTACAACCAACTCGGTGAGAAGGGTCAGACTTCCGAGGTCCGCCGGAAGCTGCCCGTTCAGGCCGTTCTCGCTCAGGTTCAGCGCCGTCACGCGGGAGTTCGCATTCGCCGTCACGCCGTACCAGCTCCCGACCGGCGCGTCGGTGCCCCAGCCGTCGTTGTTCGTCCACTCGCCCCCGCGCGTGCCGTTGTAGAAATCCATGAGCGTCGCGCGGTCCAGGCTGTGCACCGCGAGCGGAGCCGAATTCGAGACGGGGCCGGAAGTGGCGGTCAGACTCGCGTTGCCCTCCTTCAGCCCGGATACGAGCCCGGTCGCAGCCACCGTCGCGATCGTGGGGTCGCTGCTGGCCCACGTCACCACTGCGTCGGAGATCGGCTGCGCCCGATCGTTCAGGACGCGCGCCCTCACGCGGATCGTGTCCCCCGCCACGACGGCGACCGTCTCCGGGTCCAGGGTGATCCTCGCCGGCACGGTCGCCGTTGGGGGCGGTGGCGGCGGCCCGGGCGGCGGTCCCGCCGTGTCGCCCCCCCCACAGGAGAGGATGGCCAGACCGGCAAAGCCGAGCACCGCGGAACGCGCGGTGCCTGCGCGGGAGAAGCGAGATAAATCGCAGCTTCCGGAGGTCGCGCGGGTGCGCTTCGCCATGGGTTCGCCTTGCGTCTTTGCTTGGGGACGGCGCCAACAGTGACGGACTGGCGGGTCGCTACCGGGCAACGCCCCCGGGTGTGCTGCAAACAGGGCCGGTTATTTTCTAATCTAGAGACGTGCCGCCGGCTTGGCATCCTCCGAGGTGCTTGTCGAAAACGGCCCGTAGAGGTGTTGGGGGACGAGATACAGCGTTCACGCCCCCCAACCCAAACGGCGACGGCGCGGTCGGGCCTACCGCTCACCGGACCGCGAGGTTCCGGCTCGAATCAGCGGCGCCAGGCCTCCGCGCCGGGGAGCCCGCTGCTCACCATCACCTCGAGCCCCTGTTCCGGCGCCCGGGCGTCCGCCGCGCTCCGGGCCAGCGGTCCCGACGGGAGGTCCGTGAAGATCGCGCGCACCGCGCCCGTGTCCGGATCGCGCAGAATCGCCATTGGTGGCGCGCTTCCCTCCGTCATCTCGAAGCTGCCCGTGGGCCCGGAGACCGACAGGCTCGCAAGCTCCGTGGCCCAGTTCGCCTGCACGGGAAGCGCGAAGGTGAATGCACCGCCCCCCTCCCCATCCAACACCTCGACCATCTGGAAGCTCAGCGAGAAGAGCTCGCTCCCATCCGCGCGACGACCGTTCAACTGCCAGGGCCCGCCGGCATGTGGCACCACCGGCCGCGTATCCACAACGAACGCGGGGTCGAGCCACGGTTCGCCGTCCCCGGAGACGCCGCCTGAAACCAGCAGCGTTCGGCTTGCCGCCGGGGGCCGCCACACCTCGAGCGTGTCCTGGAGCCGGAAGCGCAGCGCGTTCGAGAAGTAGTAATCGCTGACCCATGCCGGGTCGCAGTAGGTCATGAAGTCCGGTCGGTCCGGGGGTACGAGCGAACCGCCATCGCGGGGATCATATCCCCAGACGCCGCTCTCCCCGTTCTCGTAGGGATAGCTGACGTCCGGGCCTCCTTCGTCGCCACGGCAGAGCGCGTGGAACAGGCTCATATTGTGCCCGAGTTCGTGCGCGACCGTCTCCCCGTCCAGCCGCGAGGCGGCGGCCTTTCCGTTCCAGACGATGCTGTCGGTTACGAACGGAAGCGACGCGATGCCGTTTATGCCGCTAATGGACGTCGCGGTGAGGCCCAACCAGTGTCCGATCCCGTCCTCCATGACGCGGATCGCCCCGACCCTGTCCCGAACTTCGCGCATGCTGTTCGCGTCGACCGTGACGGCCTCATGCCTGATGATCTCCAGCTCACCCACTGGCAGGTAGGTCCTCGTCGGGAAGAAAAACTCGTCGTCCGCGTCGGCGTTGACGACAAACGACACGGCCGCGCGATCGTTGTCCGCGGTCCTGACGAACGGGACCAGTGTGAGCAGCAGGGGGGGCACGGCCTTCACATCCACCGCCGTCCTCCCCGTCTCGGGGATGCGCTTCGACACTCCGAGATTCGGATCGAGTGTCCCATCCGGGTCGATCTCCACGACCATCTCAAGCCCGGGCTGGATCACCTCGGCGGGGATCAGAACGTTGGCCGACAGGTCGAGTTCGCCCTCCTGCACTTCCGTCGGAATCACGGAGGCCCCGGCCGGGATATCCTCCGTATGCACCTCCGCTCCGTCCACGAAGAAGGTGGCCCGCACCGGCGGGAGCATGGCCCCGGTCTCCTGTTCGGACGTCACGAACACGCGCAGGAGCGCATCCCGGCCAGCTACGAGCGGGACGGGCAACTCGCGCGACTGCGCCGCCTGAATCAGGTAGGCCTCGGCGTGGGCCTCTCCCCCGCACACGCGGATACGGTACTTGAAATACACGGACTCCGTCCAGTTGCGGAAAGCCGGTGTCCGGGGCATGCACAGCCCGGTGTCGTCCGCGATCAGCTCCCAGAGTTCCTCGAGCCGGGTCAGGCCTTCCGGCAACGGCCCCGACAGGTCGGCATTGCCCTGGACCCATAGCCGGTAGAGCTCGCTCGCGTTACCCAACTCCGGCGGTAGCGGACCGGCGAGCTTGTTGTTGTCCAGGAACAGAAACGCGAGGCTGTCGATCTGTCCCAGCTCCGGAGGAATCGGACCCTCGATCCTGTTGTCGGAGAGAAAGAGGGTCCGAAGGCTGTCCAGTTGGCCAAGCCAGGAGGGGATCGGATCCGATAACTCGTTCTCGTACAGGAGGATCCGGCGGAGCTTCGCCAGGGATGCCAAGCTCCCGGGAAGACCGCCCTCGAGCTTGGTATCGGCGATGCGCAGGACCTCGAGGTTGGTCAGCTTTCCGAACTCCTCGGGGATCGTACCGTCGAAGCCGGCTTCGTAGAGGTGGAGTATTTCGAGGCTGGCGAGGTTGCCCAGTTCGGGCGGGATTGGGCCGCTCATCTGGTTCCCTCCCATCCAGAGTTCCTCGATGTTCACGAGGTTTCCGAATTCGGGCGGGATACTGCCGGTGAAGTTGTTCCCGTCGATGTCCATCCGCCGCAGCTCGGTGAGGAGGCCGATCTCCGCCGGAATTTCGCCTTCGAGCTGGTTGTAATCCAGACGCAGGGTCCGCAGGTGCGGAAAATACTGGATCTCGGTCGGGACCTCTCCCGACAGGTTGTTTCGGTTCAGGTTGATCGAGATGACCCGCCCCGTAGAATCGTCGACCGCGATGCCGTACCATCTGTCCAGCGGGGCGGCCGTTCCCCAGTTGGCCGATTCCGTCCAGCTCTCTCCGCCCATCGCCTCGTACAACGTCATCAGGTCCGACCGCTCCTCGTTGCAGGCGAGGAACTCGCCCTCGCGCGTCGGAACGGCGTTCAGCCATGCCTGAAACCCCTCGTCGCGCACCGTGCACAGCATGGTGCCGCCGTAGTTGAGCGTCTCCATGCCCAGCTCGGTGAGGGAGGAGGGGATGGGGCCGGAGAGATTCTCATTGGCGTCTACAACCAACTCCGTGAGAAGGGTCAGACTTCCGAGGTCCGCCGGAAGCTGCCCGTTCAGGCCGTTTTCGCTCAGGTTCAGCCCCGTCACGCGGGAGTTCGCGTTCGCCGTCACACCGTACCAGCTCCCGACCGGCGCATCGGTCCCCCAGCCGTCGTTGTTCGTCCACTCGCCCCCGCGCGTGCCGTTGTAGAGGTCCATGAGCGTCGCGCGGTCCAGGCTGTGCACCGCCACCGGGGCGGAATTCGAGACGGGGCCGGAAGTGGCGGTCAGATTCGCGTTGCCCTCCTTCAGACCGGATACGAGCCCGGTCGCATCCACGGTCGCGGTCGCCGGATCGCTGCTCGCCCACGTCACCGCCGCGTCGGAGATCGGCTGCGCCCGATCGTTCAGGACGCGTGCCCTCACGCGGATCGTATCCCCCGCCACGACGGCGACCGTCTCCGGGTCCAGGGTGATCCTCGCCGGCACGTTCGCCGTTGGGGGCGGTGGTGGCGGCCCGGGCGGCGGTCCTGCCGTGTCGCCCCCTCCACAGGAGAGGATGGCGAGACCGAGCAAGCCGAGCGCCGCGGAACGCGCGGTGCGTGCACGGGGGGAGCGAGAGCAATCGGAACTTCCGAAGGTCGTGCGGATGCGCTTCGCCATGGGTTCGCCTTGTGTCTCTCCTGGGGACGGCGCCGGCGGTGAAGGACCGCCGAGTCGCTACCGGGGAACGCCCCCGGGTGTGTCTGCAAGCAGGATCGGTTATTTTCTAATCATAATCCAGAGACGTGCCGCCTGCATGGCATCCGCCAAGGTGCTCGTCAAAGAAGGCGCGGAGCCGGCTGTACATGTCGATCGAGTTGGAGGGATCCCGGAAGCCGTGCCCCTCGGGGTACGTCTTCGATTCGAATTCCTTGCCGAGCGCCTCGAGCCTCTCGACCGCGAGCTCGAAGTTCTCGAACGGCGCCCTCACGTCGAATTCTCCGTGCATGATGAGGACGGGGGCGGTGATGCGGTCCATCCGGTCGAGCGTCTCGCTCTTCGCGTAGATCTCGGGCCGCTCCTCCGGCGTCCCGCCGTGCCCCGTGATCGTGAAGATCTTCCCCAGGCGATCCGCGTAGGGGAGGGTCAGCGACTCGGAGTAGATGCCGCGCATGGGGACGGCCGCATCGAACTTGTCGGGCGTGCGCGTGATCGCTGACATGGACTGCATGCCTCCGTAGCTCCCGCCGTAGATGCCCACGCGCCCGTTGACGTACGGCTGGCGGCGCAGCCAGTCCGCCGCGGCGCCCGGGTCCTTCGACTGGTCGTTCAGCCAGTCCTCGACCGACAGGTCCTGGAACTCGCGCCCGAAGCCGGACCCCCCGCGATAGTTGATGGCGAGCACGACGAATCCCTCGTTCGCGAGGTACTGCTCCACGAGGTTTGTCCCCTGCGTGTAGGAGTTCGTCCCTCCCCCGTGCACCTGGACGAGCGCCGGGCACGCGGGCGGGTCGGAGCCGGCCGCGAACGCGGCCCGGATCGCCGGCGGCAGGTAGAGGAACCCCTGGATGTACAGGCCGTCGAAGGAGCGGAAGGAGATCTCCACGGGCCGCTGTACGCCTTCGAAGTGCGGTGAAAGGTCCGTCAGGCGGGCCGGCGGTCCGCCGCCGAGGTCGAGGAGCCAGGCTTCCCTGCCCTCCGTGGCCGCATCCCGCGTGAACACGGCGCGGTTGCCGTCCTTCGTCGCGTGCAGGGACGACCACGACCCGCCGACGTTCGTAACCCGCGTGGCGACGCCGCCCGAGGCGGGGACGGACCACAGGTCGAAGGCGCCGCGCTGCTGGTACGGGAAATGGATGCGCTCGCCGTCGCCGGACCAGAAGGGGTCGAAGCGCATGATCGCGTCGGTCGCGTAGACCTGCATGTCGAGCGGCGCTTCCCGGAGGGCGCGGGGCGTGGTGCCGGCGAGATCGAGATCGATCCGGTACAGGTACGCGAGGTCCTCGTACCAGTATTCGTCCTTGGACGTCCCCATCAGGACGAGGCTGGATCCGTCCGGCGACCAGACGGGGCTGGAGGAAGCCATGAGCGAAGAGGAGACCTGGTGCGCTGCGCCGGACGCCACGGCGACGAGCCACACGTCGTCGTGCCACCAGTCGGCCCGGTTGGAGATGTACGCGATCCACCGGCCGTCCGGCGACCACATGGGGCTGAAGCGGCTGTCGTCGGCCTCCGCCGCGCCGGCCGTCAGTTGCCGCGGCGGTACCGCCCCGCCCGCGTCGGCGAGCCAGATGTCCTGGGAGCCGGACGCCGTGGAGTAGTAGGCGAGCGTCGTTCCGTCCGGCGACCACGAGGGGGCCCGAAGGCCGCTCGCGCCTTCCACCACGACCACCCGGTCCGATGTTCCCGCCTCGGCGACGACGAGGCTTCCTCCGGCGATGAAGGCCAACCGCTCCCCCTCCGGGGACCACGTCTGCGCCCCGCCGGCGAGCCGGAAGGCCGCGGCCTCTCCCCCGGCGGCCGCCGCCTCCGTCGTCGCCGAAGTCGGGACAAGGTGGATCCCGCGCCCTCCCGCGCCTTCGACAGGTCCGGCCACGGCGAGCATGGATCCGTCGGGCGAGAGCACGGCGCGTCCGGCGCCCCCCGCGGCGGTGAAGATGTTCTCCAGCGTGAGCGGGATCCGGCCCTCGTCAACGACTCCGCCGCCGGGAGACGAGCAGCCGACGGAGAGGAGCCCGATGAGGGCGTGCAATGCGTGGCGCTTGCCGGCGGATCGCGGGGATCGAGACACGGCTCCTCCTGAGGGACGGTTTCGCTTGAGTATTGCCCCGGGCGATGGTCCGACAATACCGATCAGAGAGGGAAAAACCCATTCCGACCGGAGGTCGAGGCGCCTTGACCGAACCTGCCGTCACGCTGACCGACTACGGGCTCACCCTGCTCTGCGCCGTGCTGGTGTGGCTCGCGCGCTCACGCGTGAGGGCCGATCTGCGCCCGTGGGCGATGGGACTCTTCGCCGGCTCCGGCGCCGCGGCCCTCTTCGGCGGCACGGTGCACGGCTTCTTCGGGGACGCCGCGACCCTCGGATACCGCGTCCTCTGGCCCGCCACGATCCTCACGGTAGGAGCCACGGGACTCGCCGCCTGGGGCCTGGGCGCGCGGGTCGATGGCCAGCCGACCGGTACGCGGTGGATCACCAGGATCGCCGGGCTCGCCTACGTCGCCTACGTCGCCATCGTGCTGGCGGGGTGGCAGGCCTTCGCCGTCGCGGTGGCGTTCTATCTGCCCGCCGTCATCTATCTCACCGTGCGCTTCGCGCAGGCCTACCGTCGCCGCCCCACCGCAAGCCGACGGCGGGCGCTGGTCGGCTTCGGGCTCACCTTCGCGGCGGCGGCCATCCAGCAGCTGCAAATCCCGATCCACCCGGTCTGGTTCGACCACAACGCGCTCTACCACGTCGTGCAGGCTGCGGCGTTCATCCTGCTCTATCAGGGCATCAGCGGCGAAGAGTAACGATGCCTATCCAACATCAGGGGTGTGCCATGCGTGACGTCACCTTCCGCGGTTCCCGGGTTCTCGCCGCGGGTTCCGTTCTTTCCACCTTCCTCTCCACCGGATTGTTCGCCCAGGAGAGCCGCCCGATGACGGTCGAGGATGTCCTTGCCCTCAAGGGCTTGTCACAAGTCTCCGTGAGCCCGGACGGACAGTGGGTGGCCTACGTGGTCACGGGACGGGACATGGAGGAGGACCGCCAGGAGACGGACGTGTGGGTCGTTCCGGCGGCGGGCGGCCCCGCGGATGTCCGTCAGCTCACCTTCCGCCCCGGGTCCGACGACTCACCGGTGTGGCACCCATCGGGAGAATGGCTCGCCTTCTCCTCGGACCGGGAAGGGGTGAGACAGGTCTACGGCATCCGGCCCGACGGCGGCGAGGCATGGCAGGTGACATCCCACGAGACCTCGGTCGGGAGCTTCCGCTTCGCGCCCGATGGCGCGCGGCTCGGCTTCGTGGCGAGCCCGCCCGCGACGGAGGCGGACCGAGAGCTCGAGGAGGTGCGCGGACGCCCGATGGTCTGGGACTCCGTCTACACGGACCAGTGGTCGCGACTCCACGTCGCCGAACTCGAGGACGAGGTGGCCGGCGAGGGAGTGCGCTGGTCGCCGGACGGCCTCCACGTGGTGTCCTTCGTCTGGGCACCCGACTCGCGAGCCGTCGCCTTCGGTGCGCGCTCTTCGCCCGTGCTGAGGACGACCTACTACGGGGCGACGTACGTCCAGGCGGGCGCGGAAGCGGAGGCCCGGAGCGTCACCTCCATGCCCGGCGGAGAGAATCCGGTCGCGTGGGACGAGGAATCGGGACTCATCGTGTCCGGCACGGGACAACTCCTCGGAACCTACAACCGGCAGCTGTGGCGAGTGCCGTTCGGCGCGGACGGCGGCGCGCTGGACCCTGTCTCGCTCACGGCCGATCTGGACGCGAACGCGAACCTCGTCCACATCGATGGGTCGCGGCTCATCGTCTCCGCAGCCCGACGCACCGGAGCCACGGTGTACCGGATCCCCCTCGCCGACGGCGCCGCGGCGGGCCCGCCAGGCGATCTGACCGATGGCCGGCGCTACTACTCCGGCGCCTCCGCATCCGCGGACGGGAGCGTCCTCGCCTTCACCGCCGAGGACGGCATGGCGCCTCCGGACATCTTCATCACTCCGATGGACACGTTTCGCCCCGAGCGCCTGACCGACCTGAACCCGCAGGTGGCCGATCTCGCGCTCGGCGAGCAGGGGGTCGAGTCGTGGCCTTCGCGGGCCGGGGGCGAGGAGATCGAAGGCGTGCTCACGCTCCCCGTCGGGTACGAGGCGGGGGACCGCGTTCCGATGGTCCTCGTGATCCACGGCGGCCCGTCCGGCATCTCATCGGACCGTTTCAACGCGACGCGCGGCGCCTACCCGGTGCAGGTGTACGCGGGCATGGGGTTCGCCGTGCTGCAGCCGAACTACCGGGGTTCGAGCGGCTACGGCGAGCGTTTTCGGGGTCTCAACCGCGGCGACATCTCCGGCCGGGACTGGGTCGACATCGACTCCGGGGTGGACGCCATGGTCGAGCGCGGGATCGCGGATCCCGAGCGGCTCGCCGTGAGCGGCTGGAGCTTCGGAGGCCACCATACCTACTGGGGGATCACGCAGACCGACCGTTTCAGGGCGGCGAGCGCGGGCGCCGGCGCGAACGACCTCATCTCCATGTACTCGCAGACGGACATCCCCGAGTTCTACCACACCTATCTGGGTCCGAAGCCGTGGGAGGACTGGGATCTCTACGAGGAGCGCTCCGCGTACCGTCATGTTGAAAACGTGACGACACCGCTCCTGATCCAGGTGGGCGAAAGGGACGAGAGGGTGCCCGCCGAACAGAGCATCCAGTTCTTCGAGGCCGTCCGCGCCATCGGTAAAGCGCCGACGTCTCTCGTACTTTATCCGGATCAGCCGCATGGTGTTAGGTCTCCTCGTCTCCAGCGAGATCTCATGTCGAGAAACGTGGAATGGCTCACGCGCTGGGTCCTGGAGCCGGAAGCGCTGGTTCCGTGACGTCCGACCGGGCCGCTACGTTGATTAGTCTTTGCGGTCTCGCGCTCGCGGCAAGCGTGCTCGCGGCAGGCGTGCTCGCGATGGCGCCCGGCCCGGTTGCGGCCCAGGAGGAGCCGGAGGTCACCGAGGCGGGTCTCGCGCGCGGTGAGATGTTCTACCAGGCCCACTGCGGCCGGTGCCACGGCATGCTCGGCCAGGGTGGAGAGGGGCCGAGCCTGGCGCGCCCCACCCTGCCCCGAGCGCCGGACCACGAATCGCTCGTCGAGGTGATCCGACGCGGGATCCCCGGTACCGGCATGCCGGGGACGAGGTCCAACCTGGTGTCGGATCTCGAGGTCGACCTCATCGCCGCCTACGTCCGCACGCTGGGAGAGGACGTCGTCGTGGAGGTCGCGGGGAACGCCGCGCGAGGGCGGGAAGTGTTCGCCTCCGCCGGCGACTGCTACTCCTGCCACGTCGTCGACGGCCGCGGGACGGGGATCGGCCCCGAACTCACGGGAATCGGGCTTCGGCGCGGCGTCGATTACCTCTACGCGTCGCTGCGGATGCCCGGGTCGGAGTTGCCGGTCTCCAGGCGAGGCATCCTGCGCGGATTCAGGGGATACGTGCCGATCCGCGCGGTCACGCGCGAGGGCCGCGTCGTCACGGGCATGCGCGTGAACGAGGACGCCTTCACGATCCAGTTGCGGTCGATCTCCGGCCGCACGGTCTCGCTTCGCAAGGAAGACCTCGTGGAACTCGAGAAACAGTTCGATCACTCTCTGATGCCCGCCGTGGAGGAGATGACGGAAGCGGACATCGACGACCTCGTCGCCTTCCTGGCCGACCTCGGAGACGGATCATGAAAACTGTCACGGTCTCCGCGCTCGCGGCGGCGGCCCTCCTGTGCAGCGCCTCCCTCGCGGGCGCGGCCGCACAGGTATCCTTCGAGCGGCTCGTGAACGCGGGCGACGAGCCGCACAACTGGCTGACCTATTCGGGGAACTACGCCTCGCACCGCTTCTCCACGCTCGACCAGGTCCACCGCGGCAACGTCGGAGACCTGAAGGTGATCTGGGCCTACCAGATGAGCGGCGGGCTCATCGAGACGACGCCGGTCGTGGTCGACGGCGTGATGTACGTGACGGAGCCGCCGAGCAACGTGAGCGCCCTCGACGCGCGCACCGGGCGCCGCCTCTGGCACTGGTCCGCCGAGGTCCCGGCCTCGACGAAGAACATCGGCTTCCCGCGCGTGAACCGGGGCGTCGCGATCCTCGACGAGACGGTGTTCGTGGGTACGCTCGACGCCCGCCTCGTCGCCCTCGACGCCCGGTCCGGCGCCGTCCGCTGGGAGGTGGACGTCGCGGACAACGACCTCGGGTTCTCCATCACGCTCGCCCCTCTCGCCCTCGACGGGAAGGTGATCGTGGGCATGTCCGGCGCGGAGGCAGGCGCGAACGGGTTCGTCGACGCCTACGACGCCGATACGGGCGAACTCCTGTGGCGGACCTACACGATCCCGAGCCCCGGCGAGCCGGGAAGCGAGACATGGGGCGGGGACAGCTGGGAACACGGGGGCGGTTCCACGTGGCTCACCGGCTCCTACGACCCGGAACTCGACCTCCTGTACTGGCCGACCGGGAATCCCGCCCCCGACTGGAACGGGGACGCGCGCCCGGGCGACAACCTCTACACGAACTGCATCCTCGCCCTCGACCCCGACACCGGCGAGATGCAGTGGTACTTCCAGTACACCCCGCACGACACCCACGACTGGGACGCGACCGAGATCCAGGTGCTCGTCGACGCGGAGTGGGAGGGAGAGCCGCGCAAGCTGCTCGTGACGGCGAACCGGAACGCCTTCTACTACGTGCTGGACCGCGAGACCGGCGAGTTCCTGCACGGCGTGGAGTACTCGAAGCAAACGTGGGCCGAGGGCCTCGACGAGAACGGCCGCCCGATCGTGATCCCGGGCACCGAACCGACCGAGGAGGGCAACCTCGTCTGGCCGAGCCTTCAGGGGGCGTCGAACTGGTTCAGTCCTTCGTACAGCCCCGACACCGGCCTCTTCTACCAGGCGACCCGGATCATGGGCGCCATCTACTACAAGGCGGAGGTCGAGTACGAGCCGGGGCAGCCGTTTCTCGGCGGCGGAGAGCAGGCCCTCTCGGGAGACGACGCGAGCGGGGCGGTCAAGGCGCTCGACGTGCTCACGGGAGAGCTGCAGTGGGAGTTCCCTCTGCTCTCTCCGCCGTGGGCGGGCGTGATGGCCACGCGCGGCGGCCTCGTCTTCGGCGGAAGCAACGAGGGCAACATCTTCGCCCTCGACGCGGAGACGGGGGAGGCGTTATGGGACTTTCAGGCCGGCGCCGGCGTCCGCACCAACCCCATGTCGTTCGAGGTGGACGGCGAACAGCGTATCGCGACCGCCGCGGGCGGAGTCCTGTGGGTATTCGGACTCCCGCGACACGGAAACAGATCGAACCATCGGTGACTTGAGCAGGAGGCCGTGATGACATCCCCGAACCGTTTTTTCGCACAGCTGCGGCGCCGCGCCGTGCCGGCCATGGCGCTTCTCGGAGCAGCGCTCCTGTCGGCGGCCGCTGCCGCGCAGGCGCAGTCCCCCTTGCCGCCTCCGCCGAGCGCCGAGGAGATCGACGCGTGGGTCGAGGACGCCATGGCGCGGTGGGAAGTCCCCGGGCTTGGACTGGCCATCGTGCATGAAGGCAGGAGCTATCTGTCCACCGGCTACGGGGTGCGCGAACTGGGCCGGGACACACCAGTGGACGGAGGGACTCTGTTCAGCATCGGCTCCTGCTCGAAGGCGTTCGGCGCCGCGACGATCGCCTCGCTCGTCGAAGAGGGGAAGCTGCGCTGGGACGACCGCATCACGGATCACATCCCGTGGTTCCGTCTCCACGATCCGTGGACGACGCGCGAGATCCGCGTGCGGGACATCGTGACGCACCGTGTCGGGACCGGGAGCAACCAGCCGTTGCGCCCCCTGGTCACGGACAGGCGCGACTATCTCATGCGGCTCCCTCATACCGATCCCGACCACACCTTCCGTGACCGCTACGGATACACGAACGACATGTTCGTGCTCACGGGTCACCTCGTGGAGACCGTCTCCGGAACGGACTGGGACTCCTATGCGCGGGAGAAGCTGTGGAATCCGCTGGGGATGACGACGACGACGGCGCGCATGGCGCCCGCCAACGCGAGCCCGAACCACGCCGAGCCGCACGCCATCATCGAGCGGAGGTTCATCGGAAACGCGGCGACCACGGGCATGCCGCTGGAACCCGTGCCGTGGCAGTACGCCGAGGACGTCACCGTGCCTTCGGGCGGCGTGATCACGTCGGCGGACGAGATTACCGAGTGGATGCGGTTCCACGTCGGCACCCACCCGAACCCGCCGCTCTCCCGGTCATCCGTCGAACTCATGCATACACCGCATACCGTGATACCGAACCCGAGCAGCTGGATGCCCTTCGAGGGTCCGGGCGCGTACGCGATGGGCTGGTCGACGGGGAGGTTCGGGGACGTCACCGGCGTGGGCCACGGAGGGAACGCGCTGGGGTTCAACTGCTCGATCGCGCTGGCGCCGGAACAGGGCTTCGGCGTGTGGGCGACGACGAACCGGAACTCCGAGCTTCCGTGGGTGCTCACGCAGTGGGCGATGGCGCGTTTCGTGGGCACGGATGAACTGCGGAGCCGCGACTGGCATGCGGAATTCGAACGGAGCATCGCCGAAGGGAACCGCCGGATCTTCGAGGCGGAGGAGGCGCGGCAGGCGGCCCGGCTCGACCAGGGTCCGTCGGTGCCGCTCGAGGCCTACGTCGGCACGTACCGCAACGGCTACGCCGGCGAGTTGCGCATCCGCCTGACGGACGAGGCGATTCCGCCGCTCATGCCCGCCGAGGGCCGGCTGGGCCGCTGGGACGGGACTCCGGGGGTGAACGAACGTCCGGCCGCGAGCGCATCGGCGAGCGCCGAACGCAACGGGGTGGGCAACGGATCGGCGAACGGAACCGGCGGGTCGGCCGGCGAACTCCGGCTCGTGGCCGAGTTCGATGGCCGGGAGCGTCCGGTGCGGATGCCTCTCGAGCACTGGCACGTCGACCGCTTCGACATGTGGTTCGGCGACGTCAGGATCGGCGTCTCATTCATGCTGGACGACACCGCCCGCGTGTCGGGCGTCGAGATGGACTACTACGGCCGCTTCGAACGCGTGCCCTGACGAGTCAGCGGACGTACAGCCGGTTCGCGTAGCTGTACGCCGTGACCGCCGACACGATGTGGCAGATCCAGCCCAGCGTGCCGCCGGTGCCGAGCCACAGGCCGGGGGTCACCAGCAGCCAGAAGAGTCCGCGCAGGAACTTGCCGTTGTACCACTGGCCGACGCCCGGCACGAGAAAGCTCAGTACGGCGGCCGTCAACGGGTTTTTCACGTGTGTCCTCCCCGGGAGTCCATGTTTCCAGGCGGGCGGGGCCCCGCCCGCCTCGTGACTTCCTACGCGGGGTCGGCGATGGGGGTTTCCGGATCGACGGTCTTCAGCCCGCGGCGCAGCCGCCGAGGTGCCGGGTGAAGAACGCCTCCAGGCGCGACCAGGTGTCGACGCGGTTGTCCGGGTTCCGGAAACCGTGCGCTTCGTCCGGGTACGTCTTCACCTCGACGCTCTTGCCGAGCCGCTCGAATTCGGCCACCGCGTTCTCGAAGTTCTGGATCGGCACGCGGCGGTCGAGTTCCCCGTGCATGAGGAGAACCGGAGCCGTGATGTCGGCGATGCGCGACACGACGTTGCTCTTGGCGTACGTGTCGGGGCGCTCCTCGGGAGTGCCGCCGTGGCCGGTGACGGAGAAGATCTTCCCCAGCCGATCCGTGTACTCGAGCGTATTCAGCTTCGAGTAGGCGCCGCGCATGGGGACGGCCGCATCGAACTCGTCCGGGGTCAGACTGATCGCCGACAGCGACATGCTCCCGCCATAGCTGCCGCCGTAGATCCCCACCTTTCCGTTCACGTAGGGGAGCGTGCGCAGGAAATCGGCGGCCGCGCCGGCGTCGCGCGCCTGGTCCCAGAGCCAGTCCTCGACGGAGAGGTCCTGGAACTCGCGCCCGAAGCCCGACCCCCCGCGGTAGTTGATCGCGAGGACCACGAACCCCTTCGAGGCGAGGTACTGTTCGGCGAGGTTCAGACCCTGCTGGTAGGAATTCGTCCCGCCCCCGTGGACCTGGACGAGCGCCGGACAGGCGGCTCCGTCCGCCAGTTGCGGCGGGCGGTAGAGGAAGCCCTGGATCCGGAGTCCATCGAAGCTGGGGAAGGCGATCTCGCGGGGCGCCGCGACGGACCGCCAGGACGGCGAGAACGAGGTGAGGCGCTCCGGGACGCCGCCGATGAGGTCCAGGGCGTACGCTTCCCCTCCCCGTGTCGGCGACGAGTGGATGAAGGCGAGGGTGCCGGCGCCGGCCGTGTGGCTGACGCGCGAGATCGTCCCCTCCGTGTGCGTGACGCGCGTGGCCACGCCGCCGGCGGCGGGCACGGCCCACACATTGACCGTGCCGCGTTCGAGGTAGGGGAAGTAGATGAACGCGCCGTCCGCCGACCAGGACGGGGCGTGCCGCATCGCCGCGTCGGTCGCGTAGACCTGCATGTCCACGATGCGCTCCGAGGCCCGGCCACCCGTGTCGAGGTCTTCCAGCACGTAGATGTAGGAAAGGTCCTCGTACCAGTACTCATCCTTGGCCGTGCCGAAGACGGCGATCCGGTCGCCCTCCGGCGACCACACGGGGGTGGACATCGCCATCAGCGTGCGGGTGAGCTGACGTTTGTCGCCCGTCTCCACGTCGACGAGCCAGAGGTCGTCGTGCCAGTAGTCGGATGCGTTCGACACGTAGAGGATCTCGCGGCCGTCCGGCCGCCAGGCGGGCGCGAAGCGCGGATCATCGTGGGCCATGGCGGCCTCGGTCAGCTGGCGCGGCGGGGTCGAACCGTCGGCCGCAACGAGCCAGATGTCCTGGTGGCCGCTCGCCGTCGAGTAAAACGCGATCGTCCGCCCGTCCGGGGAGAAGGCGGGCGCCCGGACGCCCTCCATGGCGTCCATCACCGGGCGCGCGTCGACGTCGCCGATGTCCGCGACACGGATCCGGCCGCCGGCCGAGAAGGCGATGCGGTCGCCGCCAAGCGCCCAGACGGGGTTCGAACCCTGGAGCCAGAGGCGCGGCGTCCCGAAGCCGCCTCCCTCGCCGCGAGCCGCAAGATACAGCCCCGCACCGTCCGGCCCCGAGCCGGAGATCGCGAGGTGACGACCGTCCGGCGAGATGGAGACGCCCCGCGCGCCCGTGTTGTTGCGGTGGATGTTGTCGAGCGTGAGGTCGAGTACGACCGGCGCGCCCCCGCCGGGGGCCGCATCGTCCGACGTCCCGCACGCGGCCGCGACCAAGACCAGAGCGACGATCCACGAACTACCGGGAAGAGTTCGGGCTTTCATGGGGACATCTCCTCCCGCAGGCGCAGATGTCGGGTGAGGAAAGCGTCCATCCGCTCGAGGATGTCGCGAACCGTCGCCTTGTAGCGCCGCAGGCTGTGGTCTTCGTCAGGGTATTCCACGTACGTGAGGAGGTC
This sequence comes from Candidatus Palauibacter sp., assembly GCF_965261555.1. GTDB lineage: Bacteria > Gemmatimonadota > Gemmatimonadetes > Palauibacterales > Palauibacteraceae > Palauibacter. The sequence continues at coordinate 3,267,382 of NZ_OZ253465.1, forward strand.
GCCCTTTCCCGCGTCCCGCATGCGCTCCGCCCAGACCTGCGACTGGCGCGGAGGCACGGCGGCGTCCCGCAGACCCTGAAGGAGAAGCTGCGGGACCTCCACCGCCTCGACGAAGTTGACGGGGGAACGGCGGTCGTACTCCTCCGGGATCTCGTCGTAGGGCCCGCCGAATTCCGAGCGCTCGCGGCGCGGAGTGCGGCCGGCCGTCCAGTGGCGTCCGGAGGCTGCGAAGCGGTCGTTCGCCAGCAGCCGCCAGTCGGAAACCGGCGCCCGGATCACCTGCGCCTCGAACGCGTCGGGCGCCTCGGTCGCGATCACCAGGCTCATGTACCCGCCGCCCGATCCGCCCCAGGTCGCCTTGCGCGACATGTCCACGTAGCCGAGCCCTTCGAGGAAGGGGATGACGTTCATCACGTCCTGGAACTCCACGCCGCCGTAGTCGGCGATATGAAGGTCGTGGAAACCCTGTCCGAAGCCGCGGCTCCCGCGCGGGTTCGGGGCCACGACCACAAAGCCGCGCTGAACCCAGTACTGGCGCATCATCTCGAACGAGTGGTTCCACTGGCCGGGGTGGCCGTGCAGCCGGACGATCACCGGATACCGGCGTGAAGCGTCGAAATTCCGCGGGCGGTAGAGGAGGGTGGGAACAGGCAGATTGTCCGGACCGGGATAGTAGACTTCCTCGGCCTCGCTCAGCCTCGCGGGGTCCATGCGTCCCATCGAATGCGTGATCTGGACCGGCGTCTCACCCCACGTGCCGTCCTTCCAGGAGGTCTTCCAGATGTCCGCCGTGCGCGTATCCGTTTGCTCGATCCAGGCGAGTTCACCGCCATCCGGCGAGAAGCGGGGCTGGGCGCGCATCCCCTTGCCGCGCGTGATCTCGCGGGGGGGCTGTGCCCCGTCGCTCGGAGCAACGACGACCTGATTCGAGAATCCGGACTCGTCGGAGCGGGTGAAGGAGAGCCAGCCACCGTCCGGAGACCAGGAGATATCGCTGTGCCCGCGTTCCTCCCAGGTTATTGGCGTAACCTCTCCGGTCTCGATCCTCACGACCGCGACCTGAGCCCAGCCGCTCCGGCTGTTGGTGAAGGCGAGGCGCGTGCCGTCCGGGGACCAGACGAAACCGCCGTTGCCTCCTCCGACCGCCGGGTCGACGACGACGCGCCGCTCATCGCCTTCGAGCGTTCGAATCCGGACGTCACCGCCGCTCGAAAAGGCGATGGAACCACCGTCGGGCGAGAAGCGGGGAGAAGTCTCGTTCTCGTCGCCCGTCGTAAAGAGGCGGGGCCAGGCGCGGGGCTCGGTCAGGTCGCGGAGAAAGATCCGGGGGCCGGCGGGCGTCCGGACCTGATACGCGACCTTGCGGCCGTCCGCCGAAAGGGTCGGGGCGGTCTCGATCACGGCGTCATTGAAGGTGATCGGCCTCGGCTCCCCTCCCGATGGCGAGGTGGACAGCCGCCAGAGGTTGTCGAAGCCCTGATAGTACCGTGCCGAGACGAAGATGAGTTCTTCGCCCGAAGGGGACACCTTCAGGCCCTGGGCGGGCTCCGGGCGGACACCGCGCGGCGGCCAGCCCAGGCGCTCCGGGTCCGAGCCGTCGGACCGCACGCGGAAGATCACCCGCGTACCGGACTCGTCATCGTTGGAGGTGTAGAAGAGGTGCGCGCCGTCCACCGACCACGCGAATTCTCCGACGCGGGAGACGCTCAACCAATCCTCGATCGACTGAGCGGATGCCGCGGTGGCGCTGGACGGGATGAGACCGGCGAAGGCAAGCGGCACGTGCAGCAGGCGTCGCGTGGCGCGGATCCGGCGGTGTGGGAAACCCATCCGATCCTCCGGTATATGGGGCATGCGAAAACTAGTCGAATTCGAATCCGACGCCCAGATCGAAGCCCAGCGCCACGGCATGGTCGGTGCTCGACGGGGTGTCGGCGGACATGCGCCGCCACGACAGGCCCGGCCCGACACTCAGGCGGCCGAAGCGAAGGCGGAATCCGGCGCCCGCCTCCAGGCCGGGACCCGCCTTCGGGGCCTCCCCTTCCGTCCCCACGCGCGTTGTGCCGTAGAGGACGCCGACCCGGCCCCACAGCCAGCCCTGCGACAACTCCGCACCGAGAGCGGCGTGTTGGCCGGTGATCTTCGGCTCTCTCCCCCGGCAGAATCCCTCCCTGCAGCCGACGGCGGTCCGAACGTACCCCGCCGTAATGGCGACCTGCGGGCGCAGCCGCCTCGCAATCCGGGCTTCGTACGATAGGGCGGGAGCCCAATCGAGACCCGCCGCGGTAGATGTGTGATTCCCCACCGTGAGACCGGTTCGCACCTCCACGGAGGTCTGGGCCCGGGCGCCGCCGCCCGCGAACAATGTGCCGACCACGCCCAGGGCCAGCGCGAGACCGGCGCGGGATACCCGAACGCTCACTGGCGGGGGCCCGAGACCCTGACGGCGGACACGCCGTCGCTGGCCACGATCTCCATGCCGGCGGCCCACGGAGGAGGGGTCTCCCGCCCCCTCAGAATGCCGCGCAAACCACCCGTGTCGGGGTCCATGACCAGAGACGCCCGGCGACTCCCCGACCTCTCGATGGTCACGGAGCCGTCCGGGCCCGAGAGCCGGACATGATCCAGTCCTTCAGAACCGCTCCAGCGGTCGTCATAGGGAATCGCGAAGGCGAACTGTCCCCCCCCGTACTCCAATTCGTCCGGAGCGAAAGGGAAGGAGAACAGGGGCCGGCCGGCCGCGTCGAACCCCTCCAGGCGATACGGGCCCTCTCGGGCCGGCAGCTTCGGGGGCGCGTCGATGACGAAGGCGGGCTCCAGAAGAAGATCCGGGGTGCCGGCATTTCCCCAGAGGAGCAGCGTCGGCTCCGGATCGACGCTCCGCAGGACAAGCGACTCGTGCTCCCGCCGGAACTCCATGGCCTTGATGAAATGATAGTCGCTGATCCAGCTCGGATCGCAGTACGTCATCAGGTCCCGATACTCGGCGGGATCGACCATTTGCGTGTTCCCGTCCCGGGTCTCGTATCCGAAGACTCCGATGGAGCCGTCCTCGTACGGGAAGTCCGGATCGGGGTTCACGATGACGACGCCGCAGGGAGCATGTCGGAGCCCCATGTTGTGCCCCAGTTCGTGGGCAAACGTGTCGAGATCGGGTATTCCGATTCCGACCGGCCGCCCGATGTAGCCCAATCCCCTCAGGGGAGAGTTCGGAGGGGCTGCGACGGCAGCGTAATAATAGTCCGACCGTCGCTCCGTGAGCCGGAGTACGCTGATCTCGCGCAGGAGCCCCAACCAGCCGGATCCGGTCGTGAGGTCCGCGGTCGTGTGATAGGGCTCGTGTACCGTCAGTTCCAGTTCACCGATCGGGAGTACGGAACGCACGAACTCCATCCCGGGGCCCGTCTCCGTCAACCCCCCGACCCAGGTCAGCACCGCCTGCGCATCCGCGGAGTGCACCACCGGCACCACGGTCAGCTCCATTGGTGGAACCGTCAGCACGTCCAGCCTCAGGCGCCCCTCGGCGGGCACGCGCCGGTCGCTTCCCGGAACCGCCGGCACGACGCCATCCGGATCCAGTTCCACGACCAGTTCGACGCCGGGTTGCAAGACCCTCCCCGGAACGACCCCGTTGAACGACCGGTCGAGTCGCCCCTCATCGGGCTCTGTCGGGATCCGGTCCGTCGCGGGATCCAGCCGCATCTCGTGGATCGGGGCACCGCCCCTGTAAAAGGTCGCCAGCGGGCGGGGACGATAGAAGTTCATCTTGTCGCCCGTGACAAAGACTCGCAGGAGCGCTGAGCGGCCCGCGATCAGAGGAATGTCTCCGCCCAGGGTCTGGACCGCCTGCGTCAGATGCACGGCAGCTGCTTCGATCTTCACGCTCCTGGGGTTCACCCTCACCCAGGCTCCACCGTGCCGGCTCGCCACCTCCGCGGCAACCCGCGTCTCACGACCACCCTCGAGGCCGATGACCTCCCCATCCGCACTCACGGCGGCGACGGACGGATCGGACACGGACCAGCGCGGCGGCGCCCAGGCCGGGATCCGGCTGAAGGCGGCACCGCTCGCGTCCAGCACCCGAAACCGATACCGAACGGTCTCGCCTTCGAGGACGATGGCGGCGGCGGGAAGGACCTCGAGCGAGCCCGGGACCCGCTCGGGTTGCGACGCCAGGTCGCTGCAGCCGGCCACCGCGAGGATCGCGAGTAGAAATCGCCTGTTCACGCTGCTCACCTTGTTCTGCCGCCGCGGCACAGGCAAGCCGCACGCGGGGTGCCGCGCGACGTCACGCCGCCGGAGCGCGCATTTGACGCAATCCCGCGGCGATGAACGTCCATTGCAGCGTCATCTGGTCGCGCACCGGCATTGGGACAAGCCCGTGTTCTTCTGCATCGGCGGAGATGGTGTCCGGCACGCCCCCCGTGGAAAGCTCGCTCCTCCAGCCGTCGAGCCGTCTCCGCCACTGTTCAGCGACGGGATCCGGCGGGCCCGGCCTTTCTCCCACGCCGGGCAGGATGAAGAGCGGCATTTCCGAGACGAGCGTCAGCGTGTCGTGGCCGAAGGAGCGCAGCGTTTCCATCGAACTCGGCCAGAAGCGGGACGCCGTCGCCGAGTCCTCGAGGGCTTCGAAATGCGCGGCCATGAGTTTCGAGTCGGGCCGCGAGGCGAACCCCCGCTCGAAGCGAAAAAAGCCTTTCTCTCCGTGTCGCTCGACGTCGTGCAGCGAGTAGCCGAGAGCCTCTGCGCGCTGCCGGCATGAGGCCTTCAACGCTTCGCATCGATCCTCCCAGGCGCGATCGATGAGGAAGAAGGGACCGGCGGCGAAGCCCATGCCGTGCAGGGAGGCGTGCAGCGCGAATGGTCGATCGCAGGTGCGCCACCAGTCGTACGCCGCCCGATTCTCGGGCCGCGCTCCGGGATCGGCGTCGTCGCGCGGAAAACCGAACTCGACGTCGTCGCCCGGCAGTTCCCGCACCTTGCCCGCCAGATATCGTCCGAGGTCGTACGCCTTCGCATGGGGATCCTGCCACGGAGCGTTGCGGATCGCACCGTCGGGGTTGATGTGCGGGATGATCCACCACTGATAGCGGGTGACCATCGGATCCTCCGCGTCGAGTCCCGCCAGGTAGCCGGCGAGACGACGCAGGAGGCGCGGACCCACCGGTTCGTCGGCGTGGCAGCCGCCGAGCAGGCTCACGGCCTCGGGTCCTCGCCCGAAGCGAAAACCCTGGACCGGGCGCCCCTCGCGGGACGACCCGAGCACGCACCCGGCAGCGGCGGGAACGTCGCGTGAAGCCATGATCCGGTCGAACCGTCCTTTCAGCGGGGTCTCGATGGATTCTCCTTGCCGGCCGGCTGATTCGAGTCGTGATTCGGTCGCTCCGGGGTTGGGCGGTGTCCTCCGTCACCCTACATTGGGTTCCCCTTCGCGTCACGTCGCGGCGGGACCACGCCGGAACCTGGAGTCCGCTCGAAGATGATGGACGTCCTGACCCCGATCGTCGTTCTGGGGCTGCTGTCGGCCGCGTCGGCAGGGTTTGTCGTCGGCTGGTGGTTCCGTGGCCGGCAGATGGCCGGGCGAGAGCTGACACTCAAGCGCCAATTCGACAACCGCCTGTCCGCCATCGAACAGGACGCACGGCAGATGCTCGAGCGTGCGCGGCTCGAATCCGAGGCGGCGCGCCGGAAGATCGCAGCCGAGCGGGACCGGCTGTACACCCGCCTCTCGAAGCTGGATCCCGAGGGGAGCGGGATCGTGCACCCCTCGCGTCGTGCCCGCCTCTCGCGGACGCGAACGGTTCGCAAACGCCACACGCGTCCCGCAGGTGCTGCGGAACGGGCCCGCGCGCGCGCGTCCAGCGAGAGCGACGACCTGACGCGGATCAAGGGGATCGGCCCCGCTTTCGAGGCGCGTCTGAACGAAATGGGCTATCGAACGTACCTCGATCTGGCCCGCTGGACCTCCGAAGACCTCGACACCCTCGGCAAGGGGCTGGGAGCCCGAATCCGACTCGAGGAGTGGTCCGACCGCGCGGCCGAACTCCACAGCCGGAAGTACGGCACCTGACCGACCCGCCTGACGCGGCTCCTAGCTGTAGATGCCAAGGACGTTGGTGACCCTCAGCTCGACGAGTCGTTGCATGGGTGTGAGCCGTCCGATGGCGGTGTGTCTTCGCCTCAAGTTGTAATAGCGGAGCCAGACGCGGAGCACCCTGGTCCGCACGCGCGAGTGCGGATAGGACCGGCCGTAGGCCCACTCCGTGAGCGAGGTGCGGATGAAGCGCTCCACCTTGCCGTTGGTCCTGGGCGTGTACGGGCGGGTGAAGATGTGGCCGATCCCGAGCTCCCGGAGCGTCCGCCGGAACCGTTTCGACCGGTAGCAGCCCCCGTTGTCGGTCATGAGCTGGCTGATCTTCACCCCCTGCCGCTCGAAGAAGGCGACCACCCGCAACAAAAACGCCACCGCGTCCTCCTTCCGTTCGCCGGGCAGCACCTCCCCGTAGGCGACTCGCGACGCGTCATCGACGGCTGCATGGTAGTACTCCCACCCCGCTCCCTTCACCGTCTTGCTCCGATCCCCGTCGATGCGGTGCCCCGGGCGCTCGATGCGCGCGAGTTTCTTGGTGTCCATGTGCACCAGAGACCCCGGCCGCGACCGTTCGTAGCGCACCACCGGCTCCGGGGGCGCCAAGCTCTCCAGCCGGTTCAGACCGAGCCGCCTCACCTCCAGCGTCACCGTCGAGATCGGCATCTTCAGGTGATCGGCGATCCGGGGACCGCTCCAACGCTCCCGCCTCAACCGCTCGATCCGGCGGCGCTGCTGCCGAGGGATCCGGTGCGGATGCCTGTGCGGCCTCGAACTCCGGTCCCGAAGCCCCGCCTCTCCCTCCTCCCGGAACCGCTTGAGCCACTTGTACACGGTCCGGCGACTCACTCCCATCTCCCGAGCCACCACTCCGACCGGCTCCCCGTCCTCGATCCGCCTCACCAGCACCGCTCGCCCCGCGGGCGTCAACTTCGCATTCTTGTGTACGTTCACCGGATCCTCCGACGAGTAGGGTGTGAGCTCCCTGCCAGGAACTCTCAACTTACTCGTCGATCCGGTGGACAACGTCCTTGGCATCTACACCTAGCAGCCCGTGGCAAAACCCCGCGTCAGCGCCGAGAGCGGTGAAGCGCTCGCCTGACAAGGAGCGACGAGGGAGCATAGCCGTTGCTATGTGACCGAGGAGAGACGCAGAGCGCAGCGTTCAGGCGAGATGCAGCGCCGCTCGAACGCAGCGGGGCTTTTGCCACGGGCTGCTAGAGCGCCAGCACGATCCCTCGGGCCGGTTCTCCTCTGGCCCTTTCGATGGCCTCGACGTAGCAGGCGACCTGCACCTCGTATTCGGTGCGCCGCCCGGCGGGCCGCCGATCCGTCTTGTAATCGACGACGGTCCAGCACGGGCCGGAGTCGGTAATCTCGCGGAAGGCGAGGTCCGCAACCCCTTCCACGATGGCCGCGCCCCGCTCGCGGTCCCGCACCCCGTCCGGCGCCGCGGTGTCTGCGACGTGGAAGACCGGGACCTCGCGATGGACCGCGCCGGGCCCGGAGGCCAGGGTGGCCCGCGCCCGGTCGAGTACTTCGTGTTCCAGGGCTCGCGTCGCGAGAGCCGCCGCCGCGACGACTTCGATCTCGGGACTTCCCAGCGTCCGACCCAGCGTTCCGGCCAGTTCTTCGACCGCGGCGGAGTCGGCGTCGAGGGCAACCTCGGCGAGGATGCGATGGACGAGGTCGCCGAACCGTTCGCCTCCGGGGCGCCCCGCCCCGTCCGGCCCCTCGGCTTCCGGCCGTGGCACGTCGACCCACGCGATACGCGTGTCGGAGCGGGGCTCCTCTCCGGTTTCGGCGGCTTCGGCAGCGTGGCGCGCGATGGCCCCTGCCGTGGCAACCGACATCGTCCGGCGCCCGCCGGCCTCCAGCCTCGCCGCGCGAGCCGCCTGCCAGTCCCGGTGCGCACCGCGCCCCGCCTCGACATCCAGGGTGGGTTGTTCCTCTCGCTCGACCTCGAGCAACCGGCGCTGGCGATCGCCCGCGCGCGGATCCACGTCGAGATCGAGCGCGGCGGGATCCCACCACACGATCTCCGTTCCCGCTTCAGCGGCATGCAGCCCCGGCGCGACCGAGTCCGGCGGCGTGGGCCGCTGACCGCCCTTCCGATCCGGACGATCGAGAACCGACTCATCGCCGAAGGCCGGAGCTCCCAGGCTCTCGGCGGAGGACGGCCGTCGGCGTGCGCCGTGGGGCGGGTACACCGCCGGATTCAGCGACTCGAGCCACCATTCACGGTCTTCGCCGGAGAGCCCCCCCCGGCCGTCGCGGCCGTCTCCGAGGGCCGGCACGACGAGCAGGTCGCGCGCCCGCGTGGCCGCCACGTACGCGAGCCGATCGGCTTCGGCCATCTCCCGGCGCCGCTCGACCTCGGCGTTGTCCAGAATGTCACGGGGGGTCGCGCCACAGAGGCGCTGAGCCCAGAGACGCCGAGCGGCGTCCATGTGGCGCGATGGCGGCTCGTGCGCCGCGGCGCATGTCATGTCCGCCAGGATGACGACCGGGAACTCGAGGCCCTTGGCCTTGTGTACCGTCATCATCCTCACGCCTTCGGTCCCCTCCTCCACGATCGGCGCCTCCTCGGACTGCCCACGTTCGGCTTCATCCTCGAGCCGGTCGAGAAACGCCCGGAAGGAGGCGCTGCCCCTGCGCTCGAACGCGCGCGCCCGGTCGACGAGCCGGAGGACGTTGGCCAGCGCCTGCTCGCCCGTGGGCCAGATCGCGATGCCCGCGTGGGCGCGCGCGGCCGAGAGCAGACGCCGGACCGTCTCCGGAATCGGGCGCCGGTTCCGATGCCGGTGGAGATCGCCGAGGAGACCGAGCACCGCCGCCACGTCCCGCAGTTCAGGCTTCAGGGCCGTTCCGTCCTCCGTGCGGCCGTTTCCGCCGCCCGGCTCCCACCCGGCAAGCGGATGCAGCGGACCCACGTCGACGCCGAACTCGAACAGCGCGCGGTCGCCGAGCGAGAAGAGCGGACCCCGGAGGGCGGCGTAGACCGCCAGCCGATCGTCCGGCCACTCGATGGCCGTGAGCGCGTTGCGGACGGCGAGCACCTCCTCGCGATCGTGGTACGAACGGCCGCCGACCAGCACATGCGGAATGGCGCGGGCCTCGAGCGCGCGCACGTAGGGGCGCGTCACATCCTCCCCCCACTTCTGAAAGCGACGGAAGAGCAGGCAGATGTGGCGGGCCTGGACCGGGACCGGATCTTCCGGACGCTCCCGTTCCGTCACGACCCATCCCGACTCGTGGACCAGCCAGCGCACTATCTCCCCGACCGCGACGGGCAGGGATCCCTCGATCTCGACTCCCCGGATCTTCCCGAAGCGTCCGTACGGTGCCGGAACCGGCAGGGCGATGATGGCGGGCTGGCTCCCGGTGTCCGCGCGGAAGGGCGCGAGGGGCACGTAGGCCGCCTGGCTGCCGTCCTCGCTCGCCTTCATGCGCGTCGCGAACGCCCCGTTGACGGCGGCCTGCAAGCGCGGCTGCGACCGGAAGCTCGTGGACAGGTGCAGCACCCGGGCATCCGCCTCCTTCAGGCGGCGTTTCGTCCTCTCGTACAGCATCACGTCGGCCCGACGAAACCGGTAGATCGACTGCTTCGGGTCGCCGACCACGAAGAGCTTGCCGCGGGCGGGCACGATGCGCTCCGGCCGCGTTTCGTCCGGGTCCTCGCCGCACAGGAGAAGGAGGATCTCGACCTGCAGCGGATCGGTGTCCTGGAACTCGTCGACGAAGAATCGCGTGAAGCGTGTCCGGTAGTGCCTCCGGATCTCCTCGTTGTCGCGGAGGAGACCCCGCGCCCGGATCAGGAGGTCCACGAAGTCGAGGCACCCGTCGCGCCGCTTGGCCCGTTCGTATCGCTCCGTCACGGGCCAGAGTTCGTCCCGGAGATGCGCCGCCAGGTCCGCATCCGCCGTCTGCAGGATCGCCTCGACCTCCGCCCGAACCGCGTCGCGGCGCGCCACGACGTCCGCCTTCGCGAGGCCGCCGCCGAAATCCCGCGAGCGGAAGCCGCGCCAGAACCAGCCGCGCCAGCGCGCTTGCACGAAGGACCGCAGCCAGGCTTCCAGGTAGTCGTGGTCGCGTCCGCGCGCCTTCTCCCTCAGTTCGATTTCTCGCACGCCGCGTTCGATGTGGCGCAGGTTCTGCGTGAGATAGTCTTCCGGACGGGAGGCCAGCGGGGCGAAGGCGGCAAGTTCCCGCAGGAGGTCGAGCGCGTGGTCGAGTTCGGCCTCCCGGTCCCACTCGGGTCTGGACCACGGCGCGTCGAAGTCGCGCTGGTCCACGAGACTGCCGGCCGCCGCCCGCAACGCCGCGCGCGGACCGCCCGAATTCCTCGGATAGTGACGGCGCAACGCCCTCCTCACGCCGGGACCGGGATCTGCCAGGGCGCCCTCGAACCAGTTCTCGAAGGCCCCATCGAGGAGACGCCCGGCTTCGTCCTCCGCGGCGACCCGGAACGCCGGATCGACGCCGGCCTCGATCGGCCGCTCCCGCAACACGTCGGCACAGAAGCCGTGGATTGTGCCGATGTGAGCCAGTTCCAGGTGGCCCAGAGCACGCGAGAGTCGCTCACGAACTTCCCTGTCCTCCTCGGCCACCCGGGCCTCCCCGATGGCCGCCCGCAGCCGGAGCTTCATTTCGCCGGCCGCCTTCTCGGTGAAGGTGACGGCGACGATGTCCTCCAGCGTGCCCAGACCGTGCTTCAGCACCTCGACGATCCGGCCCGTGAGCGCAGTCGTCTTCCCCGTGCCCGCCGCCGCTTCGACGAAGAGCGTGTCCTCGAGGTCGTTCAGGATCGCGTCGCGGGCCTCCTGGTCGGCGAGGCTGCCGGGCCGGGTCACGGGTACTCCCTCAGGCGCCGCAGATGGACCGGCGGGGGCTTGCTCCGGGTGCGAAGCTCCTCGTCGGGTCCGCAGACCTGCCGGTAGTCGCACCAACGGCAGGCGTCCTCCCGCGGAAGGGCCGGAAAACTCCCGGCCTCGAAGGCCCCGCTCACGATCTCGCTCAGGATCCCGGCCGCCTCGAGCGCCCGGTCGTCGAGCGGCACGACGTGGTCCCGGAATTCGCCATCCGCCGTGCAGTAGTAGAGCCGGCCCGATTCCACGCGCTGTTCCGGGAAGAGCGTCTGGGCGGCCAGCGCGTAGAGGACCGGCTGCAGGAGTTCGCCTCCCTGGATCGTGGCGCCCGCCTTTGCCCGATGACGGCCCGTCTTGTGGTCCGTGACCCGCAGGACCCCGGCCGGGGTCCGTTCGATCAGGTCGATGGCGCCGCGGAGCTTCAATCCGATGGCCAGGTCGACGGGCTCCCCCACGGAGTGCGCGTCGCGGTTGGGATCCCGGGGGAGCCCGAAGGAGAGCTCGAAGCGCCACGGCTCGAACGGCGACTTGCTGTCGCTCTCGTGCCGCAGCCACTCCCGCAGGTCCTGGCGGATCGCTTCAATGCCGTCGTCCCAGACCCGGTCGATGGCGGGCACGAGACGATCGCGGAAGTCCCCCGCCACCTTCTCGAGCACTTCCTCGAGGAGTTCGGATACCCGCGCGTCGTTCTCCGGCCCCACGGGAAGCAGGGGCCGCTCCTTCGTGCTTTCGGCCTGGAGCCGGGTCAGGAGTTCGAACTGGACCTGGTGCACGAGCGAACCGCGCTGCAGCGGGTCGAGCGCCTCGATCCCGACCGGTTCCTCGCGCGGGCGCAGGCCCTGGATCGCCTGGAGATAGAAGCGGTACGGACACGCCGCGAAGTGCTGCAACGCCGTCGCCGAGTACGGACGTGCGTCGGGCGACCGCTCCGCCAGCGCTCCCGCCGCACGCTCGGAGAGTTGAATGAGTCCGTCCGCCCACGTCCAGCGCGGCACCTCCCAGCGGTAGGCGCGGAAGCGGAGGGCGCGCGCGAGGTGGGGGTTCGAGTGGAGGAGATGACCGGCGGCCTTCACCGCGCGTTCCCCGCGGAGATCGTGACTGTCGAGCTCGTCGAGCACCGCGAGGTCGTATTCGGCTTCGTCGATTGCCTGCGTGCGGGACTTCGGCGCCGGCCATCCGATCCGCGCATCGGAGACCTCCTCCGCCCGCTGTGCAAGCACCTCGAAGCTCGGCAGCCGGCCCTCCGCGGCGCGAATCGCCTCGAGTGCGTAGAAGGAGGGGACCCGGGGCCGGGTCTTCATGGCGTCGATGCGCGGGTAGGAGAGGACGATCTGCTTCCGCGCCGCCCCGACGGCGAGCCTGAAGGCGAGCCGCTCGAGCTCGACTCGGTCGTGGTTCGTCAAGAGACGGCCGGGAGCCAGCCGGCGCCGCATCTCGTCGAGCAGGATCGGGTCTTCCCCGATCTTCGGAGGAAACACGCGCTCGGCCATGCCGGGGACGAACACGACATCGAAGGCGAGCCCCCGAGCCGCATCGATGGGCCCGATGAACACGCGGCCGTAGCGGTTCGCCGGCGGGGGCTCCGGAACTTCCAGGAGTCGGGGCGTGAGAACGCGCAGAACCTCGTCCAGCGTCACCGGACCCAGAGGCCCCATCGGCGCGAGGTCGGACAAGGCGGCGAGCACGTTCGCGGGCCGCCGAAGCGAGCGGGTGGCGAGGGAGGCCAGCGCGGCCAGCCAGCTCTCCCAGCGGGCCTCCGCGGGCAGTTCGGACAGCTCCGACAGCAGCGGCAAGGCGTACTCCCGGAGCGAGGCGAGATTTGCGCGCGTCCCGTAGATCCATGCGAGGCGCGGGTTTTCGGTGTCCTCCGCTTCCAGCGCGGCACGCTTGAACTCGAGTTCCGCGGCGAGACCATCGAGTCGCCGCTCCCAGCGATCGAGGCCACCGACAACGGCCGCGTCGACGAGCAGCCGCTCCCAGCGTCGCGGCACCCGCTCCGCGACGTCTCCCTCGTTCGGCACCTCCCCGATCGAGACATACTCCGAGAAGCGAAGCGCCGAGTAGTCCTCGGCCCGGCAACGGAGAAGGGCGAGAAAGGCTCGGCCCGCCGGATCCGGGCGCCGCACGCCGCGCGCGAACCAGGGCCGGATTCCCGCGCGATTCAGGGCCTCCTCCAGATACGGTCGATAGTCCTCGGGCTGCCGGAGAAGGATCGCGCACCGGTCGAAGGGCGTTCCGGCCTCGGCGAGTGCGGTGAGCCTCCGGGCGATCTCCACGGCTTCCCGGCCCTCGCCGGGAGCGGAGAATACGGTGACCGCATCGTCCGTCGCGGATTCGGACGGCGCCGAGCCGAAGAGGTGCGCGTGGAGGCGCCCGATCGCCCCGGTGGCGGCCCCATCGGTCCCGGGCGGATCGGAACGGCGCGCACCCGCTTCTTCCAGCGCCCGCAGCGTGCGGTCATCCCCCTCGGGGACGGTCGCAAGCAACTCGCGGCCCCGCCCGATGAGGGCCGCGACGAACCGCCCCTCCAGCTCCGTCCAGATCCGGGCGTCGAGAATCACGAAACGGGCGTCCTCGCCTCTGTTCCGGGATTCCGGGTCGCGGAGCGCGGACAGCGCGGCCTCGAACACCCCGGCCCGATCCGCCAGTCCCGCCGTCCGCCACTCCGCCTCCACCGCTGCGGAGAAGGCGGCGAGGTCCGCGTCGACGGGGGCCAGTTCGGATGGCGTGACGCCCGCCATGCGAAGGGCGTCCAGCGCTCGTCCCATGGCTCGAACGAAGCCGGGCGTGTCCGACACCGCCGCCAACCGCCCCAACTTCCCCCGGTCGAGCCCCGCCAGCGCGCGCGCGACGATGGCGTCGCGAGCCACCGAGTCTCCGATCGCGCTCCCATCGGACGCGAGTCGCAAGAGCGCGATGTCGCGGGCCAACAGGCGCAGCGTCGTGCGGCGCCAGCCCATCGCGGCCCCCGCCGTCCGGGCCCCGCGCAGGAGCAGTTCGTGAGGGCCCGACAGCGTCTCGCCGATAACCGTCACGTCCGACGCGGAGGGTTGCTCTCCCAGCCATTTCCGCGCGGCGTCAAAGCGCACGGCGGCGGTTGGGGAGACGATGAAGCGGGCGGAAGGAGCGGGCATGGACACAACCTATCGCCGCAAACGCAACGCGCTATCAACTCCGCATGAACGGTGAGCTGCTTGACGCCGCCGAGGGTCGCGGACGATCCTCAGAAATGACGCTATTGCGCCGCTTCCCCTCCGCGTAGCCGCCCGTGGCCGCCATCGATCGCCGCGACTTCATGCGGGGCGCCGCGCTGGCCGGCGCCGGGCTCGCACTCGGCTGCGATGCGGACGACCGGCGGGGGGCACCGGCGACGGCGACCGGCGACGAGGCCGGAGCGGCGCCGGCTCCCCCTCTGCTCATCGACCGGGCCAGCGTCTTCGACGTCCGGGCGGGCGCCATGCTCCCGGACACGAGCGTCCTCGTCCGGGCCGGCCGGATCGAAGCCGTCGCCCCCGGCACCGAGTTGAACGCGGATTCCGACGCCGCCGCGGGCGCGGCGCGTATCGACGGGACCGGCCTCTTCGTCCTCCCCGGGCTCATCGACGCGCACGTCCACGTCACCCACATCCTCTACCAGTCGCACATGACCGGCGACGAGGTCCTGCCCTTCTACCTCGGACACGGGGTCACGTCGATCCGCAGCACGGGAGACAACGTCCCGGCCCAGCGCCTCATCGAACGCTACGCCGATGACCACCCGGAGATCTCTCCGAACCTCTTCCGGTGCAGCTTTCTCATCGACGGCAACCCGCCCTGGCATCCCGACGTCGGCTGGTACCTGGCGACGCCCGCCGACGTGGATCCCTTCGTCGCGGACATGGTGGCGTGGGGCGTGAAGACGCTCAAGCTCTATGTAGGCGTCGGGCGCGAGATCGGACGCCGTGTGATCGAGGCCGGCCACGAGCATGGTCTCGTCGTGAGCGGACACCTCCTCGACTATCACACGGCGGACGCCGTCAGCGACGGACTCGACTGCGTCGAGCATATCTATACGGTGTCCAACTTCCTCCTCGACGACCCCGACGACCGCCATTCGATCAACCTCGACTCGGACGAGGCGCGCCGCCTTATCGACGTCATCGCCGAACACGGCGCGCGCGTCGATCCGACGCTCATGGTCTTCTGGGGCACGCTCCTCTTCATGGACCTCCCCGAGGTCTACGGACACCCCGACCACGACCCCATGCCGGCTCGCCTCAAGGCGTTCTGGGACAAGGACCGGGAGCGGCGGAGCCTGGACTGGGGCGCGGCACCGGTCTCCGTGCGCGAGGGGACGTGGGAGAAATACCTGCGGCTCACCGGCATGCTGCATGAAGCCGGCGTGCAGTTGCTCGTCGGGACCGACGCCCCGGAGCCGCAGGTCGCGCCGGGCGCCTCGCTGCACCACGAGATGGAGTTTCTCGTCGAAGCCGGCATGCCGGCACGCGAAGTCCTGTCCGCCGCCACGCTCGAGAACGCGCGGATTCTGAAGGAGGATGGGAACCGCGGCGCCGTCGAGGCGGGACTGGAGGCCGACCTCGTACTGCTCGAGGCGGACCCTCTCGAGGACATCCGCAACACGAGACGCATCCGGACCGTCGTGCGCGCCGGACGCGCCCTCGATCCCGCCGGGATCCTGGCCGCGGCGCCGACCGAGTAATCGGCGCCACTGGAGTGGCGCCATTCAGTCAGGAGGAAGACGATGAAGACACGACTCCGGACCCTCATCCTTCCCCTCGCCGCGGGACTCGCCTGCGCGGACGCGAGTCGCGACGATCCGTCCGGGGGGGCCGTCGAAATGGCGGCGCTCGACGCCGTATTCGCGGACTACAGCGCTTCGGACGGCCCCGGATGCGCCTTCGCCGTCTCGCGGGATGGACAGCAGGTCATGGCGCGCGCGTACGGGATGGCGGATCTGGAGTGGCACATCCCGAACACGCCCGAGACCGTGTTCGAGCCCGGCTCCGTCTCGAAACAGTTCACCGCCGCAGCCACGATTCTGCTCGCCCTGGATGGACGGATCGATCTCGATGACGACATCCGGTCGTACTTTCCGGAGATGCCCGACTACGGCGAAGCCGTCACGGTGCGGATGCTGATCCACCATACGAGCGGTCTTCGCGACTGGGGTTCGGTCGCCGCCATTCAGGGCTGGCCGCGCTGGAGCCGGGTCCACTCACACAAGCACGCACTCGACATCGCGAGCCGTCAGCGCGCCCTGAACTACGAGCCGGGTCGCTACTACTCGTACACGAATACCGGGTACAACCTCCAGGCGATGCTCGTAGAGCGGGTGACGGGCCAGACCTTCGACGAGTTCTCGCAGGAGCGGATCTTTCGCCCCCTCGGCATGGCGAGGACGCAGTGGCGCGACGATTTCACCGAGATCGTGGACGAGCGCTCCGTCGGTTACCGGCGCGGAGAGGACGGCGAATGGCACATGCTGATGCCGTTCGAGAACGTCCACGGCAACGGCGGTTTGCTTACGACCGTGGGGGACCTCCTCCGCTTCACGCGCAATCTGGATACGGGCGAGGTGGGCGGCCCGGAATTCGTCCGTCTCATGCACGAAGAGGGCACACTCGACTCGGGGTGGAAGACCGGCTATGCAGGCGGGCTGCGCGTGGGCGAATACAGGGGTGTGCGTGAGGTGTCGCACTCCGGCTCGACGGCCGCGTACCGGGGCTTTCTGACACGCTACCCGGATCACGGCGTGGCGGTGTCCCTGATGTGCAACGCGGCCGAGGCGGACTCGCGCGGACTCGCCCGCCAGGTGGCGGAACTCTACCTCGCGGACGCCATGACCGAGGAGCTTCCGGGCGGTCCGGCAGGGGTGGATGCCGACCCCGCAGACGTCGCCGCCTTCGCCGGCGGATACCGGGATACGCGAACGGGACAGTACCTGGAGCTGACCGCGGACGGTTCATCTCTGCTCATGCGCGGAGGACCCGGCGGGCCGCCGCTCTTGGCCACGAGCGAAACCGCGTTCGCCTCGGCCACCGGAGTATCCATCGCATTCGAGGGTCCACCGAACGCAGGCGAACGATCCGCCGGCATCCTGAACATGCCCGCGGCGGATGGCGTGCGGATCGAGCCCGTCGGCGCGTTCGAACCGACCGCGGCCGACCTGGCCGACTACGTCGGAGCCTACCACAGCGAAGAAGCCGAGGTGACGTATCGGTTCGAAGTGGAGGACGGGCGTCTCGTGTTTCGGGATCGGTACGGCGACGGCGCGGCGCTCGAACCGCTGTATCCCGACGCGTTCGCGCGGGAGTTCGGCACGATCATCTTCCGCCGGGATGCGACGGGACGGGTCACGCAGGCGAGTCTGAGCGAGGGGCGGGTCTGGGATCTCCGCTTCGAGCGGGTGCAATAGATCGCTGCGGGCCGCCAGGCCCGCCTCCCCCTTTCGGCCGGGACGCGGTCGCCGGATCTCGACGGGGCGGGGGCGCGCACCGACATTGCACTACCGGTCGCGCAGACGGCTTCGGCCGGCAACGACACGGTGAGTGGCGCCATTCAGTCAGGAGGAAGACGATGAAGACACGAATCCGGACCCTCATCCCTCTCCTCGCCGCGGGACTCGCCTGCGCGGACGCGAGTCGCGACGATCCGCCCGGGGGGGCCGTCGAAATGGCGGCGCTCGACGCCGTATTCGCGGACTACAGCGCTTCGGACGGCCCCGGGTGCGCCTTCGCGGTCTCGCGGGATGGACAGCAGGTCATGGCTCGCGCATACGGCATGGCGAACCTCGAGTGGGACCTGCCGAACACGCCCGAGACCGTGTTCGAGCCGGGCTCGGTCTCGAAACAGTTCACCGCGGCGGCCACCATCCTGCTCGCGCTGGACGGACGCATCGACCTCGACGACGACATCAGGGAGTACTTCCCGGAGATGCCCGACTACGGCGAGCCCATCACGGTGCGGATGCTCATCCATCACACGAGCGGGCTCCGCGACTGGGGGTCGGTCGCCGGCATCCACGGCTGGGCGCGGACCACCCGGATCCACACGCACAAGCACGCGCTCGACATCGCGAGCCGCCAGCGCGCCCTCAACTACGAACCGGGCCGCTACTACTCGTACACGAACACCGGATACAACCTGCAGGCGATGCTCGTGGAGCGGGTGACCGGACAGACCTTCGACGAGTTCTCGCAGGAGCGGATCTTCGGCCCCCTCGGCATGACGAAGACGCAGTGGCGGGACGATTTCACCGAGATCGTCGAGGAGCGCTCGATCGGATACCGGCGTGGCGACGACGGCGAATGGCACATGCTGATGCCGTTCGAGAACGTGCACGGGAACGGCGGCCTGCTCACGACCGTCGGCGACCTTCTCAGGTTCACCCGCAACCTCGACACGGGCGAAGTCGGCGGGCCCGAGTTCATCCGGCTCATGCATGAGCAGGGGATGCTCGACTCGGGGCGGCAGATCAGCTACGCGGGCGGGCTCTTCGTCGGCGATTACAAGGGCGTGCGCGAGGTCCAGCACTCCGGAGGAACCGCGGCGTACCGGGGCTTCCTCACCCGCTTCCCCGACCACGGGCTCGCGGTGTCGGTGATGTGCAACGTGGGCGAGGCCAACCCCGGCGGGCTCGCCCGCGCCGTGGCCGACCTCTACCTCGGCGACGCCACCGACGAGGAAGCGTCGGAGGATCCCGCGGGCGCGGACGTCGACCCGGCCCGCGTCGCCGCCCTCGCCGGCGGATACCGCGACACCCGCACGGGCCAGTTCATGGAGTTGACGGCGGACGGCGCCTCGCTCCGCATGGGCGGAGGGCCGGGCGGGATGTCCCTGGCGGCGATGAGCGAGACCGAGTTCGCCTCACCGGCGGGCGTATCCATCGTCTTCGACGCCGCGGCCGATGGCGGAGCGAGGCCCGGGGCCACGATGGACACGCCGGTCGCCGATGATGTGAGGATCGAACCGGTGGAAGGATTCGAGCCCGCCGCTTCGGACCTGGCCGCCTACGTGGGCGCCTACCACAGCGACGAGGCGGAAGTCACATACTGGGTCGAGGTTGAGGACGGCAGCCTCGTATTGAGGGACCGGTACGGAGGCGGGCCGTCGCTGGTGCCGGTGTATCCGGATGCGTTCAGGCAGGGAGGCAGCACCTTCATCTTCCGGCGCGACGAGACCGGGCGGGTCACGCAGGCGAGCCTGAGCCAGGGACGCGTCTGGGACCTGCGCTTCGAACGGGTGCAGTAGCGCGACACGCTCGTCAGAGTTCGACGAGGATCTTCCCGTCCGCGCGGCCGGACTCGAGGGCCTCGTGTGCGGACGCCGTCTCCGCGAGGGGGAAGGTGGCGGCGATCCGCACGTCGAGTTGTCCGGCCGCGAGCCAGGTCGTGAGATCCCGGACCGCGGCGCGGCGGGCGGCGGCGGGCAGCAGGTATCCCTGCAGGAAATGGATGCGCAGGTCCTTGAAGGCGAGCGGATAGTAGGCGAGCGGCAGTTCCGGGCCGGAGGTTGACGAGTACGAGGCGATGGTCCCGTTCTCCCGCAGCACCGCGACGTCCGTCTCGAGGTTCGCGGCGAGGTCCACCTCGATGATGCGGTCCACGCCTTCCCCGCCCGTGAGGTCGAGCACGCGGCCGGCAACGTCCTCCCGCCGGTAGTCGATCGCGTGTCTCGCGCCGCCGCCCCGCGCCACTGCCGCCTTGGCGGCGCTGCTCACCGTGGCGATGACCTCGGCGCCGCCCAGAGTGGCCAGCTGCACCGCCAGGTGGCCGACGGCCCCGGCGCCTCCCTGCACGAGGATCCGCTTTCCGCCCACCGGCCCGTCCCCGTACACGGCGTAGTGGGCCGTACAGCCGGGCACTCCGAGGCCCGCTCCGTCGGCGAAGGAGGCATTGTCCGGCAACGGCACGGCCTGCGCCTCCGGTACCGCCGTGTACTCCGCCGCCGTTCCGAACGGACGGCCGCCGCTCTGGGCGTTCCACAGCCAGACGCGTTCGCCGACGCGGGACCCCTCCACCTCGGCCCCCACCGCATCGATCGTTCCCGCCCCGTCGGAGTGCGGGACGATGCGCGGATGAGGCATCGACAGACCGATCCAGCCGGCCCTCCGCTTGGTGTCCGACGGATTCACGCCCGAGGCGGCCAGCCGCACCCGGACTTCTCCCGCCCCCGGCACGGGCGCTTCCTGCCGCCCGAACCGGAGCACCTCCGGCGCGGGGCCGGTCATCTCGTACCAGATCGCTTTCACGCGCCTTCTCCCGGTTGGAATCCCGCGCCCGCCACGGGTGGTCCGCAATGGGGCATGCGCCGCCTTCGCGTGCAACGCCCCAACCGTCCTCGAACCTTGTACATTCCCGGCTTCCCCGGTGCGGGACCGCCGGGGAAGTGCACGCCCCGGGGGGACACCCGCCGGGGGACTCCCGCGTCGTCGGGGATGCTCGTGAACGGAGAGATGCCGTGAGACTCGAGGGTGCCGTCGCACTCGTGACCGGGGGCGCACGCCGGCTGGGCCGCGCGCTGTCGCTGGGTCTGGCGGAGGCGGGATGCGACGTCTTCATCCACTACCGAAACTCGTCCGAGGCGGCCGACCGCACGGCGAACGATGTGCGGGCCCTGGGGCGCCGGGCGGCGGCGGCCGCGGCGGACCTCTCGCTTCCGGAGCAGATCGACGACCTGTTCGAGGCGTTCGACGCGGCGTTCGGGCGTCTCGACATCCTGGTGAATTCCGCCGCGAGCTTCGAGCGCACCCCCTTCGACGAGGCGACGGTCGCCGAATGGGACGCCGCACAGGCGCTCAACCTGCGCGCTCCCTTCCTCATGACGCAGCGAGCCGCCGTCCGGATGCGCGCCGTACCCGACCGGCGCGGCAGCCTAGGGGAACCTCTGGCGCCCAGCGTCATAATCAACATGTCGGACATGGCGGCGGTCGCTGCCTGGAAGGGGTTTGCGGCGCACGGGGTCAGCAAGGCGGGACTGCTGCACCTGACGGCGCTGACGGCCCGCGAACTGGGCGCGGAGGTGCGCGCGAACGCGATCGTTCCCGGCCCGATCCTTCCGCCTCCCGGCGAGACGGCGGAGGATGCGGCGTGGCGGGAGAAGGGTCGGAGGGTCCCGCTCGGGCGGACGGGCGATCCGGAGTACGTGGCGCACGCGGCGCGGTTCCTGGCCGAGAACGACTATGTGACGGGAGCGACGATCTACGTGGACGGCGGCGAACATCTGCTGACGGGAGGACGGCGCTGATGGCGTACTCCGATACCGTCATCATCCGTGACCTCCTCGTCCGGGGCATCATCGGAGTCAACGACTGGGAACGCGAGAAGAAACAGGACATCGTGATCAACCTCTCGCTCTCCGTGGACGCCCGGGCCGCGGGCGAATCCGATGACGTCGCGGACGTGCTGAACTACCGGACCCTGACGAAGCGCGTCATCGCGCACGTCGAAACGGCCGAGCCGTATCTCGTTGAAGCCCTCGCGCACCAGATCGCACGGATCGCGATCGTCGACTTCGGCGCCGCGCGGGCGAAGGTCCGCGTGGAGAAGCCCGGGGCGCTGCGCTACGCGCGCTCGGTGGGGATCGAGGTCGAACGGACGGCGGCAGACTACGCGTGAACGCCTCGCCCCGAACAACCCTCCTCACGCTCGGCTCGAACATCGATCCGGAGCGGCACATCGTCGCGGCCCTCGAGGCGCTCGACGAACTGCTGGGCATCGACGGAGCCTCGCCCATCTACGAAGCGGAACCGGTCGGGAACCCCGGGATGCCCCGCTTCCTGAACGCGGCCGTGCGCATCACGACCGATCTCTCCCCGGGAGAGTTGAAGTTCGAGGTCATCCGGCCGCTGGAGCGGCGCCTCGGACGCGTCAGGACCGCCGACCCCAACGCCCCCCGCACGATCGACATCGACATCGCCGCCGTGCAGGGCCTGGTCGTCGACCAGGAGGAGCTGCAACTCCCGGACCCGGAGATCCCGACGAGGGCGCATCTGGCGGTCCCTCTCGCCGATGTGGCGCCGGGATTCCGGCACCCCGGCCTCGGAATCACCCTGGGTGAGATCGCGGCCCGTTTCCGTGACGAGCCGGGCCTCGCGAAACGCGACGATGTCCGGTGGCCGTAAACCCCGCGCGACCGTACCTTCCCGCCCCATGATTCCGTCCGCGGCCCTCCCGGAAAGGGGGACTCGCCCTGCTCCGTTCCGGGGCGCGAACGTCGTCCGACTCCTGTGCCTGCTGGGGCTCTTGCCAACGTCCGCAGCGCAGGCGCAGGACGGCACGGGCGCCATCATCGATACCGTCATCATCGGCCGGCAGGACGTCTTCCCGGAGAGCGCCGCGGCCGGAAACTTCATCTACCGCCTCGGCAACGGATTGCACGGGACGACGCAGCCCTGGGTCATCCGCCGCGAGCTGCTCCTGGGGCCGGGGACGCCCTACGACTCACTCCTTGCCGCCGAGAGCGAACGGAACCTCCGTCGCCTGGGCCTCTTCCGCCGGGTCCGCGTGGATTCTACGCGCGTCGATGGTAAACTCGCGCTGGACGTGAGAACGCGCGACGCGTGGAGCCTGCAGCCGCGCATCACGGGGCGGGTCGCAGCCGACGGTACCCTCACCGGCACCCTCGGGGTCACCGAGGTCAACCTCGCGGGCAGTGGAAACTCCATGCGCGTGTGGTACGTCCGTGAAACCGACCGCGACGGCATGGATCTCCGGCTGACGTCGAATCGATTGGCCTCCACCCGGCTCGCGGCCAACGCGACCTGGCGCAACCTGTCGGACCGCGACGTCGTCGCGTGGCGCCTGTCGAATCCGTTCCGCGCTCTCTCGGACCGCTCGGCGTTCTACTACGAGGGACGGGACTTCCGGGGGCGGATCCCCCAGTACGTGCGCCACAACCCGGACAGCCTCCAGACGATCGAATGGCGGCGGCGAGCCCATATCCACCGCCTGACCGGAGCGATCGCGCCGATCGCGAATCCACGGAAGTTCCTCCGCATCGGGGCGACGCTCGAAATCCGGCACGAAGAGCACCTGCGGATCGAACATCCCGGCGTCAATCTGGACAGCCTCGACGCCACGGTGCCCGACTCCGTGTACGGACTTATCGGCGTATACGCCGAATGGCGGCGCGCCCGCTTCGAGCGCGTGCAGCGCTTCAACGGGTTTTCCGAGGAAGACCAGGATCTGAGCGACCGCGTATACCTCTCCGTCAAACTCGCCCACGAACGCCTCGGATACAGGTCGACGGGAATCGGAACGCGTCTTCTCCTGTCATCCGGAAGGCGGGCGGGCCCCGCGATTCTCAAGGGTGCTCTCGATGGCGGCGGCCTCTTCAACTCGGCGGGCCTCGACTCCGGCTACGTCTTCGGCACCGGAACGGCGGCGGTGCGGGAGACGGAGCGGAACACGACGTTCCTGCAGGCCTCCGCGGGGGTCCAGGAGTCACCCCGCCCGGGCTCCGAGCACGACATCGGCTTCCAGATACTGCCGCGCCTCTGGGGGCCGCACGCGTTCGTGGGCACGCGCACGGTGCGCGCGACGCTCGAACACCGCTCCTACCTGGTGGACAACTTCTACAACCTGTTCGGGCTCGGCGTCGGCGCGTTCGTCGACTATGGCGGCGCCTGGTATCCGGACCAGGATTCGAGGCTGGGAGGCAACATCGGGGTCACCGTGTTCGGAGGATCCCCGCTCTCCTCCTTCGCGCAGGTAACGAACCTCAATGTCGGTTACCGCTTCGGCGGAGGGATCGGTGAGAGCGAAAGATCGAGGTGGGCCTTCAGCGCCGGCGGCGGCTTACGATTCTGACGGACTTCTCCGGTCCCCGGACGAACCGCGCTAGGGTAGAAGGATGCCGCCGGCGACGAGGAGTTGCTGGCCCCCCTCGAGTTCGTACCTCGCCTCGACGAAGGGCGTGAACCCGACGAGCGGGAAACGGAATCCGGCGATGACGTTCAGGCCGTACAGCCGCTCCAGCACCCCTTCACTTCCGTTGGACGGGACCCTTTCCCACGCCACGTTCAATCCGCCGCCGGCGTACGGGACCAGGTTCGTGACGCGATCGAGCGAGATGTCTGCGAGAACGTTGAGGTTGAGTTCGTGGTAGTCGTAGTCGCCGCCGGGGTCGCCGAGACCAGAGTCGGGGAAGAAGTAGTCGAAGGAGCCCGCGAGCCGGACGCCGGGGGCGATCCAGGGCAGCGTCAGTTGCGCGCGCGGGCCGAGGCCGAAGTCCGCGTCGTCCCCGAAGGTGACCTGGCCCCCGACCTTGACTTCCTGCCCGGCGAGGGGCGGTGGGCCCGCGACGACCGCGAGCAGAACGATGAGCGACCCCGACGTGCTCCGACGCATATTCCCCTCCCCCGTTTCTCGGACTCCCCGCTTCCCGGACTCGCCATCGGTCCCGCCCCGGCTTCCGACAGGAGTGTGACGCCGCGAAGGCCCCCACGGTTGCACCCGGCCCGTCGATCCCGAACTTTCGTCCACCGACCCGCGTACGAGGAGCCATGGAAAGACTCCGGATCCCCAACCTAGCGACGTACCTGCCGGTCGCGCCTTCCGATCTGCTTCTTGCCGCCCCCGTTGCCGCCCGGGTGCTCTTCGGCCTGAGCCCGGCCGGGCGGGCGCTGCAGGCGGCGGCGCTCGGCGTGTACGCGGGCAGCGCGCTCATCGACTGGGCGGTTCGGGCGGACGCCCGTCGCGTGGATTTCGAGGACGCGTTCGGCTTCGATCCGCTCTCCCCGCCCCCCGCGTCGGAGGAGGAGCGGAGACGGGATGTCGAGGGTCTCGTCGAGCGGCTGAACGCGAACCACGTGCCGATGGAGACGCCACGGAAGGAACTGGCGGAGCAGGTCGACCTTTGTCTCACCGATTATCTCGCGGAACTTACCGGCCAGCGTCTGGAGACGAGTTCGCAGGTCCGGGAGTTCATGCTCGCGCAGATCGTCTTCCCCTTCGCGCTCGGGGCGGCGGACCCCCTGACGGGGGACGTCGCGATCTTCCGGAGCACCGGCATCTTCGAACCCCATGTGATCGCGCACGAGTTCTGCCACCGCAAGGGATACATGAAGGAAGTCGAGGCGCAGATCCTCGGCTACTTCGCCCTGGTGCGTTCCGGTGAGCCCGTCCTCGAGCAGTCGGCCCACTCCGAGCGCCTCGACCGCCAGCTCTGGGTGCTGGCGGAGCGCGACGCCGCCGCGTACAACGGCCTCCTCGCCGAGATCGGACTTCGGGAGGAGTTGAAGGATGCCTTCGCCGTGCGCCACCCGGCGGAGGGTCCGGTCAGCGGGGTCGTGGGTCCGATGATGAAGAACGCCTACAACGCCCGCATGAAGCTCACGGGGCAGAACGGCCTCTCCGACTACGACGAAGGCTTCACGAACTTCCTCCTCGCGACCGAGCGAACCGCCGACTCGTGAACCTCCAGGATCCGGCGCTCACCTTCGCCCTCGCCATCACCGCGGGCGTCGTTGCGCAGTCCGTCGCGCGACACGCACGCGTACCCGGCATCCTCTTCCTGCTCGCGACCGGCATCCTCCTCGGGCCCGCCTTCGCCAACATCGTGCGGCCCGACACGCTGGGCGAAGGTCTCAACCCCATCGTCGGGCTGGCCGTCGCGGTGATCCTCTTCGAGGGCGCGCTGCAACTCAACCTCGACCGGCTGCGGCGCGAGGCGGTGACGATCCGCCGGCTGATCACGCTCGGCGCGCTCGTCACGATCGCCGGGGCCACCGTCACGGCGATGCTCGCGCTGGGCTGGAGCCTCCGCATCGCGCTGCTCTTCGGGGCGCTCGTCTCGGTCACGGGTCCGACGGTGATCAACCCGCTCACGCGGCGGATTCGTCTGCGAAACAACCTGCGGACGATCCTCGAGGCGGAGGGCGTGCTCATCGATCCGGTCGGCGCGATCCTCGCGGTCGTCGCCTTCGAGTTGGCGCTCGCGTCGACGGCGGGGGACGTGGGGGCCGGTTTCCTCGGCCTCCTCACGCGCCTGGGCCTCGGCTCCGTCATCGGCGTGGCCGGAGGGTTCATCATCGGAGGGCTGTTGAGGATGCGGCGCGCGATCCCCTCCGATCTGCGGAACATCTTCACGCTCGCCTGCGTCCTCGCGCTCTACCAGGGTTCGCACGCCATCCTGCCCGAAAGCGGCATCATGACCGTCGCGATCGCCGGCCTCGTCGTCGGGAACATGGGACCCCGGCACGCGCGCGAGCTCGTCGAGTTCAAGGAACAGCTCACCTTCCTCCTCGTGGGGCTCCTCTTCGTCCTCCTGTCGGCGGCGGTGGACCTCGGCGACGTGCGCGCGCTGGGGGTGGGCGGGATCGTGACCGTGATCGTCCTCGTCGCCGTCGTCCGCCCCCTCTGTGTTCTCCTCTGTACCCGGGGCGCCGGCCTGAGCCGCAACGAGCAGGCGTTCCTCGCCTGGCTCGCTCCCCGCGGGATCGTCGCCTTCGCCGTCTCCTCATTGTTCGCGGCGGAACTCGCGCACAGCGGGATGGAGGTGGAAGGCAACCAGCTGCGGGCGATGGTCTTCCTCGTCATCGCCGTCACCGTCGTCGTCCTCGGCGGGACGGGCGGGCTCATGGCGCGCCTGCTGGGGGTGCGGAAACCGTCCAACCACGGGTTCGCGGTCGTCGGGGCGAATCCCATCGGACGCGCGCTCGCGCGAACCCTGCGCGCCGCCCGCCGCGGGGACGCACCCATCGTCCTCATCGACACGAACCCGACGGAGGCGGGGGCGGCGGAGAGCGACGGCTTTCGCGTCGTGCTCGGCAACGCGAACGAATCGCGCGCGCTCCTGAAGGCGGGGGTCGAATCGCGCCGCGCCCTCGTCGCCCTCACGCCGAACGAAGGCGTGAACCTGCTCATTGCCAAACGGGTCGGGGAAAGCTGCCCGGGCGTGAGCCGCCTCGTGGCCATCGATCCGCTCACGCCGGGAGTCGGACCCGAGCAGGTCGAGGAGGGCGGCGCCTCGGTGCTGTTCGGGCTCGGGATCGACTACGAGCGCTGGGCACACAACTTCCGGCGAGACCGCGTGGAGATCGAACCTCTCATCTTCGATGGCCTCTCCGGGCTGCGCATCTCCCAGATCGATGCGCTCGCCGACCGCCGGCTCCCCGCCCTCGCCCTCGTGCATCGCCGCGGCAAGCGCGAACACCCCGTGTCGAGCGACACGACGCTGAAGCCCGGCGACGTCGTCTGGTTCGGCTGGCTGCGCGGACAGGCGGAACTCGTCGAGCCGCGGCTCGTACGGGCCGGATTCCGCCGCCCGGACGCCGAGGGCGCGGAGGACGGCGGCGAGACGGCGGGACAAGACGTGCCCGGCGCCGGTGGCACGCGGCCGATCGACGGGCCAGATTCGGACCGATGAAGATCCACACCGCCCGGCGTACGCACGGCTTCACGGAATCCGTGATCCGGATGATGACCCGGCTCTCGAACGAGCACGGCGCCATCAACCTGTCGCAGGGTTTCCCCGACTTCGAATCGCCCGACACGCTGAAGATCGGCGCCGCGCGCGCGATCTACGACGACGTGAACCAGTACGCGATCACGTGGGGCGCGAAACGGTATCGCGACGCGCTCGCCGCGAGCTATCGCGACTGGTACGGGCTCGACGTCGATCCGGAGGCGCACCTCACGATCACCTGCGGCGCGACCGAGGCGATGATGGCGGTGTTGCTGGCGGTCGTGGACCCGGGGGAGGAAGTCATCGTCTTCGAGCCGTTCTACGAGAACTACGGCCCGGACACGACGCTCTGCGACGCGACTCCGGTGTTCGTGCCGCTGACATCGGAGTGGCAGATCGACTTCGACCGCCTGCGGGCGGCTTTCAGCGACCGGACGCGCGCGATCATTGTGAACACCCCGAACAACCCCACGGGCCGCGTGTTCAGCCGCGCGGAACTCGAGAAGATCGCGATGCTCTGCCAGGAGTTCGACGCCTACGCGATCACGGACGAGGTCTACGAGCACATCCTCTACGATGGCGCGCGGCACATTCCGATGGCGACGCTTCCCGGCATGCGGGACCGGACGATTACGATCAGCGCCGCCTCGAAGACGTTCGCGGTCACGGGCTGGCGGATGGGGACGATCGTCGCGCACCCGGAGTTGTCCGACGCCATACGCAAGGTCCACGACTTCCTCACCGTGGGAGCCGCCGCGCCCCTCCAGGAAGGCGTGGCCACCGGCCTCGAGATGCTTCCGCCGTCCTACTACGAGGGGCTCGCCGACGTTTACGGCGCGAAACGGGACCTCTTCTATCCCGCGCTCGTGGAGGCCGGGTTCGACTGCCGCAAGCCGGAGGGCGCGTACTACGTGCTCGCGGACTTCTCCGACCTCTCGGATCTGCCGGATGACGAATTCGCGTTCTGGCTCACGCGCACGATCGGCGTCGCGCCCGTCCCCGGATCCAGCTTCTTCCACAAGCCGGAGGATGGGCGCAAGCTCGTGCGGTTCGCCTTCTGCAAGACGGAAGCGCTCCTCGAGCAGGCCGCCGAGAGGCTCGTGACGATCAGAGCCCGGGTTTGAAGCTCCCTTCGGTCGAGCGGCTCGCCGCGGCGGCGTGGGCGACGGCTCGGCGGTTCCCCGTTGTCCTGGCCTGCGCGGTCGTCGCCGCGATCGCCGCGATGCGGGCGATCAACGCGGAAACGGCGCTCGAGCTGCGCCTCCTGGCCTCGGCCAGTCTCGGCCTGCCGCTGCTTACCGGGCTCACCCTGTTCGCGGAGCGCTGGAAGCTCCCGTTGCCGCGGCACTGGGCGCTGCGCGGACTCGGCGTGGCCGTGCTCGCCCTCTACTACTGGCAGTGGCCGAACTGGGGCGAGAACATCGCCGGCCTCCGCCACTTTCACCTGACGGCGACGCTGCATCTGCTCGTCGCCTTCATCGCCTATCTCGGCGTCCGCGAGCCGAACGGCTTCTGGCACTTCAACCGTACGCTCTTCTTCCGCTTCGGCCTCGGGGCGATCTACACGGGCGTCCTCTTCGGCGGACTCTCCATCGCCATGTTCGGCATCGAGAATCTCTTCAACATCGACATCGCCGATGAGAACTACGGCCGACTCTTCTTCTTCCTCGGCTTTGTCTTTCAGACGTGGTTCGTGCTCGCGGGCGTGCCGGACGATTTCGAGCAACTGGAACGCCGCGAGGACTACCCCGCGGGTCTGCGCGTCTTCGCCCAATACGTGCTCCTCCCGCTCGTCGCCGTATATCTGATCATCCTCACCGCCTACCTCGGGCGCGTCGTCATCACGACGACGTGGCCCAGCGGATGGATCGGACTGCTCGTCTCCGCGCTCGCCGCCTTCGGCATCCTGTCGCTCCTCCTCGTGCATCCGCGGCGCGGACAGGAGGGCCACGCGTGGATCGACACGTACGCCCGCATCTTCTGGATTCTCATCATCCCGTCCATCGTCATGCTCCTGCTCGCCATCGGGCAGCGCATCGAACAGTACGGGATCACAGAGCGCCGGTATCTCCTGCTGCTGCTAGGGATCTGGCTGGCGGGCGCCGCCCTCTTCTACACGGTGACGCGGTCGCACGAGATCAAGGGGATTCCGCTGACGCTGGCCATCATCGGCGCGGTCACCTTCGTCGGCCCCTGGTCCGCCTACGCCGTGGCCGAACGGAGCCAGACGGGGCGGCTCGAGGATCTGCTCTCGACGCGCGGAGTCCTCGCGGAGGGCAGGATCTCGCCGGCCGCCATCGAGGTCTCGCCGGAGGACTGGCAGCAGATCAACGATGTCCTGCTCTACCTGATTTCGTGGCACGGGACATCCGCGATCAACGAATGGTTCGAGGGCGGCGTGGCGACGGTGGATACGATCGGAGACGGCATGGCGGCCTCGATGAGGGTCGCTGAGGCCGGACGCCGGGCGACGCTCATCGCGGACCACCTCGAACTCGTGCCGTCCGAGGGATTGCTCGCGGATCCCTATGGTTTCGTCGACATCTCGCCTCCGGGGGGGCGGAACGCGGCGGTCGCCGTGTCCGGCTTCGACCGGGCCGTCTTCGAGCGCAACCTCCTGGGGGGACGCTACCCGTTCGAGGGCGACTCCCTCACCTTCGAGGCCACTCCGGACAGCCTCGGCACGACGATCCGGCTCGGCGGGGACGAACTGGCCACGGTCTCGTTCGGCGAACTCATCGCACGCGCCGGGCGCTTCGGGACCACGACGGCGCCGGGACGCGTGCAACTGCCGCCGGACTCGCTGCGGCTGGAGATCTCCGGGGCGGACCTGACGGCTCGCATCCAGGTCACGCTGCTGCGGCTCCGTGACAGCGATGGGGAACGGCGGCCGACCCGCGTCACCGGCACGCTGCTCCTCGCGCCCCGCGAGGCCCCGCCGCCTTAGAGGCCCCCCACGCCGCAGCAAGGCAACGACGGCCGTGGACAACCTTTCGGATCGGGATTCGGTCGTAGTGGTTGGAACCTGACCGCACGCCCGCGCGTATGTCAGTGAGACAACCACAGCGAGCTTGCGGACACTCGACCTTCCTCCTGGAGCCGACGTGACGTTCATTCGAAGAGTCGCCGCCGCCTTCACCCTCTGGGCCCTCGCGATCTGCGTCTGGGCCGCCCTTTCCCACCTCACGAGCCTGCCCGGGCCGGCAAAGGCGAGTACGGCGACCCTGGAGGGGATCGCGAACTTCGTCGAACGGGCGGACCCGCCGGGCTCGTTCCGCGCGCCCCGGCTTGCCGCGGAGCAGTTGCGCCGAACGGCACACACGGCCGGACGAATCAACGGAGGCATCGAGCGCGCCATCGGGGCGTGGCTGGACCGCCTCGGGCACGACGCGGCCCACGGTCGGCAGCTGCGCTTCGGGTCCGCAGTACTGGTCGGCGAACGGGAAGCCAAGGCCGTCGTCGGCAACGGTCACATCACGATCCGGATGGACGCGAGATCCGATGCCGGCCGCGCGCGGATCGAAGAACTCCGTGCGCTGCGCCTGACCGCGCCGCCCCTGTTGCGGACGCGAGACGCGGGAATCTGGATCGACCGGACCGAGAAGGCCCCGGCCGGATCGTCCGAAGCGGATCTCAAGCTGCACGCCGCGAGACACGGGGAGACCTTCTCCCTCACGGCCGCGGAGGCGGGATCCGCGCTGGATGAGGCGTCGATCAAACTGGAGGTCGGTGCCAACCTCGACCGGGACAAGATCAAGAAGCGGCTCGAGAAGCTCCTGGACCTGCTGGAGGATCTGCAGAAGTTCGAGGGCGGAGGGTAGCTCGCGGATTGCCGGTACACGACGCCGGAACCCCATGACGCGCCGGGGTGGACGGGCCGGCGCGGCCGGGCTGCTGGTTGCGGTCTCGTTCGCGGGCGTGGTACCCGCCGTATCCGCGCAGGAGACGCACGCGGGCCACGCCGGGTCGCTGGAAGCGGGCCGGCCGACCACGTCGACGGCGAGCATCCGGGTCGTCGACCATCCGGAACGCAAGGAACTTGCGGTCATCCTGGGCCCGATCGACCTCCCCGCCCGTTCATCGCACCACATGGCCCAGTTGCCCGTGCAGGAAGGCACCGTCCCCTTCGACCTGACGATCCGGGGCTATCGCACGCACATCCTCGACGGCGACGGCGGACCGGTCCCGCGCGTCGTCCTGCATCACATGAACCTGCTCGATCCGGGGCGGCGGGAACTGTTCCTGCCGATCATGCTGCGGGTCCTGGCGGCGAGCCACGAGACGCGGCCCGTGAGCTTCCCCGGCTGGCTGTTCGGCATTCCGATGAAGGGCGGTTCGAGGTTCCTCGCGCTCACCATGCTGCACAATCCGACGGAAGTGGACTACGAGGGCGTCACCGTCCACCTGACGCTCGAGTACGCGCGCATCGCCCCCCTTCCCGTCTACCCGGTGGCGCCGTTCCATCTCGACGCGATGTACCCCGAGGTGTCGGCAACGAAAGCCTGGGACCTTCCGCCCGGCCGCTCGGTCAAGACATGGGACGCGAGTCCGGCGATCCGCGGGCTCATCATCGGTCTCGGCGGTCACCTCCACGCGCACGCCTCCCGGCTCCGTCTCGAGAACCTGTCGACGGGCGACCTGCTGTACGACATCCGGCCCAGGCTCGATGAGGATGGGCACGTCGTGGACATCCCGGCGCTCACGCACCGGGGGCGGGGCGTGGGCGCGCTCGTCGTCCCGGAGCACCGATACCGGATCACCGTCGAGTACCGAAACCCGTTCGATACGGTGATCGAGGACGGCGGGATGGGTTCGATCGCCGGCGCCTTCATCCCGCTCGAGGACTGGCCCGCCGCGAATCCCCGCGAAGCGCTATTCGCCGCCGACTACGACTGGGTCGTCCGCAGTCAGATCCGGCACGGCGCCGTCAGTTCTCCCGGCTGTACTCCGTGCGACCGCCGATGATCGTGTAGTCCACGACGGTCTCCAGGATCTCGTCCGCGGGAATCGTGAGAATGTCCCGGGACAGGACCGTAATGTCCGCCAGCTTCCCGACCTCAAGCGTCCCCTTGAGATCTTCCTCGAACGCGGCGTACGCGTTGGCCCACGTATACGAACGGAGCGCCTCCTCGCGCGTCATCGCCTGCCCCTCGAAGAAGGTCCCGCCATCCTCGATCACGCGCGTGACCGTGCAGTGGAAGCTCGCCAGCGGGTCCGCATCCTCCACCGGGACGTCCGTACCGTTCGTCACGATCACTCCGGCCCGCATGAAGTCCCGCCACACGTAGGCGCCCGAGCGCGCCCGACCCGGGCCGAGCCGAAGGATCACCCACGGACCGTCCGAGCAGGCGTGGACGCCCTGCATGGAGGCGATGACGCCGAGATCGGCGAAGCGCGGAATGTCCGCCGGATTGACGTGCTGCGCGTGCTCGATCCTCCAGCGCAGATCGCTCATGTCCGCGTGATCGCCGAAGGTGCGCTCGTACAGGTCCAGCACCTCGCGGTTCGCGCGGTCGCCGATCGCGTGCGTATTCACCTGATAGCCCCGCTCGATCGCCAGCCGCGCGATGCGCTCGATCTCCTCCGGCGGCGTCGTCGGCAGCCCGATGGACGAGGGCATGTCCTCGTAGGGCTGGAGCAGCCAGGCGCCATGCGACCCGAGCGCCCCATCCGCGACCTGCTTGATCGACCGTACGGTGAGCCGGTCGCCCCCGTGTCCGACCATGTAGTACTCGTCCAGCCGCCCCTCGAGCGTCTCCATCCCGCCCTGCAGCATCACGTAGAGCCGCACGGGCAGCGCGCCCTCGTCCGCGAGCGTCCGGAGCAGGTCTACCGTCTCGAAGCCGGAACCCGCGTCCTGGAAGCTCGTGACGCCCTTCCGAAGCAGCTCCTCGTTCGCGAGCCGTACCTGTTCGCGAGCCCGCTCCTCGCGCTCGGCCTCGGAACGGCTTGCCTCTTCCTCGGCAAACGCCGCCCGCGCCAGGCGCTGCGCGGTCTCCCTCAGGACGCCGGTGGGTCGCCCCGTCGCGTCATGCACGATTTCGCCGCCGGGAGGATCGGGAGTCTCCGCATCGATCCCGGCCAACTCGAGCGCTCTCGCGTTCACGAAGGAGGCATGTCCGCTGGCATGCGTCAGAATGACGGGATTGGCGGGGCTCACCTCGCTGAGGCCATCGTGGACCGGCTGCCCCTCGACCATCGGATCGGGCGGCTCGCTCCACTTCTCCTGATGCCATCCCCTGCCGCTGATCCAGGCGCCCGGTGCCGCGCTCGAGGCCGCCTCACCCACCAGGCTGACGATGTCGTCCCAGGTGTCGGCGGTCGTCAGGTCGAGGATCATGCGCGCGTTCCCCAGACCCATGAAATGGCCGTGACCTTCGATGAACCCCGGGATCGCGAGCCGGCCCTGAAGGTCGATGACGTCGGTGCCTTCCCCGATCCATCCGGAGACGTCGTCGTCCGCCCCGAGCGCGACGATCCGCCCTTCCCTCGACGCGAGGGCGCTGACCACCTCCCCGCCCTCGCCCGCCAGGGTCGCGATCTTCCCGTTGGTGAGGACGAGTTCAGCCACGCCCATCGGCGGATCCGTGACCGCCGCACCACCCGCTTCCGCCGAATCCCCGGCGTCGGTCGCGCACGCCGCAAGGGCGAGGAGAAGGAACGATCGGACGAAAACGGACGGTACTTCGCGATGTCGAATCATGGTGTCCCTGACCTCGATGTAGAGCGGTTCGGGTGATCATAGCGGCACGCCGTCGACCGTGCACAGGAGGGGCAGGCCGTCCGCTCTCTCAGCTACCCCGCCGGAGCCCGTGCGGGTACGTTTCGCAGGAGTCCGCAGGGCTTCCGGGCGCTCCCCGGATCGTCCGCAAACGAGGTGGAGGAGGACCGACGCAATGGGGATAAAGCGCAATGTCGGAAGGTGGGGAGCCGGCCTCGCGCTGGGTCTCGTCTGCACCCTCCCGGCCGACGCCGAGGCCCAGATCGGCATCCTCGCGGGCTACAACCGCGACACGCTCGCGGAGTTCCTGCCGGAGAACGGGTTCGATCTCACGGAACTCACCGATGGGTATCACGTCGGAGTATTCCTGAATTTCAACCTCGCGACCTTCTCCATCCGGCCGGCCGTCGTTTACCACCGCATGCCGGAGCTCGTCGCGATGGCGGGCGAGGAACGGGTCCGGTTCGACATCGATCTGGTGGAAGTCCCGCTCGACTTCCGCATTCGGCTCCCCCTGCCTGCCGTCCAGCCCTATGTGCTGGGCGGGCCCGTCCTGACCTTCCCCTCCAGCACGTTTTCGGGCGTGGACGACCTCCTCACGGCACGCCCGGTGCGCGCGGAGTTCGGAGTCGGCGTCGAACTCGACCTCGGTTTCCGGCTCTGGCCCGAAGTGCGCTACGGATTCGGGCTAGGTTCGCTGATGGGATCCGATGTCGCCGTTGGATCCCGGGTACTCCAGGGCGAAGGAGAGCCCCGGCACGATTCCCTGACGCTCCGGCTCGGCATCAGCTTCTAGCCCTCCCGCGGCGGGCCGCTGACGGATCGCATCCCGCGGGCTGGCCGGACTTGACGCTTCGGTGACCCGCTCACCATTATGGCCCCGAAAGAATACCGAACAAACGCCGAAATAGGTGCACCGGGGGACGATGCGGGGAGTTTCCGAGAGACGGCGCTCGATTCGGGGACGCGGAAGCGCGCACAACCCGGCGAACCGCTTCCTTCCTCTCGCGGTGGAGCGGGAGGCCTGGACGCTCGCTTCCGACCCGGATCCGCGGACGGAGATTCTGGAGGATCGATCGCGCTCGATCATCTCCTACAACAACAGTCCGGACCTCGGCTTCGACGCGAGTCTGAACCCGTACCGCGGGTGCGAGACCGGGTGTTCGTACTGCTACGCGCGACCCACCCACGAGTATTTCGGACTCTCGGCGGGACTCGACTTCGAGAGCCGGATCCTGGCGAAGCCGGAGGCCCCCGCCCTGCTCCGACGCGAACTGGCCTCTCCGCGGTGGAAGCCGCAGGTGCTCGTGCTCAGCGGGGTGACGGACCCGTATCAGCCCGTGGAGCGCCGCCTCGGAATTACGCGCCGCTGCCTCGAGGTGCTGGCCGAAGCCCGGAACCCGGTCGGGATCGTGACGAAGCACCACCGGGTGACGCGGGACATCGACCTCCTGCGTGAACTCGCGCGGTACGACGCCGTGCAGGTCCAAATCTCCATCACGACGCTGGACCGCTCGCTACAGCGAAGGATGGAGCCGCGGGCGTCGACCCCCGAGCTGCGGCTCGACGCGATCGCGCGCCTGGCGGATGCGGGCATCCCGGTGGGCGTGAACGTCGCGCCCGTGATTCCCGGACTCACGGACCATGAGATCCCGGCCATCGTGGACGCGGCGGCGCAGGCCGGAGCCGGGAGGGCCATCTACATCATGCTCCGCCTTCCGTACGGGGTCGCCGCCCTGTTCGAGGACTGGCTGCAACGGAACTGTCCGGGCCGGGCGGAGAAGGTGCTCAACCGCATGCGGGAACTGCGCGGCGGGAGCCTCTATGCTTCGAACTTCGGGGAGCGGATGCGCGGGCGCGGCCCCTTCGCCGAACAGGTCGCGCGGCTCTTCTCACTGGCGCGTGCGAAGCACGGCATCGAGCCGCGCGACTACGACCTCACGGCGGAACACTTCCGGCCGCCGCGGGCCGGTCCCCAACTGGGCCTGTTCGACTAGCGGCCGAGGTCTCCGGCGCGCGGCCGCCACCTGAATACACCCTCCCGCTCCTCCAACTCGACCGTGAGCGTCTGTTCCCCACCGTCGCGGACGATGCGGACCGACACCTCCCCCGGTTCGAGATCGGAGAGAGTCCGTCGCAGGTCGTCGGGGTCGTCGATCTCCTCGTCGCCGAGACCGACGATGACGTCGCCCGCCCGCAGGCCGCCCTCCGCGGCCGGCGTGTCCTCGTGGACCGAGGTGACGAGGACGCCCCCTTCCACGCCGAAGTACTCCGCGAGCTGATCCCCCAGGCTCTGCGTATTCGCGCCGAGTCGCGGGCTCCCCGACAGACTGTAGAAGATGCGATCCACCACCCCGTCGGCGGCTCGTTCCCGGACCTCCCGGAGCCGCTCTTCCACTTCGAGCGCCCGTTCCCGCATGCGCGCCGACGAGGGTCGGACTCGCGTCAGCTCGACCTGCGGGGAGACCCAGGTCAAGCCACGGGCCCCCGAGAAGAAGCCCGACCGCTCGGCGAGCTCGACGGACACCTCGCGTTCCGCCCCGTCGCGGAGCACCGTCAGATCGACGACGCGCCCGGGCGGCGTCTCGCTCACCAACCGCCGAAGTCCCGCCACGCTCTCGACGCGCTCGCCGTTCCACGCCAGGACCACGTCCCCCTCCTCGATGCCGGCCTCGGCCGCCGGCTCGCCGTCGACGACGCCCTCGATGTAGACGCCGTACGCGCGAGACATCCCGAGCTCCGAGGCGCGCTCCCCGTCGACATCCAGGATCTCCACGCCGAGGTATGCGCCACCCCCGGAAAAGGCCACCCGGACCCGTTCGCGCCGCTCGTCCTCATCTTCCTCCTGGGCCGCGGCCGGCGCCAAGCCCGGGTACAACCCGGCGACCAGCGCCACCGCAAGCCCAATGGCGAGTGACTCCCTCCAGTTCTTCATGTATCCCCCCTCGGGATCATTCCCCCAAGTCGTGAACTGCCGCCTTCGTTTCTGCAGGGTCGGACACTCCGGGGAGGGCGGTCGGTTGCCCGGCAGGGCAGCCCGCCTCAGCGGTCCGGGGCGAAGAAGAGGGGGATGCCTCCCTCGGTCGGCGCGATGACCATGTTGTTGCTCCCTTCGCCGATCCGCCCGAGCATCTCCAGGTATCGCCAGTACAGGTAGCGCTGGCCCGAGATGCCGGCGAGGCTCTCCGCGATGATATCCTGCGCATCCCGGATCCCCTCGGCCTCGGCGCGCTGCTGATTCGCCTGCTCGACGACGACCTGGGTCTGGTACTGCTCGGACTGCACCTGCTGCTCGCGCGACAGCTTGGCCTCGATCGCCTCGCGGATCGTCTCCGGCGGCACGACCTCCCGCACGAAGAAATCGGTGATCTCGAGGCCGCGCGGATTGAGGCGGTTCGTCATCAGCGCCTCGATGCGGCCGGAGATGCCCGTGCGGTTGGTCGACAGGATGTCCGAGGCCTCGATCTCCGCGATCGCGTCGCGGATGGCCGAGCGATACGTGTTGTAGACGAACGAGGCGACGGCGTTCTCGTTCCCCACCGTGAGGTAGAGATGGACCGCGCTGTCCGGGTTGATGCGGTAGCGGTAGGCCGCGTCGACGGCGATCTGGAGCTGGTCCGAGGTGAGGGCGTCCAGGCGCTCCGCCTGCCCGCCCGAGGGATACTGGACCTCGCGCAGCGGATAGTTCGTCCACGAGCGCAGGACGTTGTGGTACAGCCCCTGGGTGTAGGGGCGGGGCGCCACGGCGCCGGTCACCGGGTTCCGCTTGACCGCCACCTCGTATTCGTCGACGCGGTTGAATCCGAATACGAACAGGATGAGTACGAAGAGAACCCCGGCGACGGCGGCCACCGTGCCGATGCGAAGCGATTTCACTGACTGAGCCATTCTCGTCCTCCAAAAAACCGAGACAGTGTCCGAGGGCGGCGAGGCCGCGCGGACGGTATCGTACGTGAGTTCATTGCAAGATAAGCGCGCGGTCGCGCCCGTCCCACCTCGCGGGCGGGACCTGTGGTCGCAGCTACACTCCTGGCGGGAGGATCATTCGTGATTCGACAGCTGTTGCGCGCGGCTCTGATGGCGACGGTCGTGGGGTGGGCCTGCTCGGCCCCGGCCCCCGACTACGACGTCCTCATCCGCGGGGGGATGATCTACGACGGGTCCGGCGACGCGCCGCGCACGGCGGACGTGGCGATCGCCGGCGACACGATCGCGGGCATCGGCGACTTCGCCCCGGCCTCCGCCCGGACGACGATCGACGCCGCCGGGCTCGCGGTGTCCCCCGGTTTCATCAACATGCTCTCGTGGGGGACCGAATCGCTCATCGTCGACGGCCGTTCGCTGAGCGACATCCGCCAGGGCGTCACGCTCGAGGTGTTCGGCGAGGGCAACTCCATGGGGCCGCTGAATCCGCAGATGAAGGCGGATATGCTCGCCCGCCAGGGCGACGTGCGCTTCGAGATTCCGTGGACTTCGCTCGGCGAGTACCTGGACCACCTCGTGGAACGCGGCGTCGCAACCAACGTGGCCTCGTACGTCGGGGCCACGACGGTGCGCGTGCACGAGATCGGCCACGAGGACCGCCCCCCGACGCCCGAGGAGCTCGGGCGGATGCAGGATCTGGTGCGGGACGCGATGCGCGAGGGCGCCGTCGGCGTCGGATCGTCGCTCATCTACGCACCCGCCTTTTACGCCGATACCGATGAACTCATCGCCCTCGCGAGCGCGGCCGGAGAGTTCGGCGGCGGCTACATCTCCCACCTGCGGAGCGAGGGGAACCGGCTCATCGAGTCCGTGGACGAGCTGATCACGATCGCCCGGGAAGCCGGCGTGCGGGCGGAGATCTACCATCTGAAGGCCGCCGGGAGCGAGAACTGGGCGAAGCTGGACGAGGTCATCGAGCGCGTGGAGCGAGCGCAGGCGGAAGGACTCGAGATCACGGCCGACATGTACACCTACACGGCCGGTTCGACCGGGCTCGATGCGGCGATGCCGCCGTGGATCCACGAGGGCGGGCACGCCGCGATGATCGAGCGGCTCCGCGACGCCGAAACCCGCGCGCGGATCGCGGCGGAGATGCGGACGCCCACGGACGAGTGGGAGAACCTGCTGCTCGCCGCCGGGTCCCCCGACCGCGCGCTCCTCGTCGGCTTCCGGCAGGATTCCCTCAAGTACCTGACGGGCCGGACGCTCGCCGACGTGGCGGAGTCCCGCGGCACGGGGATCGAGGAGACCGCGATGGACCTCGTCGTGCAGGACGACAGCCGCGTGGGGACAGTCTACTTCATGATGTCCGAGGACAACGTGCGGCGTCAGATCGCGATTCCGTGGGTGAGCTTCGGGTCCGACGCTGGATCGCTCGCCCCGGAGGAACCCTTCGTGCGCTCGAGCACGCACCCGCGCGCGTACGGCAACTTCGCGCGACTCCTCGGCCGGTACGTGCGCGACGAGGGCATCATCCCGCTGGAAGAGGCGGTTCGGAAACTCACGTCGCTGCCGGCCGCCAACCTCAGGCTGGAGGGGCGCGGGCGGCTCGCGCCCGGATATTTCGCCGACGTCGTGATCTTCGACCCCGCCACGATCGCGGATCACGCGACGTTCGAGGAGCCGCACCGGCTTGCGACGGGCGTGCGCGATGTGTTCGTGAACGGCGTGCAGGTCCTGGCGGAGGAGGAGCCGACGGGCGCCACGCCCGGGCGCGTGGTCCGGGGCCCGGGGTGGGAGGGCGCCTCCCGCTGACGTGCCCGACACGCGGGCGGCTCCGCGCGTCGTAAGGCGATCCCCGACCTTTCCGACGCAGTGTTGACGGGGTATGGCAGAGTTTATATAGTAAGTATATCGTTACTGATATAGCGTGTCCCGGGAAGCCCATGAGCCTCGATCACATCCTCCTCGGCCTGCTGCGGGAGCCCGCGAGCGGGTACGACCTGAAGGACGCCTTCAACGAGACCGTCGCGCACTTCTGGTCGGCCGAACTCAGCCAGATCTACCCCACCCTCAAGAGTCTCGAGGAGCGGGGCCTGCTGCGGAGCCGACTCGAACCCTCGCCGAGGGGACCGGACCGCCGCGTCTACACGCTGACCGGGGACGGGCGGGAGGAACTGCGCCGCTGGGTGCGCAGCGGACCCGTGGTCGGCACGGAACGGTTCGCCTACCTCGCCCAGCTCTACTTCATGAGCGCGACCGACGACCTGCGGGAGACGCGTGCCTTCATGGCTGAGCTGCGCGACCGTCTGGCGGGCCGGCTGGCGGAACTGCGGACGATCGAACGGAAGATCTTCGCCGCGCACGGCGATCAGCCGGACCGGTACAGCGACGACGGGTTTCACCGCTTCGCGACGCTGCGCATGGGCATCGATTCCATCGGTGCGAAGGTGACCTGGTGCGACCTCACGCTGGCGGCCATCGACCGGCGGCTCGCTTCCCCGCCGGAACCCGCGCCATGACCCCGCCGCTCGACGCTCTCCTCCGGATACACGTGGCGGCCGGCTTCCTGGGTCTCGCGGCGTTCTGGGTCCCGGTGTTCGCCCGCAAGGGCGGCCGGGCGCACGTACAGGCCGGCCGCGTCTACGTGTGGAGCGCCTATGTCGTGACGCTGTCGGCAGTTATCCTTGCGGCTGGACGGGTCGGGCTCCACCTGGGCGATGGGATCGGCGTGGCGGAGCGGCCCGACCTCTACGGCTTCCCGCTGTTCCTGGGATACCTCGGCGTGACGACGTTCGCGGCGGTGCGCCAGGCGATGCGGGCCGTCGGCACACGACGAGCGCCGGAAACGCTGCGGACGACCTTCCACGAAGTCCTCGCCTGGGCAGCCATCGCAGGCAGCGTCACCGTCATCGCGTTCGCGCTGGGGCTGTGGTCCAGCGTCTCGCCGATCCTGCTGGGGCTGAGTCCGATTGGCTTCCTGACCGGATCTCGCATGCTGCGCCTCATGCGGAACCCGGGGTTGGAGCGCATGGGCTGGTTCTACAGCCACATGGCGTCGATGCTCACGGGTGGCATCGCGTTCCACACCGCGTTCGCCGTGGTAGGGGCGCCGCGTCTGTTCGAGTACGACATCGCGGGACCGTTCGCCCTCATACCATGGCTTCTCCCGACGGTCATCGGAGCACCCACCATCGCCATTTGGACCCGGTACTACCGGCGGAAGTTCAACCCCGCCGCCCGCCGCGCGGGCTAGTTTCCGCGGGCGCCGCCGTCGAAGGCGCGGCTGTCGGAGGCGCCCCAGCGGAGACCCGTGTCCCAGTCGATGTAGATGCCCATCGCCTGTCCCTGTCCACTCCGGGTCCGCGTCAGGTGCCCCATGCCTTCGTAGAGACGCTTCGTGTCTGGCGAGAAACCCCACTCCTCGAACGAGGTCACGTCAGGCAGCCACTGGTGGTGGATGCGGGGCGACTCGATGGCCCGGCCGAACTGCGACCCGGTCATCCCGTGGTCGACGACGTTGAGCACGACCTGAAGCGTGGTGTTGATGATCGTCCGCCCCCCAGGACTCCCGATCGCGAGCACCGGCCGGCCGTCGCGCGCGACGATCGTCGGCGTCATGCTCGACAGCGGCTGCTTCTCCGGCGCCACGAGGTTGGGCGGCGTTCCGATCGTGCCGCGCGAGTTCGTGCGGCCCGGGACCGCGTTGAAGTCGCCCAGTTCGTTGTTCAACAGGAAACCCGCGCCCGGGACGACGATGCTCGACCCGTAGCCGAACTCGAGCGTGTAGGTGACCGCGACCGCGTTCCCATCGGAATCCACCACCGAGTAGTGGGTCGTCTCCTCGCTCTCCTGGAGGAAGGCCCCGTTGAAGGCCGCCGAATCGCTTCGGGAAGCGCTCTCCATATCGATGCTCGCCCGCAGGAGACCGGCGTATTCCTTGGACGTCAGACGGTCGATCGGCATCTCCGGATTGAACTTCGGGTCGCCGAGATGGAGCGCCCGATCCGCGTAGGAGCGCCGCATCGATTCGGTGAGCAGGTGCAGGTAGAGCGCCGAATTGTGTCCGATCTCCGCCAGGTCGTACCCCTCGAGGATGTTGAGCATCTCCACGAGCCCCGTACCGCCCGAACTCGGCGGCGGCATCGAATAGACGTCGTAGCCCCGGTACGTCCCGTGGACCGGGGTCAATTCGTCCGCCTCGTAGCGGGCCAGGTCCTCCTCCGTGATCAGGCCTCCGTGCTCGGCCATGAAGTCGGCGAGCAGCTTCGCCGTCGTGCCGCGGTAGAAGCCGTCGTGGCCGTCGCTCTGGATGCGGCGCAGCGTCTCGGCAAGGTCCGGCTGCCGGAAGGTCTCCCCCGGCTCGTACATGCGGACGCCGTCCTTGAGGAAGGCCTCGCGGGTCGCGTCATAGAGCGGCCCCGCCCTGCCGGGCAGGGAGCGGAGCCAGTTCTGCATCGCCCACGTGGAGGGCATGCCGTCCTCGGCCAGCCGGATCGCGGGCTCGACGAGATCCGCCCACGGCAGGCGGCCCAGGCGCTGGTGCGCCTTCCACATGCCGGCCACCGTGCCGGGCACGCCGACGGCGAGCAGGCCGATGTGGTTCGAGTTGTCCCGGACTTCGCCGTCCTCGCCCAGGTACATGCGCTCCGTCGCCGCGAGCGCCGCCTTCTCGCGGAAGTTGAACGTCGTCACTTCGCCGTCCGCTCCGTGATACACGAGGAAGCCGCCGCCGCCCACGTTTCCGGCCGAAGGCAGCGTCACGGCCAGGGCGAAGGCGGTGGCCACGGCCGCGTCGACCGCGTTTCCGCCCCGGTTCAGAATCTCATGGCCCGCTTCCGAGGCGAGGTAGTGGCTGCTTACGACCATGCCTCCGCGCGAGGGCGCCGCCATGCGGCCCGACTGGGCGGCGAGCGGCGCGAGGACGACCATGGCGATGGACACGCTCAGGGCGAGGGTCCGGACGGCGAACGCGAACGCGTGCTTCCTGGGCATCGAGACGTCTCCTCTGCGGGTTTCGCGGGCAGTGTCGCGCAATCGCGCGCAATGTCGGGTGACTGCCCGCGGTCGGAAAGAGCAACTGGAAGGGAGCATGGTCAATTGGAGGGCGGCACGATCGCGATGGCGCGCAGGGGGGCGCCCGACCCGCCCGAGATCTTCATCGGCAGGGCGATGACGGTGGCGCCGCGGGGCGGAAGGCGATCGAGGTTCGTGAGGTTCTCGAGACCCGGCGCATTCGCCGCGGCGACGATCTGGTGCACGATGAAGTCGGTGGAGGCCCCGTAGTCGATGGAAGCCACATCGGCTCCGAGGGCGGCGGCCCCGCGCTCTTCGACGAGGAGGCGCGCGGCGTCCTCGCCGTAACTCGGGAAGTGGAGCTGCGAGGCATCTCCGGGCGTGTCGTCGCCGAGGTACGAGAGGGCGTCGGGCCAGCGCGCGCTCCATCCCGTCCGGAGGAGAACGAGGCTCCCGGGCTCGATCCGGCCATGCTCCGCCTCGTGTGCCTCGACATCGGCCACGGTCAGTCGATAATCGGCATCCTCGGCCGCCTGTGCCGTGACATCGATCACGACCGCCGGACCGATGACCTTCTCGAGCGGGATCGATGCGACATCCGGCCCTCCCTCGAGGAAATGGATGGGGGCATCGATGTGGGTGCCGCCGTGCTCGGCCGTCGCCAGCGAGTAGGCGGAGTAGAAGTAGCCCCCCTCGGTCTCGCCGAAGGCCAGTTCTTCCAGCGCGAACCCTGCCGTGTCCGTCGGCCAGTAGACCGTCTCGTCGCCGAAGGCGTGGCTGAGGTCGACGAGCCTGTAGCCCTCCAGATCGAGCGGTCCCGGAGCTTCGCCGCCCAGGTGTGCCGAGGCGGCCGACCTTTCGCCGGGTGTCTCCACCCACACCGAACAGGCCGCCGCCACGCACCCGATGAGGGCCGCTGCCGCCGCGCGCGAAAGCTCCGAGATCGCCATGTTTCTCCTCCCTTCCCTCCTGTGCCGTACGGGACGTCGCCCGAAACCTGAAAGTGGCGACTCGCGGTTGGCGAAGCGAGATTCGCCCATGCGCAGGATCACTCGGGGCCTCCTCATCGTCTTCCTTGCCTCCCTCGGCTACGGGGCCCTGCCGATCTTCGCCAAGCTCGCGCTCGCCGCGGGAGTCGAAGTGCTACCGCTGCTCGCCTGGCGCTTCCTGCTCGGGAGCGGGTTGCTGTGGATCTTCGTGGTCGCCACCGGGCGGCCCCGGCCCCCGCACGGACGACGGACCGGTCTCGTCCTCCTCGGTCTCCTGTACGCGTTC
Source organism: Candidatus Palauibacter sp. (assembly GCF_965261555.1). Taxonomy (GTDB): domain Bacteria; phylum Gemmatimonadota; class Gemmatimonadetes; order Palauibacterales; family Palauibacteraceae; genus Palauibacter. The sequence goes on from NZ_OZ253465.1 coordinate 3,311,681, forward strand.
AACTCGGTGTGCTACATGCTCGGGCTCGACCGTCTGCCGGCTTCGGTCGCGACGCTTGTTCTGTTCAGCTATCCGGCGATGACCGTGCTCCTGTCGCGGCTCTGGGTCGGCGAACGGCTGACTCTGCGTCGCATCGCCGCCCTGGTGCTCACGACCATCGGGTGCGCGCTGACCGTTGGGACCGGACTCGGAGGGGGCGATCCGTTGGGCGTCGGACTCATCATGCTCGCGGTCGTGTTCCTGGCAGCGTGGATCGTGCGAAGTCACCGCGTCTTTGCCGGGCTGCCGCCCATCTCCGCGACGGCCACGGCGCTCACGTCCACGGCGGTAGCGATCTCGGTCACCGGGCTGGCCACGGGGGGAATCGGCGTGCCGCTCGCGCCCGGCCCGCTGCTCCTCCTGGGCGCGATCGGCCTCTTCTCGACCGCCATCCCGATCACGGCCTTCCTCATCGGAATCCAGTGGATCGGCCCGGCCAGGGCGGCGACCGCCGCGACCATGGAGCCCGCCGTGACGCTCGCGCTCGCCGCCGCCGTGCTCGGCGACCGCCTCTCCGCCGGGCAGTGGCTCGGCGCCGCGCTCATCCTCGCCGGGGTCATCTCGCTGCGGCTGGAGCCCCGGGCGTCCATCGCCGATGGCCACCCGTGACGCAGGCGTCCGTGGCGGTGCTCCAACCTTCCGGACGCAGGGCGCGTCTCAAGATCGAAACAGGAACGCGGACCAGGACGTGATCGAACCGAACGGAAAATCCCGGGAGCACGGGCCGGACGCGCGGGCGGAGAGGCAGCTTTCCGCCGGCGTCGCGGCGGACGTGCGGGCGGCGACGTTCGGGGATCAGGAGGCGTTCGAGCGCATCTACCGCGCCCACGTGTCGCGTGTCCATGGACTCGCGTGCCGAATGGCCGGGAGCGAGCGGGCGGATGAACTCACGCAGGACGTCTTCGTTCGGGCGTGGGAGAAGCTCGGGACGTTCCGCGGGGAATCGGCCTTCAGTTCGTGGCTGTACCGGTTGGCGGTGAACCTCCTGTGCAGCCGGCTGCGAGCGCTGAAGGTGCAGAGGGAACGGGAGATGGCGAACGAGATTCCCCTGGCGTTGGCCCGGGCGCGCCGAGACAGCATCGAGATCCGTCTCGACTTCGAGGTTGCGCTCGAACGGCTCCCGGATGGGGCACGCGAGGTCTTCGTCCTGCACGACGTCGAGGGTTACAAGCACCGCGAGATCGCGGAGATGATGGAGATCACGCCCGGGACTTCGAAGTCCCAACTGCACCGGGCACGGATGATTCTGAGACGGCACCTGGACAGGTAGGTGAGCCGATGACAGACCGAGAACAGCGGAAGGATCGCTTTCGGGACCGTCTTTCCGAGTACATCGACGGCAACCTCGGCGTCGAGGAGGAGGTCCTGATCGAGCGGCACCTGGAGCGCTGCGAGGACTCCGCCCGAACGCTCGCGGAGCTCGAGGCCGTGGTGGACCGGGCCGCGAGCCTCGGGCCGCGCGAACCGGCCGAGGATCTCTGGCCCGGCATCGCGGAGCGGATCGGCGCCCGCGCCGCCGGTCCCGCGGGCGCGGCGCCCGACCCCTCCGATGCGCCGACCCGGCGCCGCACGCCCGCCCGCGGCATCACGCGTTTCGCGCCGCAACTCGCGGCCGGCATCGCGCTGGTGTGGCTCTCCGGCGCCCTCGTGTGGACGGCCGTGGCGCGGGACGACGCCGGGGGGAACCCGGGCAGCGTGGGCGCCTCACCGGGGCTCGGCGCTACGTCGCTCCTGCCCCCGGCCGGGCGAAGCGTATCGACGTTGGAGGACGGGGGATCGAGCGCCGAGGAATACGCCCGCCTGATCGCCGAACTCGAACGCGTGCTGTTCGACTCGGAGCGGCCGCTGCCGCCGGAGACCGTGGCGCGTATCCGCCGCGCTCTCGTGACGATCGACCGGGCCATCGAGGACGCGCGGGCCGCGCTGCTCGAGCTGCCCGATGACCCCTACATCCAGGAACACATGGAGAACACAATGCGGCGCAAGTCGGAGTTCCTTGCCCAGGCCGTGCAGCTCGCGGCGACAGATTGATGGCCCCGGCGACGATGTTCCTGGCGGTCCTCGCAGCGACGAGCCCCGGCGCGCGCGACACGACGTTCGTGGTACCCGAGGGCGCGCGTATCGAGATCGAACACCGCGACGGAGATATCCGCGTGATGGGCGCGGACAGCCGCGAGGCGCGGATCGTGCTCGACGACGATGACGGCAGGATTCGCGTGCAGTCCTCGGGTGGCACGATTCGGCTCGGCACGAACCGGGGCGGCGACGGCGCGGACTTGCTCATCTGGCTTCCGGAGGACGTCGAGGTGAGCGTGGCCGGACACGAGGGCGACATCACGGTTGCGGGCATCGTTCGCGGCGCCGTGACCGTGAGAACGGCCGATGGAGATGTGGAGATCGATGGAGCCGGCAGCGTCAGCGTCGCCACGCTGGACGGCGCCGTGACGATCTCGAACGCCGGGACCGCGACGGTCAGCGTGACGGACGGCGACGTGTGGCTCGACCAGGTCGCCGGGAGCATCAGCGTAAGCGGGATCGACGCCGACGTCGTCGTCACGAACACCGACACGCGCGCCATCGCGGTCACGGTGGTGGACGGCGACGTGTGGTACGACGGCGCCGTTCAGGCGGACGGCAGCTACTCGCTCAGCACCCACGACGGCGATGTCACGTTCGCCGTCCCGGAGAGCGCCGGCGCCAGCATCTCCGTGTCCACCTTCGATGGAGAACTCGTCCCGTCGTTCCCCATCCAATTCCGCGGAGGCCGTCTGCGGGGCGGCGAGTTCACGGTCGGGGACGGATCCGCCGCCGTGACGCTGAAGTCGTTCGACGGAGACATCCTCCTCATCCGGCCGGGGGAGCGCACCCCGGATCTGGACGAGGAGCGCGAATAGGGAATCACCACCGTACTTGCGGGCCGGCCGAAGGCAGGCTCGCGAACACTGAATCAGGAGCGAAATGATGCGGAATTCAGTCCGATACCTCGCCGCCGGAGCGGCCTTCCTGCTCACCGGGGCAACGACGGGGGCACAGGCCCAGGATTTCGAATGGCAGGGGTCCGTGGATCGCGGAGACGCGGTCACGATCCGGGGCGTAAACGGCTCCATCACGGCGAGCGCCGCGAGCGGCAGCCAGGTACAGGTGCGGGCCACCAAGGAATGGGATGATGACGATCCGGATTCGGTCCGCATCGAGGTCGTCGAGGACTCGCGCGGCGTCCTGATCTGCGCCGTCTACCCGTCGAGGCGCGGCCGGGACCCGAACCGGTGCGGGCGTGGAGACGACTACGAGATGAGCGTCAGCAACAACGACGTGCAGGTGCACTTCACGGTCGAGGTTCCGGCCGGCGTCGAACTGGAGGCCCGGACCGTGAACGGAGGGATCGAGGCGCGCGGGATCTCCGACGAGGTGGAAGCGCGGACCGTGAACGGCGCGGTCGCGGTCGAAGCCAACGGACCGGTGTCCGCGGAGACCGTGAACGGAGCCATCGAGGCGCGGCTGGGAAGCGAGCCTTCCGAGGACCTTCGCTTCAAGACGGTAAACGGCGGGATCCGGCTCGTGCTCCCGAACGGGACCGACGCCGATATCGACATCCGGACGGTCAACGGCTCCATCGATACCGATTTTCCGCTCACCATCCGCGGGCGTTGGGGCCCCAGATCCGCCTCCGGCGAGATCGGCGCGGGAGGACCGGAAATCGAGCTCAGCACGGTGAACGGGAGCATCGCTCTCGTCCGCGGCGGCTGAAAAAAAGCAAGGGCCGCTCCGAAGAGCGGCCCTTGAGCCGACAGCACGCTGCCGGCGGGTATCTTCACATAAGATAGCCTGAGGCGGGTCCGAAGGCGAAGCCTGAACGGTGAGTCGCTTCTCCCTAACCCGGATTTCTCACAGGATGGAGTAGGCACCGGCCTCCAGTAGTCGCTAATTTGTTATTCCCCAATAACATGGCGGCTACAAAAAAGGAGGACCGGTGCCGACACAGCGTAAGCCCGTATCGTTCGCTTTTCAAGGCTTCCGGGGCCGTAAAGTCACGGCCGCGTTCAACGGCGGCACGATCACCTCCCACGCCGGAACGCTGCTGCTCCGGGAGATCGGGCGCGCGGACAGCCTGTTCGACCGGTTCGCGGCCTGCTTCACCGACCACCGCGATCCGGCGCGCACCGAGCACTCCGTCTCCACGCTGGTGGCCCAGCGCATCGTGGCCCTGGCCCTCGGCTTCGAGGACCTCAACGATCACGACCACCTGCGCCACGATCCCGTGCTGGGCCTTCTCGGCGACAAGACCGGAGCCACCCGGAAGGACTGCGCCGCCCTGGCCGGCAAGAGCACGCTCAACCGGCTCGAACACGCGCCCGAGGGTGAGCCGGGCCGGTACCACAGGATCGGCCACGACCCGGAGGCGATGCAGGCCCTGCTCACCGATCTGTTCATCGAGTCGAAGGCCGGACCGCCCCCCTCGCGCCTCGTCCTCGACATCGACTGCACCGACGACCGGACGCACGGCCGCCAGGAAGGCCGCTTCTTCCACGGCTATTACGGCCACTACTGCTTCCTCCCCCTCTACATCTTCTGCGGCCACCACCCGCTCGCCGCCGTGCTCCGCCCCGGCAACACCGACCCGGCCCGCGGTGCCGTCGAAGCACTCGAGCGCATCGTCACGCAGCTGAGGCGGCGCTGGCCCGACGTCGAACTGCTCGTCCGCGCCGACTCCGCCTATGCCCGCGAAGAACTCATGGCCTTCTGCGAAGCGCGCGACATCCACTACGTCCTCGGCGTCGCGAAGAACGACCGGCTCCGCCGACGGATCGCGCCGGAACTCCTCGCCGCCAAGGTCGAGTCCGAGGGCCGCCGCCGTCCGGTGCGCCTCTACGCCGAGTTCGACCACGCCACCCGAACCAGCTGGTCCCGCTTCCGCCGCGTCATCGCCAAGTGCGAGCACATCCCCGGCAAGTCCAACCCCCGCTTCGTCGTCACCTCGCTCCCGGAGACGATCGCCCCCAAAACCGTCTACGAACGCATCTACTGCCCCAGGGGCAACGCCGAGAACGCCATCAAGGAGCAGCAACTCGACCTGTTCGCCGGACGCACCTCCGCCACCCCCATGGCCGCCAACCAGCTCAGGCTCGTCTTCTCCGCCCTCGCCTCGGTCCTCATGATCCGGCTCCGGGCCGCCCTCGCCCACACGCGCCTCGCCCGAGCCACCGCCGGCTCCCTCCGCCTCAAGCTCCTCGGGATCGGCGCCCGCGTCTCCGTCTCCGTCCGCCGCGTCGCCGTCGCCATGGACGCGAACCACCCCTTCACCGCCGAGTTCGCGCGCGTCCACGCCAGCTTCCCCACGTAGCGCCGACCCGACCCTGCGGTCTCACCAGAAGCCTCCCGGCCTCCCCCGGCCCGGGCACCGGTGTCTCCAGGCGCCACGGATCCGGCTCCGGTGCGCTCTCACCGGCCCGAAACAGCCCGCCTCGACCCTCCCCGAGCTACCACCGCACTCCGAGTGGGACACTTATCCGGCCAACTATGCCCGAACGGACGGCTGCGGTTCACTTCCGGGGCGCGTGTGAGAAATCCGGGCTAACCGGCCGAGGTGTCGCCGGGGCTGCAACCGTCCGGCGACACTCGCGATTCAGAACGCGTCGTCAGTGATGATGAGCATGCCGAGCCCGCGCAGCGTCTCGTTGAGCGCCGCGACGTCCGTCCGCACCAGTTCCTCCAGCTCGGCCAGGTGTGCCTCCAGCGCATCGTGGAGGATGACCTTCACCTCCATCTCCTGGTCCGTGGGCCGGAAGTCCGCGATGGAGAGCGCACCGACCAGGTAGCCGAGCTTCTGGAGGAGCCGCGCCTCAAAGCGGACGCCGTCCTGGCCCTGCCCCGTGAGCCGCAGGTCGACCATCGTCTCCTGCAGGTCGATCAGCTTCTGTCGCAGGTCTTCGACCGACGCCGCGAGATCCTCGTCCTCCGCGAACCGCGCCAGCGTCCTCAGCTGCACGCGCATCGCCTCCACCCGGTGCACCGCATCGCCCGCCCGCACGACATCCTCGCGCACCTCGCGGATGAAGGCGAGTTGCTCGGCGATCTCCGCCTCCGTTCCCGCCGAATGCGGGTCCTTGAGGACCGTCAGCGGCTGCTCGTGCGTCGCCCCGTCCACCGAGAGGCGCACCGTGTACTGCCCCGGCGGCATGAGAATCGAGATCTGCTGCCCGCCCGGCGCCGGCCTCCCCTCGTCGCCGACCTCGATGTGCTCGGCGTACATGGGCGGCGTGAGCATCCGGATCGGCTCGTTGGGCTCGTCCCGAAGGTCCCAGTGGATCCGGCTCACGCCCGCGCGGTTCGGCCCCTCCAGCGTGCGCACCACTGTCCCCGACCCGTCCAGGATCTCGATCGCCGGCGCCTCCGCAGCCTCCGCCGCGAGCCAGTAGTTGAGCGAGGCCCCATACTGCGGGTCCTCTCCGATCGTGGGGTCGTCGTACGGGATCGACGGCGGCGTGATCGGCCGGAAGCGGTACGCATCGCGCGGCGCGAACAGGTGCGAGGCCGAGGCCATCACCTCCGGCGTCATCTGCTGGATCGGCGACAGGTCGTCGAAGATCCAGAACCCGCGCCCGTACGTGCCCACCACGAGATCGTTGAAATGCTCCTGCACGACGATCCCGGACACCGGGGCCGCCGGCAGGTTGTTCTGCAGCGGCTGCCAGTCGTCCCCGTCGTTGAAGGAGACGTAGATCGCGTTCTCCGTTCCCACGTAGAGCATCCCCGGCCGCACCGGGTCCTCGACGATGATCTTCGTGTAGCTCAGCATGCTGGGCGGGATCCCGTCGGTGATCTTCTCCCACGAGGCGCCGAAGTCGCGCGTCCGGTAGACGTGCGGGTCGCGGATGTTCACCTGGTGGCCGTCCGCCGCGATGTAGGCCGTGCCCGCGTCGTAGCGGGAGGGCGCGATGCTGCGCACGGCGATCCACTCCGGCAGCCCGGTGACGTTGCCCGTCACGTCCGTCCAGTTCGCCCCGTTGTCGCGCGTGACGTGGAGCTTGCCGTCGTTCGTGCCGGCCCAGATGAGGCCCGCCTCGATCGGCGACTCCGCGATCCCGAACACGGTGCCCGCGTACTCGACGCCGATGTTGTCGCCCGTGAGCCCGCCCGAGAGGCCCATGCGGCTGCGGTCGTTCAGCGTGAGGTCCGGGCTGATGACCTCCCAGCTCTGCCCGCGGTTCCGCGTGCGGTGGACGTGCTGGCTCCCCACGTAGACCGTCTCGTTGTCGTGGGGGGAGATGTGGACCGGCGCGTCCCAGATGAAGCGGTAGCGGACGCCGGAGGCCGGCCCGCGGCTCTGCTCGGGCCACACCTCGACGGGCCGGTACTGCCGGCGCTCCTCCTCGTAGCGGACGACGATCCCGCCCACCATTCCCGAGCCCGAGGCCGAGGACCACACGACGTTGGGGTCGGTCGGATCCGGCGTGGCGAAGCCGCTCTCGCCGCCCCCGACGTGGTGCCACATGCCGCGCGGGATGTGGTTGATGCGCCGGACGCCGAGGATCCGGCTGTTGCTGGGGCCGCGGTAGGTCGGCTCATCCTGCTTGTTCCCGAGCACGTTGTAGGGGACCGCGTTGTCCACCGTCACGTGGTACATCTGCGCGTTCGTGAGCCGCTGCCGGAACCACGTCTTCGTGCGGTTGATCGAGATCGAGAGCCCCTGGTCGTGCGCCACGATCATGCGGTCCGGGTTCGTGGGATCGATCCACATGTCGTGGTGATCGCCCCCCGGCGCCTGCGCCCGCGGGATCACGTCCAGCGTCCGTCCCCCATCCGTCGACACCGTGAACGAGGCGGTGAGGAAGTAGGCCTCGTCCTCATCGTCCGGCGAGATCACGACGCGCGAGTAGTAGTGCGGCCGCCCCATCGCGTTCCGGTTGCGGGTGATGAGGGCCCACGTGCGGCCCCCGTCCTCCGAGCGCCACAGCTGGCCGTCCTCGGTGGGCTGGCCGTCCCACGGGATCCCGTCCCCCGTCTCGAGCATCGCATACACGCGCTGCGTGTTCGAGGGCGCGATCGCCACGGCCACCTTGCCGACCGGCTTCTTCGGCAGGCCGATCGTGTTGTCCGGGCCGTTCAGCTTCTCCCACGTGTCCCCGCCGTCGCGCGACACGTGCAGCCCGCCGCCGGGACCACCGCTCGTGCGCCCCCAGGTGTGGATCTCGAGCTGCCAGGTGCCCGCGAAGAGGACACGCGGGTTCGTCGGGTCCATCGCGATGTCCGAGCACCCCGTGTCCTCGTCGATGAAGAGGACGTGCTCCCAGCTCTCGCCGCCGTCCATCGTCCGGTAGACCCCGCGTTCCGGCTGCGGCCCGTAGGAGTGGCCCAGCGCGCAGACGTAGACGATGTCCGGGTTCGCGGGATGGATGACGAGGCGCGGGATCCGTCCCGTGGGTTCGAGCCCCATGAGGGTCCACGTCTCTCCCGCGTCGGTGGACTTGTAGACGCCCTGCCCGATGGAGACGTGGCTCCGGATCTTCCCCTCTCCCGTCCCCGTCCAGACGATGTTGGGGTCCGTGGGAGAGACGGCGAGCGACCCGATCGACTGCACCGGCTGGTCGTCGAACATCTCGTCCCAGTTCACGCCGCCGTCCGTCGTCTTGTAGATCCCGCCCGAGGCCGCGCCCACGTAGTAGGTGTACGGCTGGCCGGGGATCCCCGCTGCCGCGCTGAAGCGGTTCCCCTCGGGGCCGATGTTCCGCCAGCGCAGCGTCTCGTAGGCCGCGGGATCGGGAGCCGACTGCGCCGCCAGCGGTGTGACCGCGGAGAACGCCGCGAGAAGCAGGGCGAAACCCGCGACGAGCGGGCGGATGGAAACGGATCGGACGCGCATGTTGTGCCTCGCCGGGTTTGGGCTGGACGGATGCCGGAAATGTGCCGGGAAAGCACGGTGCGCCGGAGGAGCCCGGCTGACAAGACCGCCCGTCGCCGATCGCGGGTGTTGAAGGCCGGATGATGGCGCCGGGCACGTTGGGGTCGGACTTGGAGACGACTCCCACCCGGAGCTATGATGTGCCGACCATGCCCCTTCCCTCGATCACCTGGCAGGACGTCCAGCAGATGCCGGACGACGGCAATCGCTACGAGGCGATCGAGGGTGACCTGTACATGACCCCCGCCCCCACCACGCGCCACCAGCGTGTGAGCAAGCGTCTGCAGTATGCGCTGGACCGGATCCTGGAACGGCCCGGGCTGGGCGAGATCTTCGTCGCCCCGTACGGCGTCGAGTTTCCGGTCACCGGGGAAGGCGTCCAACCGGACATCGTCTTCGTATCCCGGGACCGGTGCGAGATCATCACGGAAGCAGGGATCGCGGGCGCTCCAGACCTCGTGGTGGAGATCCTCTCCCCTTCAACGGCCGGCCGAGACCGCACCATCAAACTCCGGCTCTACGAGCGACACGGAGTGCAGGAGTACTGGATCGTCGATCCGGACGAGAGCGTCATCGACGTGTGGCGCTTCGGGGAGGAACCCGCGCACGAACGTTTCAAGGGGACCCTTCCGGTCAGGCTCGGAGCCGAACAGGTGGGCAAGATCGACCTGGAAACCGTTTTCGCTCCCGATTTCTGAACGATCCTTCCAATTCACTCTGCTTACCAGCGGCTGGATTCGGTGTCCTTCACCGCGTCGGGCATCCGGTAGCTCACGCCGGTCTCGTCGTACGTCGACCGTTCCATCAGCCCGATGAAGTTCTCGGCGTCAAAAGAGGTTGTGCCCGGGACGACCCTCGAACGGAGTATCTGGAACTGCCGCTGCGCGCGTATGAACGGCAGTATCCAGAAGGTTGACTGCCTTGGGTATTCGAGGGCATCGGCCATCTCATGACCGATGAGGGCGCGGGACGTTCGGAACAGAATATCTACGAATCTCTCCGCCTTGCGAGGGTCGGAGATACGGAGCCGTTCGGGAACCGCCTTGACGACGCCGTGCGCCATCGAGACTGCTTCCAGGCGTGGACGCGGCTCGCACAGATACCCGATGTTCTTCAGATGGATGGCGTCGTCCTCTCCTCGAAACAGTATCTTGGGGGGCACACCGATCAGCCACGTTACGTAGCGCCAGATGTGCATGAAGCCTTCGCTCTCTTCCCCGGTCAGTTTGACGCCCAACCGGCGCACCGCCTGTAGGTTGACGGCAGAGAAACCGGTAGCTGCGAGCACGAGGTGAGAAGCATGGAGCGGCACTCCGTCGGCAGCCACGTCCCAGCCATCCGACTGGAGCAACAAACGCCGCATTTGAGCGTGCACCAGGCGGATGCGGACGGTCAGCTTCCACCCGTCGCCGAAGCGCTCGAGGCCGCCGGGCAGAGTGATGTCGATCAGATGCCTGGTGTTCTGCCGGAGCCGGCGGAGATTTCCCGTCGTTCGCCCGGTCATGTAGAAGGACTTGCTGACTCCGGTTGTGAAGCCTGTGATGACCGCCGCCAGCACCAACCCGACAAAGAACATGTCTGAACTCTTATGGAAGGCGCGTGCTCCCTGAAGGGCCTTTTCGGGGTGGAAGAGTCCATCGGGAGGATCGAGACAGCCGAAGAATTCCTTCAGTGCATCCGGGGCTTCCCGCAGCCCTTCCTCATCGCCTTCCATGCCCGCGTCGATCAGGCGATGACGTGTCGCCTGGTCAACCTCCGAAAGGGCCTCCATGGCCGCGTCCGCCGGAGGGTCGCCGATGCGCGTGTGCTCGATATAGGCATCCGCCAGATCCGGGTCCGCCTCACGGGCTCGTGCGTATCCGGCAACGTACGACGTGGGGGGCTTCAGCAGGGTCATTCAATCACTCTCGCGGATCGTGAGGCGGTCCTCCCGCGCTCGCTGCCGCAGGCGGTCGAGCAGCTCTTCCGGTAGATCCAACGCAAGACTGGCCATGTCGTTACAAGAGCACGACCTGGGGGCGATCGCAGGCGCGAGTTGAGGGCAGGTTGAGAGTCCGGGCGATTGTGGGGTTGGATTTGGAGACGACTCCCGCACGGAGCTATGATGTGCCGATCATGCCCCTCCCTTCGGTCACCTGGCAGGACGTCCAGCAGATGCCGGACGACGGCAATCGCTACGAGGCGATCGAGGGCGACCTCTACATGACTCCCGCCCCCTCACCACGGCACCAGATTCTCTTGCTGCGTCTATACGACGCTCTGGCTGCGGTGCTGCGCGAGCGACACGGCGGCGTCCTCCTCGTGGCTCCGGTCGGCGTCGAGTTCCCGAGTACCGGGGAGGGCGTACAACCCGACATCCTGTTCGTGTCCGACGAACGTCGCCGGATCATTCGGGATACGTCGGTGAGAGGCGCTCCGGACCTCGTCGTGGAGATTCTCTCCCCCTCGACGGCGAGCCATGACCGCGGGACGAAGCGGCGGCTCTACGAGCGCCAAGGTGTGCGCGAGTACTGGATCGTCGACCCGGACGATAACGCCGTCGACGTGTGGCGCTTCGGGGAGGAACCCGCGCACGAGCGCTTCACGGAGACGCTCCCGGTCAGGCTCGGAGCCGAACGGGTGGGCACGATCGACCTCGAAGCCGTGTTCGCCCCCGACTTCTGAACGGTCCTTCCGATCAAGTACCGATCAAGAAAACAAGTACTTGTCACGACGGCGTTTACGGAAATCTGCCGCGATTCTGCAGGTTTCCGATCAAACAAAATCGGCGTGCGCCGGGCAGAGAGCGATGAGGGCGGGTTGAGAGTCCGGGCGATCATGGGGTCGGATTTGGAGACGACGCCCACCCGGAGCTATGATGTGCAGACCATGCCGCTTTCCTCGACCGAAACGATCACGTGGCGCGACGCCCAGCGGATGCCGGACGACGGCAACCGCTACGAGGCGATCGGGGGCGAGTTGTTCATGACGCCCTCGCCAAGCGTCCGGCACCAGATTCTCGTCGTGCGGCTGTACGACGCCCTCCGTCCGCTCTTGCCGACGGCCCAGGGCGGCATGCTCCTCGTGGCGCCCTTGGGCGTGGAGTCAGAGGATTCCCGCGAGGGTGTGCAGCCGGACCTCCTCTTCGTATCCGGCAAACGACGCGATCTGCTCGTCGGAGCCAGCGTTCGGGGCGCTCCCGACCTTGTCGTGGAGGTGCTCTCTCCCTCGACGGCAAGCCGCGACCGGGGGATCAAGCGGCGGCTGTACGAACGGCTCGGCGTGCCGCAGTACTGGATCGTCGACCCCGTGGCGGAGGCCATCGACGTGTGGCGGTTCGGGGACGATCCCGAGTGCGAACGCTTCGAGGGGACCCTCCCGGTCAGGCTCGGAGCCGATGAGGTGGGAGTGATCGACCTCGAAGCCGTGTTCGTCGCCGACCTTTAGGTCTTCCCCTCAGTCGTCCCCGCGCTCGCGGCGGGAGCGTTCTTCGCGGATCAGCCGGGCCGCGCTGATGCCGAGATCGGTTTTCTCCCGCGCTCGCCGCCGCAGGCGGTCGAGCAGCTCTTCGGGCAGATCCAACGCAAGACTGGCCATGTCCTTACAAGGGCACAACCTGAGGATGATCGCAAGCGCGAGTTGAGGGCGGGTTGAGAGTCCGGGCGATCATGGGGTCGGATTTGGAGACGACTCCCGCCCGGAGCTATGATGTGCAGACCATGCCGCTATCCTCGACCGAAACGATCACGTGGCGCGACGCCCAGCGGATGCCGGACGACGGCAACCGCTACGAGGTGATCGGGGGCGAGCTGTTCATGACGGCCGCCCCAAACTTCCGCCATCAGAAGGTCAGCCAGCGCGTGTTCAAGGAATTGGACCGCGTCCTCCAAGAACCGGGGCACGGGGAGGTTGTGTATGCGCCGTTCGGGGTCGAGTTCCCGGCCACGGACGAGGGCGTACAGCCCGACCTGCTGTTCGTGTCGAACGAGCGGCGCGAGATCCTCGGGAGCGACTGGATTCGAGGCGCGCCCGATCTGGTGGTCGAGATCCTCTCCCCCTCGACGGCGAGCCATGACCGCGGCATCAAGCTCGAACTCTACGAGCGGCAGGGCGTGCGCGAGTACTGGATCGTCGACCCGGACGAGCACGTCGTCGACGTGTGGCGCTTCGGCGAGGAACCCGCGCACGAGCGCTTCGAGGGTGCCCTCCCGGTCAGGCTCGGAACCGAACGGGTCGGGGAGATCGATCTGCAAGCGGTCTTCGCCCCCGACTTCTGAACGGCCCTCCTGACCAGATTCCAATCAAGAAAACAAGTGCTTGTCAAACCGGCGTTGGCAGGGCACGGTGTTGAGCGCGGGATGACGGCGGCGCTTCCCGTCAGATCCAGACGTCGGATTCGGCGGTGAGGTCGCCGCGCTCGTCGCCGGTGTTCACCACGCCGCGCGGTTCGACGACCATCAGCTTCACTTCCTCTTCGGCGACCGGGCGGTGCTTCACGCCCCGCGGCACGACATAGAGTTCGCCGGGGCCGATCTCGACGGCGCCATCGGGGAGGTCGATCCGCAGCGTGCCCTCGAGGACGAAGAACGCCTCGTCCGTGTCCGCGTGGTCGTGCCACACGAACTCGCCCTTCACGCGCACGAGCTTGAACTGGTAGTCGTTGAGTTCGGCCACGACGTGCGGCTGCCAGAACTCCGAGAACAGGCCGAACTTCTCCTCCAGGTTGACGACGCTCATCGGTCCTCCGGGGGCGGGATCACGCGCGTGAGATACTCCGCGAGCGCGGCATCGGCGGCCGTGGCGCCGGCCTCCTCCGCCGACGGGGGATAGCCGGACAGCGCCCGCGACGGGAGCGGGACGACCCGGTCGCCGGTGGCGGTGTTGAGGTCGCCGTCCTTCACCCAGCCGTCGGAGTAGATGAGGAAGGTTCGCGTCCAGCCGTCCGGCAGCGTGGGGAACGCCCCGGCGTCGAAGCGGAGCGTGATCTCGTCGCCGGCGTTCTGGATCACGTAGCGGTCGTCGCCCTCGGCCACGAGGTCGGTCACGTCGCCGAAGCGGGTGTAGAGGCCGAAGAGGTCGTGCCAGCGCGGCTCGACGGTGACGGAATCGTAGTCGAACCAGTGGGGGCCGTAGCGGCCACCCTTCCGGAATTCGCGGGCGAAGCCTCGGTAGTGGATGTCGGCGTTCATGGGCGCGAGCGAGGTCACGCGATGCTCGTCCGCCGCCGGGTGCGCCGGGCCGGTCGTGAAGAAGGCCTCGTCCCAGTAGACCATGAGGTTCGTGCGGATCCGTACCCTTCGGTCGTCGGTCGGGAAGAGACCGCGGAGGTCGGCGACGACCGTCTTATCCTTGCCCGAGGGGAAGCTGAGGCCGGGGATCGCGGGCTGCCACTCGCCGCCGGGGCCCATCACGTCGAGTTCCGGGAAGTGCGGCGCGAGCGCGTCCGACTGGCCCATCGCCACGTTGATGCTCGCGTCGGTGGGGAAGATCCATCCCGTGAGGAAGAGCGTGACGTCGCCCGAGGCGGCCTCGCGGCCGAGGTCGAGGATGAGTTCGTGCGGCTCGGCGATCCCCTGGAAACGGCCGGGGCGGAACGATGAGACGTAGTCGAAGTCGCGCTCGGCGAGCGCCTCGCGGTGATCCCTCCCGTTTTCGTCCGTGGCCGAGACCGGGGCGTGCCGCTCGCCCACCCGCCACAGTTCGAGGTCGATCGGGGCGGGCGGGATGAAGGCCTCGTTCACGTAGACGTCGATCTCCGAGGGATGGTCGACGGCGACGAGGTTCACGCCGTCCACGTAGATCGTCTCCCACAGTTCCTCGGTGATCTGCATCACGTACTCGCCGTCCAGCGGCTGGAGCACGCCGTCCGGGAGGCGCCGGTACTCCTGCGAGGGGAAGGCGGGGGCGTAGGCGCGCTGGCCGCCGCCGAGGATGCCCAGCGGCATGCCGAGGGCGCTCTTCCACATCATGTCGCCCACGAACTCGAACCCGTCGCCGTCCCACACGTAGAGCATGGGACAGGAACCCTTGAGCGTCTGCTCCTCGACGAGATCCTGGTCCGTGCCCGGGAAGTAGAGGTCCTGCGGGACGCCGTTCGGCCAGTAGACGCGGACGACGTCGGCCTTCAGACGCCCGTCGAGGCCGATGAGGGTCGTGGGATCCGTGACGGTGTGGACCTGGAAGAGATCCCCGGCCCGCACCTCGACCCGCGCCCCGATCCCGAAGCGGTTGTTCTTGCGGCTCCCCTCCCCGAGCCCGGCGAGGTCGAGCCTGAAGTAGTGGTTTGCGTTGCCGCCGTCGTTGCGCAGGAGACGTGGGTTTCCGTCCGCGCCGAGAACGAGCAGGTCGGCGTCGCCGTCCTCGTTGTAGTCGAACGAACGGACGGCGCGAAGCGCGAACGGGAGATCGGGGAGGAACTCGTCGGCCGGCGCCAGCCCCCCTTCCCCGTCGTTGCGGAAGAGCCGCAGCCCGGAGTTCGGGGCGCCGGCTTCCGGTGGCGTTCCGGCCACGGCGAGATCCAGGCGGCCGTCGTTGTCGAAATCGACGAAGAGCAGGTCGTGCGGGGCGAGACCGTTCAGCGGCGCCGTCGCGCCGGGCGTGAACGTGTCGGAGGCCGAGCCGAGCAGCAGGCGGACGCGGTCGGCGCCGGCGGCCGCGATGTCGAGCCAGCCGTCGCCGTTCGCGTCGCCGATCGCCACGGCCTGCGCCGCCTCGGACGCCGCACCGGAGAGACGCTCCGTTCGCTCCGCAAAGGTGGCCGCGCGCTCGTTATCCAGCAGGCGGAGACCGCCGGCGCCTTCCGCGAGCACGATGTCGAGATCGCGGTCGTCGTCGAGGTCGCCGAAGGCCGCGCCGCGCGTGTCGGCGTCCGCCGGGCCCGCGAGGCCGAAGTCCGCCGCCATCTCGGCGAAGGTGAGGTCGCCGTTGTTGCGGAAGAGGTGGTTCGAACCCGTGTGCGGCTCGAACACGTCGAGGTCCCCGTCCTGGTCCAGGTCCGCGACGAACACGCCGTTGGCCGCACCGGCCGGAGCTCCCGCGACCGCCGGTTGGAGCGCGATCTCCTGGAAGCCTCCGGTCGGGTCGTTGCGGTACGCGCGCGGCGCGCTTCCGGCGAACCAGGCGTCGAGGCGGCGGTCGTCGTCGAGGTCGACCCAGATCGCGGACGCGGCATCGCCGGCGTCGATGGCCCCGACCTCATCGGCGGCGTCCACGTAGCGGCCGAGGTCCACGCGGAGAACGCGCCCTTCCCCGCCCCGACTCCACAGCAGGTCTTCGTCTCCATCCCCGTCGAAGTCGCCGGTCGCCATCGCGGCGGCGACGGGCGCCTGCCCCCCGGCCCCGGCTTCGGGCGAGGGAGCGAGCGCCGCGAGCCCGGCCAGATCGGACGCCTCCGTGTAGCGCAGCGCTCCGAGCACGGCTTCCGGCTCCCGGACGCGGAGCGTGACGAGGAAGCTGAAGTCGAGCGCGGCGACGCCCGCGAGGGGGCCGCCCGGCGACCTCAGCTCTTCGAGGCTCGCCTGGTAGGGCGAGGTGACCTCGAACGCCGCGCGGAAGTCCGCGAACTGGCCGATCGCCGTCGAGGCGTCGCCATCCAGGAGGGCATCTTCGGCGGCCTCGAACGCCGCGCGCGGCCCGGGGCGGAAGTCCGGGGCGACCTGCCGCAGACTCTCGATCGTGCCGAGGGCGTCGTCGAGTTCGCCGCGCGCGAGTTGCGCATCGGCGAGTTCGGCGAGAGCGGCCAGGTTGCCCGGCGCGGCCGCCGCCAGGCGAGCGAGAACGTCCGCGCGGGCATCGGCGTCCAGGCCCGCCGCCCGGGCCTCCACCTCCGCCAGCCCCCACAGGCTGCGCGCGTGGCCCGCGTCCGCCGCCAGCGTCTCGTCCAGCAGCGCCCGCGCCTCCCCGAAGTCGCCCGTCTCGGTCCGCAGCGTGGCCAGCGCCAGCGTCAGCTCCGGATCGTCCGGCGCCCGCTCGCGCGCCTCGAGGAGGTTCTCCTCGGCCGCCTCGTAGTCCGCCGCCTTGAGCGCCGTGAGGCCGAGTCCCGCGTACCCCGCGGCCTCCGCCGGCGCCATCTCGACGAGGCGCTGGTAGGCGGCCCGCGCGTCCTCCAGTCGGTCCTGCTGGAGCGCCGCGTCCGCCGTCCCGCGCGTCGCGAGGATCTCCGCCAGCGACGCTTCCGGCACCGGCGCCCCGGCCTCCCCGCAGCCAACGATCAGCGCGAGGGCGGTCAACGTGCGAACTCCGACCAGGGCAACGCCCCGGCGCGGCACCCTGCCGCCCCGGTCAAACCGCTTCGGTTCCGTCAACGCACACTCCTCCCTAACTGACCGGCCGCACCCTCTTCTTGAGCACGAAGAGCCCCTCGCGCATGCTCGTGACGATAATGGTGCCGCTCTCGAAGAACGGATACGTGCTCCACGCCCCGCCGAAGCCCGGACCCTCCTGATACGGGGCCGTGTCGAAGAAACCCACTTCGCGCGGGTTCACGGGATCGGAGATGTCGAGCACGTGGAGGCCGTAGCGGTAGTTGGCCTGATACGCGAAGCCGTCCTTCAGGTAGAGATTGTGGGCGCTGGCGGGAAGCGAGCCCATGAACTGGTTGACGAGCACCGGGTCCTCCAGGTCGCTCAAGTCCCAAATCAATGTCCGCGTGGTCTCGACCGCGCCGGCGATCACATCGGACTCGTCGTCCTGATAGAAGTAGCGGTGATCGGGAGTGAGCCAGCCCTGGTGGATGTAGGCGGCATTGGGCGACGTCGCGCGAGACACCGCGTAGGGGTTCTCCTTGTCGGTCACGTCGGCGATCTGAAAGTACCGTCCGTTCGAGTTGAGGCAGATCTCGCGCCCCTCGTATCGTTCGTCGGGACCCCGGTAGAGCACGCATTGCGCGTCGTGGGTGCCGCCGTCCTCCTGAAAGCACCCGACGAACTCGGGATTCCGGGGATCGTTGATGTCGATCATGTGAAGACCGCCGCCGCAGGATTCGCGCCCCGCGCCGCTGCCCACCGCGTAGGCAAACCCGGTTTCCTCGTTGATCACGATGTTGTGCGAGCTCGCCACCCCACGGTAGTGGACGTCGGGCTCGAAGAGCGCGGGCATGTCGCCGGGCGCCACGTCGCGCAGGCGGGTGAGGTCGAAGACCTGCATGCCGTGGTCGCCCGCTCCGTCGGCCACGATGAAGGCGTGGTCCCTGTAGGTCTTGATGTCGCGCCACAGCTGCGACGGGGGCGTGCCGTCGGGTTTGGGCAGATCGCCGACCAAAACCGGACGGGTGGGGTCCGACAGGTCGATGAACGAGGTGCCGTCGTTGCGTCCCACCAGCGCATACTCGCGCCCGGTCTCTCGGTCGGTCCACCCCCAGTTGTCGTTGGCGCGGACGCCCCGGGCGCTGCCCTCGGCCCGCAGAATGGAGTTGGGAATGAACGCGAGCAGCTCGACTTCGCTGCAATCGAAGGGGCCGACGCTGCCCTCCTCGCAGCGGCGCTCCTCGCCGACCATCGGCTCGAGGGCGTCGGGGGCGCTTGCGAGCATGCCCGCCGCCGCCCAGCCGGGGCCGCTGTTCTCGAAGAGGTGGACGGAGCCCGACTGATGGTGCATGCCGGGCGCTCCAACCGCCGCGAGCGCTCCGTCCGCGACCACCAGTCCGCCGAAACGGTCGCGCTCCACCGTCTCTTCGCGCGGGAGGGCGATGCGGCGCGGCCGCCGGGGAAGGGTGCCGTCCGCTTCGGCCTCGTAGACCAGGACGGCACCGGTCTCGTTCTCGCGCTCCGTTGGCGCGCCCACCCACACGTCGGGTCCGGAGAAGGCGACCGCCGCGCCGAAGCGGTCGCCCTCTGCGCCGCCTTCGAGCACTATCCGCTCCTCGGCCACCCACGAACCGGAGCCGGCCTCCCAGGCGTACACGAGGACCGCCCCGCGATCGGCGTCCGCGCCCGGCGCGCCGATCAGAAGCCGGTCGCCCTCCGCGGAGAGCGCGACACCGAAGCCGGAGCCCGCGCCTTCCGCCGACCCTATCGATCCGGTTTCCGTCCAGCCGTCCCCACCCAGGTCGAAGCGGTAGACGCGGCCCGTCCCCTCGCGGCTCTCGCTCCGGGCCTCGCCGCCTCCCTCGATCCGCGGACCCCAGCCCGGAGCACCGACGAGCAGGCCGCGTTCCGTAAAGGCCATCACCGCTCCGAAGCGGTCGCCCGGGCCACCGCCCGAAGGGCGCAACTCCGTCCGCTTCGTCCACCGGCCGTCGGCGCCGCGCCGGTACGCGTGGATCGTGCCCGCCGCGCCGGCATCGTCCCGGACGTCCGCCCCCCCTCCGCCCGGACCCTCGGCCGGGTCGGGCGTGCCCACCATCAGCCACTCGCCCTCCGCCGCCAGCGCCAACCCGAAGTCGGTCCCGCAATAGCCGTCGAAGCGGCAGTCCGGCGAACGACCGCGGACCTCATCGGCCGTGATCGCGTCCCGCCATACCCACCCGCCGCCCTCGCCACGCCCGAAGATCTGGATGCCGGTCCCGCGCATGCCGACGAAGAGATGGTCGCCGGCGGCGGCCAGCACCGTGCCAAAGCCATCGGCGATCTCGGGGTCCGGCCCGCGAATCACGCCGGACTCCATCCACCCATCCTCTCCTCTTGTGTACACATACACGGCGCCGGGGCGGAAGTTGGTGGTCGGCTCGGCTACGAGGAGTTCGCCTTCGTGGATCAGCACCGAGTGGCCGAACGAGCCCGACTGGGCCGCGACCGGCGTGCCGGCGAAGATGGCGGCGGCGCACGCGATCACGAAGAGCAGGGCGGGCTGCGGCGTGGCGGGACGGAGGGCGGCGGCGAGGCGCGCGGGGCTCGATGGGGTCATCGCGGACGGTCTCCTGGAGGCGGGTCTTGGCGGACGAATGATCGGTTTCGGACGGCGCTCGCGCCAGATGCCATCGCCCTCGCGACGGCCGCCGCCGAGCCGGCGGAGGACTACTCGCGGATTGTGAGTGCCGCGCCCGCCTCAACGGATCCGGTGACGGTTCGGGCGCCTCCGGGCCAGACGACGACTACGCTGTCGGCGCGCGCGCCGCCGCCCAGGCCCGCGAGCACGGGGTTCGCCTCGGACTGCGAGAGATAGGACGAGGCGGTCGAGACCACGAACCGCTGCGCCTCGTCTCCCACGAACACCCGTACCGTCGCCCCGATGGCGCCGAGATTCGGCGCCGCGCCCTCCAGCCGCAACCGGACCCATCCGGGACCGGGCTCGAGATCGTTCCGGAACAGCTTCGCCGGACCGCCGTTCGTCGAGATCACCAGGTCGAGGTCGCCGTCGCGGTCGTAGTCGAAGGTCGCCACCCCGCGCGCCACGATCGGCTCGTCGAAGCCCCCGCCCACCAGCGCGCCGGCGTCGTCGAAGCCCCCCCGCCCGTTGTTCCTAAACAGTTGCGGCGCCTGGGCGAAGGTCACGTCCCCCTGGATCGCCTCGATCTCCGGCTCGATGTGGCCGTTTCCGAGCACGAGATCCACGTAGCGGTCGAGATCGAAGTCCGCGAACCGGAGCCCGAACGTCAGCGGGAGCAGCGTCGACCGCGTGAGCCGTGCCGACCCGGCCAGGTCCTGGAACAGCCCCGCCTGGATCTGCGTGAAGAGCGACACCGGCTCGTTCGAGAAGTTGCCGATCGCGATCGAGAGCTGCCCCCGGTTGAGGATGTCCCCCACGTCGACCCCCATGCCCGCCCGCGCCCGACCGAACTCGTCGAAGGCGACCCCCGCGTCGAGCGCCACGTCGACGAACGTCCCGTCTCCCTCGTTCCGATAGAGGAAGTTCTGGTAGGTGTCGTTCGCGATCGCGACATCCGGGAGGCCGTCCCCGGTGAAGTCGTCGATGACGATGCCGAGCGACTTCCCCTCGGGATTCTCGAACCCGGATTCGGTCGTCACGTCCCGGAAGCGGCGCGCGGAAGTCGGGGCCGTGTCCGAACCGCCCCCGGGAGCCGGCTCGTTCCGCAGGAGGCGGCAGGATTCACCGTCATATTCCTCGGGGGTCGCATAGGATTTATTCACGCCGTCGCGGGTGAAGAAGAGGTCGGTCTCCGGCGTCCAGTCCACGTAGTTGCAGACGAGGAGGTCGAGCCAGCCGTCGCCATCCGCGTCGAACCATGCCGCCGCCGTGGACCAGGCCGGATCCGCCGCGCCGGGGGCGTTCCCCTCGGTCCCCGTCTCCCGCGTCACGTCCGTGAACCGCCCGCCGTCGTTCCGGTACAGGCGATTGTCGCCGACCGCGGTCACGTAGAGGTCCGTGTCGCCGTCCGCGTCGTAGTCGGCCGCGGCCCCGCCCATCCCGTAGATGGGTCGGTCGAGGCCGGCCTCGCGCGTGACGTCCCGGAAGGTCCCGTCCCCCAGGTTGCGGAGGAGCATGGAGGTGGCGCCCCGGTCCTCGGCGCGCCCGTCCCAGCCCGTGCTGTTGACGAAGAAGAGATCCGGCCAGCCGTCGCCGTCGTAGTCGAGGACGATGACGCCGCTGCCCATCGTCTCCGGCATCCACTTCTCTCCGAAGGCGCCCGTGGCGTGCCTGAAATCGATCCCCGCGGCCGCCGTGACGTCGGTGAAACGGATCGAGGTGGACGCGTCGGCCCCGGCCCGCTCCGCGAAGCTCGGGCGCGTCTGCGTATACGAGGGGGCCTCCGCGGTTTCCGGTCCGTCCCCTCCGCAGGAAGTCGCCGCCGGAGCGAGGAGTCCGATGGCGACGAGGCCTGCTCCGCGAGCGCTCATGAACCTCCGCCGCGAGCGAGCGGCCGCAGTTCGTGCATGCGGATGTCCTGTGCCATCAGGTTCACGCCGGGGTTCTCCGCCCTGTAGGCCCTCGTGATCGCCTGCGCCGCCTCGTCGATGCTGTAACGCTGGAACGCCGCCTGACCCAGCGCCGCCTCCTCGTCGCGCCCCAGCGCCTGCAGACTCAGGCTGCGGTTCCAGTGCGCCTGCCGGTGCTCGGGATCGATGGCCAGCGTCCGGTCGAACGCCTCGACCGCCGCCTCGTACCGCTGGTCCAGGTACCGCGTCCGGCCCAGTTGGAACCAGGCCTCGCGATCCTCGGGGAAGGCGTCGAGCACGGCAAGATACGCGGCCTCGGCGGCATCATACACGCCGTCCTCCAGGTGCGCCCCGCCCCACACCCACGCCACGCGCGGGTTGCCCGGTTCGATGGTTTCGGCCCTCCCGAGGTTGTCGAAGGCGTCCTCGAGGTTGCCGGCGATGAGCGCCATGCGGGCCAGGTTGAGCGGCCCGTCCACCCGATCCGGGAAGAACTCGGCCACCCGTGCGAACGGAAGCTCCGCGAGGCGGTCGTTCCCTTCCCTGAGGAGCGCGATCCCGTAGTCGTTGTAGCGAACCCAGGTCTCCTCGGCGTGGTCGCCGGGGGTGACCGGATCCACCCGTCCCCCGACCCCGATCACGACCTCGTCGCGCGCGATCTCCGTCACCGGCAGGTCCGGGACCTCGTCGAACTCCGCGAACCCCTGCGGGTTGGCGCCGAAGGCGAACTCCGTGTACGCGCGGTCGAACTTCCGCCACAGGAGGCGCGCCCGCGCGGTCAGCGACCCCTCCGGGAGATCGGCCGGCAGCGTGATCCGGTAGTGGGCCACATCCGCGCTCCCGGGGCCGATCACGTTCACCGCCGCGGTCACATGGATGTCCTGCGCGTTCCGCTTCTGGATCGGCCGCCCCTCGCGGTCGAGGATCACCGACTTGTAGAAGTGCGCCATCGGGTCGAGGTGCCCGTCCGGCCCGATCTCGCCGCTGATCGCGATCCGCCGCCCCGCGTCGTCCACCAGTTCGAACTCGAGCCAGCCCTCGTTGGAGTCGTTCGTCCCCCCGGGGAAGGAGTGGCCCACGCCCTTGTTCCGGACCACGACCTCGAACATCACGGTCTCCCCCGGCGACACGCTCGGAGGCGAGAGATCGAGCCCCATCTCGGGTTCGTCGTCGGGGCCGCGCCGGATGGCGAAGATGTCCACCCGCAGCTTCTCGTCCCGCAGGAACTCCTCGATGCGGCGGATCGTCGCGGTGTCCCCCCGCAGAAAGGGGAGCGCCGTGTTCACCGCGAGGAACCGGTGAGAGCGCACCCGCCCGTTCTCGGCCGAGACGTCGCCGAGCGGGGCTTCCTCCCACGGCATGTGGCAGTCCTGGCACACGCGCGCGGCCGCCGGCAGGTAGAAGGTGCGCGCGGCGTTCCGCGCCACCCCGCTGTCGTGCCACGCGTCGTATTCGTTCTGCCCCCGCAGCCAGCGGTAGTTATTCACGGGCTCGGTGAGGCTCACCTTGTGGCAGGTGGCGCAGAACTCCGATGTCGAGTGCACCGGCTTCAGAAGCTGCGCCATGTGGACGGAGGGCTTCGCCTTGAGCGCCGCGTCGTGCAGGAAGGCGCCGAGCGTGCCCGCCTCCGCGTCGGCGAACAGGTACGGGTCCTCCTGCTCGTCCGCGATGTTGTAGTTGCCGTTGCCGGTGTTGTCGTGGATGCGGTCGATCGCGTGGCAGGCGAGGCAGGTGAGCCCGGCCTGCGCCTCGACGGTCGCGGGGTCGATCGGCGCGTCCATCGCCCCGGCGAGCATGAGCGCCGGATCGTGGCACGCGCTGCACCACTTGCTCTTGACCCGTCCCGCCGCGTCCGGTTCGAGCCCGAACTCCCGCAGGTGCGCGATCACCTCCGGCCCCGCCTCCAGCGATCCGCTCCGCATGTCCTCGATCGTCGCGGTATAGAACGGGTTGTTGAAGGAGGCGAAGCGGTGCGCGGAGGTCGCCCACTGGGCCGTCACGTCGGGGTGGCAGCGCACGCACTGTGTCGCGCCGATGAGTTCGTCCGCCGCGAACCCCCGCCGTTCCACCTCTGCGCGGACGCGCGCCGCGCGCTCCCGGGCCGTCTGCGCGGCGAGTTCCCCCGCTTCCGTGCGGGTGATGATGCGGGACGGCAGATACGTCCCCGTGCTCGTCGTGGTCGCGGCCGGAAAGAACGGACTCTCGGGCGGCACGAGCCCTGTCGGAACGAAGTCCGCGTCGACGAAGCGCGACACGTCCCGGTCGCGGCCCCCGGGGCCTTGGTTCAGACCCTGCGCGAGCGCGGCCTCGGCCTCCGGGGTGAGCTGGAGTCCGCGGTGCGTGAGGCTGTGCCACGCGACGAGGACGACGAGCACCGCGCCCGTCGCGAGCGCGAAACGGCGGGCCCGACGCCCCGGCGGACGCGCGTAGCTCACGAGCCGGTGCCCCGCATAGGCCGAGACGATGAGGACCGCGCTCCCCACGTGCGCCCACCACGCCCAGCTGTTCTCCCGGCTCGCCGCCGCGGTGAGAATGAAGAGCCCCGTGAGGACGAGGACGCCGCCCACGAGCCCCATCCCGATCCCCGTCAGGATCGAGGCGCGGTGCTTCCGCTTCCACACCGTGGGCAGGTGCGCGGCGAGGAACCCGAACATGATCGCGGCCAGCAGGAGCCCCAAGCCGGTGTGCGTGAGCACCATCGCCTGGAACAGCTCCGGGAGGGAGTTCTCCCCCACCGCGAAGAACTCGAGCCCGAGCCCGTCCGCGAGCCGGTTCGCGAGCAGGTAGAGCGTGTTCGCCAGCATGAACACGGCCACGCCGAGCCCGAACCGCAGCCAGCGCCGCTGCCCCATCCCGAGGATGGAGGGCAGCACCCGCCTCTCCGGCCGGGCGTCCGAACCGGAGCTGTCCGTCACGCCGGCGTCGTCCGCCGCGCCGGATCCGGCCGCGTTCGGCGCTCCCTCGCCCTTATCCCGTCCTCTTCCGCTCATGCCTCAACGAGACTGCACGACGCAAACCGGCGCAACGTCGGGAGGCCCCTTGCACGATAGGTTGCCTGCATTCGCACGTTTCGCGGAACTTGAGGAGGAGCACGCGCCAGGCATGAAGGTGCTGGTCATCGCCGGGCCGAACGGTGCCGGAAAAACAACGTTCTCACGACGATATCTGCAGTTCGCGGGGTCGGAGATTCCCTTCGTGAACGGCGACGAGATCGCGGCGCGGTGAGTGGCTGGTCTACGACACTTCGAGCCGGTCCCCTACCCTCGTCGCCACCTCGGAGCAGGCCGACATACTGCCGCTGGTTCCTGACGGTTGGCGCATACGCGAGGTTCCGGTCGCACGGCATGCGAGCGCGCAGGAAAAGTCGGCCCGCCAAGGTGATTTCAAAGGGAGAGACCCCGTGACGAAAGACGCAACGCAGGCTCCGGACAGGTTCCCCGAGGGAGAGCCGTCGATCAAGAACGTGACGAGGGCGCTCATGCAGGCGCGCGACGACGCGCTCGCCCGCGCCGAGGCGGTTCGGCGACGCGAGGCCGAAGCCGAGCAAGCGGAAAAGGTGTCGACCGCCCCGGAAGCCTGATTCTCCGCCCGTAGAACCTCTACGAGTACCGGACGCCTCCGCCGCCCGATCCGAACCAGGACCCGGCTGGCCTCCTCCCGGGACACCCCCGTGCCGTTTTTCCCCTTATCTACTATTGTTATAGTACGTATCCGGCGGTCGGCCGGTACCGACGGCGCGGGGGACGATGCATGGTATCCCGCGCCGCAGTGGTGTGATAGCGGAGGCATGCCGATGCTTCGAGGAACATGGGCCGCCGTACTTGCCGGGGCCTCTCTCATCGCCTGCGGGGCGGAGGCGGGAGGTCCGGCCGCCGGCCTCCAGGTCGTGACCGAGACGCTGGGCGACACCACCGTCATCCGGACGCTGGCGGGAAGCGCGTGGGGCACCGACGCGACGCTGGTTCCGGAGCTGTCGATCGGGGAGATGGAGGGGCCGGAGGAGCTTCTCTTCGGGCGGATCGCGTCGATCGCCGTGGACGACGAAGGGCGGATCCATGTGCTGGACGGCCAGGCGCTGAACCTTCGCGTGTTCGATCCGGCCGGGGAGCACATCGAGACGCTGGGAGGACCCGGCGAGGGACCGGGCGAGTTGCGTACCGCCGAGTCGGTCGTGCTGCTGGCCGATGGTCGCGTGGCGGTAAACGATCAGATCGACTTCCGCATCCAGGTCTACGAGCCCGGAGGCGGCGGGTCGGAGACCTGGTCCTACAGCGCGGGCGGCGTGGTCCTCCGAGTGCGGCAGTTGTACCCCGACCGGTACGGCGGAGCCTTCGTGCTCGCTCCACAGGTCACGCCCAGCGGCGATTTTGTCCCGCAGATTCTCGCACTCGACGCCACCGGCGCGGCGCGGGACACCCTCCTTCCTCCCGGCGCAGGGTTCGAGCCTCCCTCGGTCGAACTGGAACTCTTCATGGGCTCCGGAAGCTCCCGCCGGATCGCGCAACCCATCCCGCTGACGGAGCGGCACTACTGGACCCTGAACCCCGAGGGACGCTTCGTGACCGGCGTCTCCACCGATTACCGCATCGACGTGGAGCGGGACGGCGGCGTGCTCCGCATCGAGCGCGCCCACGAGCCGGTGGCCGCCTCGGAGGCCGAACGAGGCTACCACCGCGAGCGCCTGACGCGGGCGATGCGCGTCACTCAGCCGGACTGGAGCTGGAACGGGCCGCCGGTCCCCGAGACGAAACCGCCCTTCCGGGGCCTCGTCGCCGGACGGGACGGGCGCATCTGGGTGCGGCTGTGGACCGAGGCCCATCCGGAGGAGAACGAGGATCACGACCCGGAGAACCCCCGCTCCGAGCCGGTGACTTGGCCTTCCCCGCTCCGCTACGACGTGTTCGAGCCCGATGGCACGTATCTGGGTGCCGTGAACCCGCCGGAAGGGTTCGCGGACTACCCGCAGCCCGTCTTCGACGGCGACTATGTGTGGGCCGTGACCCGCGACGCGCTGGACGTCGAGCGCGTCGTCCGCTTCCGCCTCGAGGTGGGCTGGCGGTGACCGGGGCTCCGCCGAAGTCCCGACAGGCGTTCCCGCGGGAACGTCGGCGGCGGCTCAGGCTCGTGCTCGCGGTCGGCTTGACGGCCTGCTCGGCACCCGGCCCCGGGACCCCGCCTTCGCTCGATCGACCCATCACGCTCGAGCGGGTGCGGACGATCGTCCGCCAGGACGCGACCGATGCGACCACATGGCTGCACCGACCCACCAAGCTGCGGTACGACGCCGTCAGTGGGCACCTGTTCGGGCTGGAGTGGGCCGACGACAGGATCGTGGAGTTCACCGCGGACGGCGAGTTCGTGGGGTATTTCGGCCGCGGCGGCGAGGGCCCCGGGGAAATCGGCAACCTCTGGGACTTCGCGGTCGGCACGGGGCACGTCGTCGTCCTCGATACGGGGAACGGCAAGCTCGTCTTCTTCGACCGCGACACACGCGCGATGAGGCGCGAGATCAGGTTCGACCGGCGGCTCCGCGGAATGGCGCCCATCTCCGACACGCTGCTCGTGGTGATGCCGGGACCGGACGGTACGCTGCTCGAACTCCTTCACATCGATGGCCGGAGCCGCGGCTCGTTCGGGGACGCGAGCTACCTCGAAACGGGCAACGTCGGCCTGTCGCTGAGTCACGTCGGCGGCGGACTCCTGCTCGTCCGGAAGCCGGCGATCCCGGAGGGGCGGCTTTACCGCCTCGATGGATCGCTCCACGCGGAAGTCACCTTCGCGGAGCTCGAGCACGTACGGGCCGAATGGCAGAGAGAATTCACCGAGACGATGGAACGAAGCCGGCTCGTGGACGCCGGGGGCCGGCGCATCAGCGGCGGCAAGCTGTGGGTCGGCGAGCCGCGCCCGCTCGAAGGCGGTGCGTTCCTGCTCACCGCGACCCCCGAGAACCTCGACACGAATCCGTGGGAGCTGTGGGTCCTCGACCACGACGGCCGCGTAAGGGGGCGCTACGCCTTCGCCGAGACCTGGGTTCGCGGATACGCCGTCTCTCGCTCGGCCGTCTATGCCCTCGGACTCGGCGACGAATACGGCGTCTACGAGTACGGTCCGCCTCGACCGCCCGATACTCCGTAACGGTCGCGGGGCACTTCCGGCGGCCTGGTCCGCGCCGTGCAGGTCCGGCTAAACGTTCCCGCGGGAACGTCCCGCCCGTATGCGTCGCGTCCTCCCTTCCCGTCACGATCCGCGCGAACCGACCGTTGCCCGATGGGGTATGAACCCGAAACGGAAGGGGGCCCGGCGGGAGGGCGAGGACGGCCCCGCTGGACGGCACTGGAGACACGGAAGCGACCATGAGACGCCACCTGCAGCAGGTAATCTCCACCCTCGCGGTGGTTCTCGCGGCCGCCGCCTGCGGCTCGTCGAGCCCCTTCGAACCCGCCCCGGAGAGCGAGGCGGCGGAAATCCGGGCGGCGCTGGCCGACCGCTCCTTCAGGCAATTCGATCCCGGCGTGGACGAGAGCCCGCGGAAGGGCGTCATCCTCGACTTCTTCAATGGACTCGAACTCTGGGCGCAGTACGCCGAAGGGGACCATGCAGTCGACGAATGGGAGATCACCTCGTCCGAGTACCGGATCGAGCGCTCCGGCTCGGAGATCCGGCTCCACTTCACGGATCCCGCCTCGCGGCGGATCCTGCCTGCGCCGTGCGACGACTGCATTCCCATCTCCGGCGTCTCGATCTCGATCCGGGACGTGTTCGACGAAGGCGCGATCCGGTTCAAGGTGAACGACCCGGACGGCCGCCTTCCCTCCCCCTTCCCCGTGTTCACGTCGTGGACCCGCTTTAGGGAAGACGAGATCTTCAACTGACGGGCCGTCTTCCGTTGCGGTGTCGACAGGGGTGATATCTTCCTCCCGGGACGGATCTCACCGCCGACAACCACCGATAACAACCGATAACGGAACGATGAAACCAGAGACTGTCGTCATCATCGGCTCGGGCCCCGCCGCGTGGACGGCGGCCATCTACGCGGCCCGGGCGAACCTCGATCCGCTCGTGTTCGAGGGTGCGGGGAGCCGCACCATGATCCCCGGCGGACAACTCATGTTCACGACGGACGTGGAGAACTATCCCGGTTTCCCCGAAGGGGTTAGCGGCATCGACATGATGTTGGACTTCAAGAAGCAGGCGGTGCGTTTCGACACGCGCGTCTTCACGGAGGACATCGTCGAGGTCGACTTCTCCAGCCGGCCGTTCCTCCTGCGCTCGAGCGGGAAGCAGGAGGTGCGCGCGGAGACGGTGATCGTGGCCACGGGCGCCAACGCGCGCTGGCTGGGCGTGCCGGGCGAGGAACGGCTCGCGCAGAGCGGCGGCGGCGTGTCGGCCTGCGCCGTGTGCGACGGCGCCCTGCCCGCCTTCCGGGACCAGGTCCTGGCCGTCGTGGGAGGCGGAGACAGCGCCATGGAGGAAGCGCTCTACCTCACGAAGTTCGCGAGCGAAGTCCTGCTCATCCACCGGCGCGACGAACTGCGGGCCTCGCAGATCATGCAGGAGCGGGCCTTCGCCAGCGAAAAGATCCGCTTCCTCTGGAACTCGACCGTGGAGGAGGTGCTGGGGGACGACGTGATCGCCGGCCTCCGCCTCCGCGACACCGTGTCGGGCGAGGCGTCCGAGATCGAGGTGGGGGGGATGTTCGTGGCCATCGGCCACATCCCCAACACGGAATTCCTGCGCGGCCAGGTCGACCTCAAGGAGAACGGCTACGTGGAGATGCCCACGCCGTGGCGGACGGAGACGAACGTGCCCGGCGTGTTCGCGGCCGGCGACGTCATGGACGACTACTACCGGCAGGCCGTCTCCGCGGCGGGCACGGGCTGCATGGCCGCGCTCGACGCCGAGCGCTTTCTCGCCCACAATGGCGCCGGCTGACCTCGGCTCGCAGCCGCAGCGTACGGATCGCGCCCGCAGTCCCTCCCGTCACCCGTCGGGCATCCGGGTCGGGATGCGTTGGCGCTTGCTTCTGCGGTAGATCCTGAAGTCGCCGTCCAGGGTGAGGACCACGCTGCCCGGGTGCTGTTCCGACATCCGGACGAGGCACGCATCCGCCAGGGACATCGGGACGTCGTCGTACTTCTTCATCATCCGCGCGACCGCGGCCGCCTCATCCGCCAGCCGGAACGACACCTCGAGAACGCCCCGCGCGACCAGCGAAACCACGGCTTCCGGTGCCCCGGAGCCGAGACGGTGCGCAAGAAAGCACGCCTCGGCGATGACGGCTTCGCAGGTGAGGAACGGGGGTTCGACGCGGGCCCACTGTTCCCGTGCCCAGCGGTGATGTCCGTCCCGGGAGTTCAGAAAGGCGATCAGCGGGCCCGTGTCGAGAATGGTCCCGCAGGTCACTCGCCGAAGCCACGCATGTAGTCCGGGTTCGCCGACAGGTCTTCGGGCCCGGTGAAGGCGCCGGCGAGATCGACGGCCCGGGACAGGGCGGAGACGGGGGGCGCGCTCCTCTCCCTGCGCAGAAACACCTCGAGAGCCTCGCGAATCAGCGCGGACCTGCTCACGCCCCGCCGGCGCGCGGCCTCGGAAACCTCCCGGGCGAGGTGTCCCGGCATCTTCAACGATATCGGTTTCATTTCATCCGAAGCTTCCTGGTGGTAATACACACGGATGTAATACGGTATTATCTCTTTGAGTATTACACCGTATGCGGCGAGCCGTCAATCCGGCGTCACGTGACGGCGGGGATGCTCCTGCGGCTCACCAGAAGATGATGTAGAGGACGGCCGCTCCGGCGATCACGCCTCCGGCCCAGAACCCGGCGCGCGGGGCCGGCGTCAGATCCACGCCCTCCGCAGTAC
Organism: Candidatus Palauibacter sp.; assembly: GCF_965261555.1. Classification (GTDB taxonomy): domain Bacteria; phylum Gemmatimonadota; class Gemmatimonadetes; order Palauibacterales; family Palauibacteraceae; genus Palauibacter. The sequence continues at coordinate 3,342,235 of NZ_OZ253465.1, forward strand.
GCGGCAGCCGGCGGGGGGCCGCGAGCGGACGCGCGCGGGTCACGAAGACGATCCAGGCGCTGATCGCAAGGAACGTGATCGCCATGTGGTGGAGGAACGCGACCTCCGGCAGCAGCCACAGGAGGAGGCCGTAGACGGGGATCCCGAGCACCATCCCCCCGAAGGCGGCGGCCGGCGGCGTGCGCGGCGCGAAGATGCCGAACAGGAACGCGGCCACGATCCCCGGCGAGATGAACCCCCAGAACATCTGGATGTACTCGAACACGCTCGGCGCCCGGGCCACGAGCGGCGCCCACAGGCACGCGATGATCGCGAGCACGCCCGTCGTTATCCGTCCCGTGACCATCAGCCGCCGCGACGAGGCCTCGGGCCGCAGGTGCCGCTTGTAGAGGTCTACGCTGAAGATCGTCGCCGCCGAGTTCAGCATGGAGTCGAGCGAACTCATCACGGCCCCGAACAACGCCGCGAACATGAGGCCCGTCAGCCCGGCCGGGAGGAGTTCCCGCATCATCACGGGATAGGCCTGGTCCGGGTTCGTCACCTGATCCGCGAACAGTTCCGCCGCCATGATTCCGGGAAAGATGATGATGAACGGGATCCCCAGCTTGATGAAGCCCGCCAGAAAGAGTCCGCGCTGCCCGTCCGCCAGGCTGCGCGCCGCCAGCGTGCGCTGCGTGATGAACTGGTTCAGTCCCCAGTAGAAGATGTTGGGGATCCACAGGCCGCCGATGAAGACGGCGAGCCACGGCATCTCGGGGTGGTTGAAGGGGAGAACGGTGTGGAGCTTCCCGTCCGCCGCCTCGAGGAAGGGGCCGATGCCGCCCATGGCCCGGAACCCGAGGATGGTGACGAGCACGCCGCCGAGGAGGAGCGCCACGCCCTGGAGGAGGTCGGACCACACGACCGCCTTGAGCCCGCCGTAGATCGTGTAGCCGCCCGCGAGCACGCCGATGAGCCAGATGCCCGCCGACACGTCGAGGCCGAAGATCGACTCCAGGGCGAGCGCGCCCGAGTACAGCACCGTCGCGAGGGCCACGAACACGTACGCCGCGAGGATGAACGCCGCCATCAGCGTGCGCGTGCGCACGTCGTACCGGAACTCGAGGTACTCCGGGATGGTGTAGATCCCCGCCGCGAGGAACCGTGGGAGGAAGAAGAGTCCGACGAGGACGAGCGTGACGGCCGCCATCCACTCGTAGCTCGCGATCGCGAGGCCGATGTCGTAGCCCCGCCCCGCCATCCCCACGAAATGCTCGGTGGAAATGTTCGAGGCGATGAGCGAGAAGCCGATCAGCCACCACGGGAGGTTGCGCCCGGCGAGGAAGTACCCGGCTGCGTCGCGCCGCCCGCGCGAGGCGTACAGCGACACCCCCACCACGAGCAGCAGAAACCCGGTGAACGCCGCCAGATCAAGGGGCTGAAAGGTCATTTGCGCGGCTTTCGGTCAGATGCTGGAAGGCGAGACACTTCGGATCGGCAGGCAACGGCGTTTGACGTGAAGGCACCCAAGGAGGGGTGAACTGGTGATCGCCGTCCTACCATTGCGGGACCGATGACGCCAAGCAGAGAATCGGTTCACGTAGCGTCGAGTCTGGCTTAGCGAGGTTGCCGTGAGCTTGAGGAAAGCTGTGGGTGTGGAACTGCAGAAGTCGGGTTGGTTGTTCCCGAAGTGGAGATTCTTCGTCTCGAAGACACAGTATTTCGAGCTCTCGAACCGGGAATATCAGCAAGCGCGGGAAGCGAGACTTGTCAACATCGGCTCGCACCGTGGTCGAACGTTGTGGTGGACGGATTCCGGTTTTTTTTGGGCCGACCCTGACCTTTCTGACGAAGAGGTGGAACTCCTCGCTTGGGATCGAGGGCAAAGACAAGAGGCGAAACTGGACCGGCTCCGCAAGATTCGTGCGCGCGGCAAGGACATCACGGAAGCGCGGCGGCGCGCGATACCGGGCGAGATTCGAGCGTTCGTCTGGCAACGCGATGACGGTAGGTGTGTGCAGTGCGGCTCCGAGGATGATCTGCAATTCGACCACGTGATTCCCGTCGCGAAAGGCGGCGGAAACGCGGTGGACAACATTCAGATTCTGTGCGGAGACTGCAATCGTCAGAAAAGCGATTCCATCGTGTAACAGGCGGCCATCAAGATCGGCCAGCGACCGTTCGACTTCGACTCGAACCGCCTATTCGGGTCCGTCCGAGTTCACATGAACTAACTGGGGGGCCGGGCGCTGGAGGATCTTCAATCGCGGGGGTACGAGGGACTCTGTCCGAGGTTCGGCAGAAAGTAGCACGTCCTTGAGGGTCGGCGCGGCCGCTTCTCTCGCCGCGTTGTCGTGTTTGGACTTGGTCATGGCACCGCTTTCCCGTGTCTCACTTCAGAGAGTCCAAGATAGCCTGCTTCGCTTCTTCGTGCCGGTTCGCGGGCACGCGGAGGACCTTCGCGGCCGCCGTCGGCCCCCAGGACACCGGCGCGAACTCGCCTTCGACCCTGAAGGGGATGTCGCGCGCCTCGAGGGCGAGCCTTGCCGCGAGGAGTTCTGTCTCGTCCCAAGCTTCGAACACGCGGACCATGTCAGCGCCCCGCGTCACGTCCGAGCGTCCGTCTCCTCAATGTCGGCGGTCCACGTCACCTTGATCGCGCCCTCCAGCGAGCGGGCGGTGGGGCACTTCGCGCCGTGGCTGGCGAGCGCGCGGTCCACCGTCTCCCGGGCCTCGGCGGGGACGCGGAGCCGGTAGTGGACGATGATCTCCTCCAGCGTGGGCATGCGGTCGCGGAGGCGGTTGATCCCCTCCACTTCGGCGGCGATGTCTTCGGGGGCCAGGCGGATGCCGCGCACTTCCAGTGCGCCGTTGAGCGTGCCCAGCATTCAGGCGCCCGTCGCGGCCACCTGGTAGTCCACGGGGAGCGGCAGGTCCTTCGCGTCGATCCGGTAGTGGGACTTGATGGGCCCGTGGACGCCGAAGTCGATCTCGGTCCCCTCTTCGAGGCGGGCCCGGCGGTGCACTCCCTCGACCTTCTCGAGCCGAGCGCGGGCGGTGTAGAACGGTTCGGACATGACATGTCTCCTTTACGAGCCCGCCTTCCCTGCCGCATTTTCGGGCGGCAGGATTCGGGCGTGACGCAAACGAAACGATCGAGAGCGGCCAGAATGACGTCAACCCGTGACAGGAATCGCCTTCCGGGTGGAGCGGCGGGCCGAGCCGCGGTTCTGATCCTCATGGCGGGCGGGATCGCGGCCTGCGAGCGGGGGTCCGCCGAAACGGCGGACACGGCCCCGTCCAGCGACCTTTCGGCGCTCAGCGACCGCTTCTGGGACGCCTACCTCTCCTGGAACCCGCTGCAGGCGACCTATCTGGGGGAACACCGCCTCAGCGATCGCGTTCGTGACATCTCGCCGTCGGGGCGCAACAATCGCCGCCGCGAGGTTCGTGCCCTCGCCGATGCCCTCGCCGCCATCGACCTCCACTCGCTGCCGCCCGGGAACCGGCTGACCTATCTCGCACTCGACCATCAGCTCTCGGCGGAAGTCGCCGAACAGACGTGCGATCTCGAGGTGTGGGTGGTGGATCACCGCGAGGGGTTCCAGCTCGACTTCCTCAACATCGTGGGCGCCCAGCCGCTCGAAACGCCGGTCGACGGCGAGCGCATGATCCGGCGCTGGAACGCGTTCGCGGACTATATCGACGACTACATCTCGAACCTTCGCACCGGTCTCGAGACGGGTCGGGTCGCGGCGCGCGCGTCGGTGAACCGCACGATCGTGCAGCTCGAAGCCCTCCTCGAACGACCGGTGGAGGAATGGCCCATCTACGCCCCGGCGGGGACGCGGCTCGATGCATGGCCCGAGGGAACGCGCCACGACTTCCGGGCCGGGATCCGCGAGGCCGCCTCCGAGCGCATTCAGCCGGCGTATGCGAGACTCCGTGACTTCCTGCGCGACGAACTCTATCCGCACTCGCGCACGGGCGCGGAGGTCGGACTCTCCAGCCTGCCGGGCGGCAGCGATTGCTACGAGGCGATGATCCGCACATTCACGACACTCGACCTGACGCCGGCGGAGATCCACGCGCGCGGTCTGGCGGAACTGGAGAGGGTCCACGAGGAGCTGCGGACCCTGGGACGGGAAGCCCTCGGCGCGGCCGATCTGAAAGAGCTTCAGCAGCGGCTGCGATCGGACCCGGAGATGTACTTCCGCTGGCCGGGTGAGATCGTGCAGCAGGCGGAGGAGGCCTACGCGCGGGCGGCTCTCGTCATGCCCGACTGGTTCGGCACGCCGCCGCGGACGGAGATGGTGATCCGTCCGATCCCGCTGTACGAAGCGCCGCAGAGCCAGCTCGCCTACTACCGGGAGCCCGCGCCGGATGGATCGCGTCCCGGCACGTACTACGTCAACACGTACCGGCCCGAGATCCGGCCCAGGTACCAGGCCGACGTCCTGAGCTTCCACGAAGCGATTCCGGGGCACCACCTCCAGACGGCGATCGCCCAGGAGGTCGAAGGCCTGCCCGAGTTCCGGAAGCACCTCGGCTCGGTCGCCTTCGTCGAGGGGTGGGGGCTGTACGCGGAGCGGCTCGCCGATGAAATGGGTCTCTACGTGGATGACCTGAGCCGCATCGGCCTCGCCTCGTACGATGCCTGGCGGGCCAGCCGGCTCGTCGTCGACACCGGTATCCACGCCTTCGGCTGGACGCGGGAGGAAGCGGTCGACTTCGTCCGCGAGAACACGCTGCTCGCCGAAGTGAACATCGAAAACGAGGTGGACCGCTACATCACGTCACCCGCCCAGGCGCTCACCTACAAGCTGGGGCAGCTCGAGATCTCGCGGCTGCGCCGGGAGGCCGAGGCCAGGCTGGGGGAGGCGTTCTCCATCGCGGAGTTCCACGACCGGGTGCTGGAGAACGGCGCGCTGAGCCTCCCCGCGCTCGGCGACGCGATCGAGAGCTGGCTCGCGGAGACCGCCAGCTAACCCCGAGCCGGGAGTGCGGCGGCCGCGTTGAGGGGGCGTTGATCCGGCGCGGCACGTTCACGGCATGTGCTCTCTCGGCAAGATCCCGCGGCCCCGCGCCTTCCCGCGCCCCGGCGCGGAGCCTCGCGGCTTCGCGCTGCCCTCGGCCATGCTCATGCTGCTGCTCGTTTCGCTCATGGCGGCGGGCGGTTTTCTCCTGACCTGGATCGACGGGCAGTCCGCCCGCGCCTTCGCGCGTTCCACGGAGGCCTTCTACGTGGCCGAGAGCGGACTCGCGACGGCGCTCGCGCTCGCCGAGATGCCGAACCCGTCCGTGCCTCCGCTCACGCTGGGCGTGGGAACCGCGACGGTCTCCTTCGAGCCGCTCCTCGAGCTGCGGCGCGGGGAGACCGTCTACCGTGTGGAATCCCGGGGACAGGTGGTCTCCGGCGACGCGATCTTCGAACGGTCCGTGGGACAGCTCCTCTGGGTGGCCGGACCGCCGCGAGTCCCCGGTGCGCTCGTCCTCGTGGGGAGCGCGGGCGCCATCCCTCCGAAGGGGACGATCTCGGGGCTCGGCGCGTTCGGCGCCTGTCCGCAGCAGCCCTCGCCGGTGGCGGGCGTCGCGTACTGGGGCGGGCCGGCGCCGGCTCCGGATACGGCCTTGACGATCACGGGGGCGCCTTCCGAACGATCGATGGCCGGTGTGTCGGTAGCGGCCGAGACCGGCATCCGCTGGGCGGAGTTGCTCGCCTCGTTCGGGCCGGTCCCCGACGCGACCGTGCCGCCCGACGCCTGGCCCACCGGCGGCGCGGGCTCGACCTACATCCGGATTCCCGGGTCGGGCCGGCTCGGTCCCGGTTCGAGCGGACGCGGCGCCCTGGTCGTGGAGGGCGACCTGACGCTCGATGACGGGTTCGCCTGGACGGGGCTCATTCTCGTGGGAGGGGCGCTGGTCCTGAATGGGGACATCTCGGTCCGGGGGAGCGTGGCAAGCGGGCTCGCGGGTGGCGCGGGGGTCGCGGCGGACTTCGGCGGCCACCGCATCGATCTGCGCTTCAACGCGTGCGCCGTCGCGGCGGCCGCGGAGGGGCTGACGGCGCCGGCGGCGGCGATCCCGGGCACGTGGTACGAAGTCTGGTAGCACCGCCGACGCTAGAGGCAGTCGCGGACGAGGCCGAACAGGCCATCGGGGTTGTCCACGTGCAGCCAGTGGCCGCCGGCGAGTTCGTGGAGGTGAACACGGCCGTTCAGAGCGGTCGCCCGGAGCCTCGCGAGGTCGTCCGCCGAGAGAACGTCCGATCGGGCGGCCCGCACGATGTGGATTTCCGCCGGGGGTGCCGGCGTCTCGATGACGTCCCAGAGGTCGCGCCGGAAGTAGTCGGCGAGCAACTCTTCGACCGCATCGGGATCGAGGCGCCACCGATAGCCGGCATCGACGAGGACGAGGTTCGTCGCCATCCAGTGCGCGACGGGCGAGGCGAAGCCCTCGGCCTCGACGGCCGATACGGCGCAGCGTCTCGTCGTGAAGGGCCCCGGGTGTCTGCGAATCACGTCCGGCAGCCGTGCCGCCCCACCTCCCGGCGAGCGGCGGGAGGGCGTCGCGTCGATCACCCATGCCTGGCTCGGCGTCGCGGCCGCCGCCACCATCAGCGCCGCCTTGCCGCCGAAGGAGTGCCCGAGGACCGCGTCCACGGGCCGTCCCAGCGACTCGGAGAGTTCGAGCACGTCGTGCACGCACGCGGCAAGGGTGTGCGGCGGCTCGAAGCTCGGGGAGTGCCCGTGCAGCCGCAGGTCCACGAGCACGGCTCCCCACTCGGGGCGCCGGGCGACGAGCCGGCGGGCGAATGAAGCCCAGTTGCGGCCGGTGCCGTAGATACCATGCAGTACGTAGAGCCAGCGCCGGGAACCCGCCTCCGCGACGGTGTACTGATGCAGGAATGGTCGAGACACGAGACAGGGTCCCTTCAACGAGCCGTTAGCGAGGCGGGCAGACCGATGAAGCTACCGCGATGGCGGAGTCTGGGCGCACATGCCGTCGGCGTGCGGGAGCTGGCGAGGAGCGGCGCAACGTATAACCCGTTGTCACGCAGCGTTATTCAGGATCCGTACGAGACTTACGCGAAGCTGCGCGAACGCAGCCCTGTGCATCGAAGCGCGATTCTCGGAAGCTGGGTGCTGACACGTTACGAGGACGTACTCGCCGCGGCGAAGGATCACGAGCGTTTCTCCAATGATCCGAGGTGGCGGGAAGCGACGCGGAGCGTGCTCACGCCGGCCCCGGATGACTACAGCATCCTGCTCGTGGACCCGCCCGAACACACGCGGCTGCGCAAGTGCGCCGCCAGGGCGTTTACGAAGGCGCGCTTGAAGGCGTTGAACGGGACTGTCGCGCGCACCGCAGCCGAACTCATCGACCGGGCGGTGCGACGTAGAACGATCGACTGGATCGCGGAGGTCGCGGAGCCGCTCGCCATGCGCGTGATGCTGGCGATGATGGGGCTCCCCGGGGACGAGCACCGCCGGTGGGAGAGTTGGTCGCGGAGGCGCGCCCGGCTGCTGGAGTTGATCGCCACACGCCGGCAGCGCAGGACCGCTCACATCGCCGGTTCCGAGATCCGGCGCTACTTCATGTCTCTCCTGCGTGAACGGACGCAATCGCACGAGGATGATGCCATCAGTACGCTGGCAAGGCTGGCGGCTGCCGGCGAGGGGATCAGCATGGTTGAAGCCTGCGACATGCTGAGCGTCCTGATGATCGCCGGAAACGAGACCACGACCCATCTCGTCGGGAACGGCATGCTGGCGCTCGTGCGCAATCCGGCGCAGATGCGGCGCCTGCGCGAGGAGCCCGACCGGGTGCGCGATGCGATCAACGAGATGCTGCGCTTCGACAGCCCGGTGCAGACGGACTTCCGGATCGCCAAGGCGGACGTGAACGTGCGGGGGCGGAAGATCGCGACGGGCGACGGAGTGATTCTGCTCACGGGATCGGCCAACCGGGACGAAGCCGCGTTCGAGAATGCCGACACCTTCGACATCACGCGCAGGGGCCCCAGGCACGCCTCGTTTGGACACGGGGTCCACCAGTGCATCGGCGCGGAACTCGCGCGCATGGAGGCGAGCGCCATCTTCACCGAGGCGCTGGGCGCGCTCGGCACGATCGAATTAACGGCGCGCGAGCCGTACTATCGGACCTCGACGGTGATCCGGGGGCTGGCCGAGCTCCCTCTCCACGTCGCAGCGTGAAGACCCGTCCATTGGGGAAGGTACCGGCCTTCGAGGCGGCCTTCGGGCTTCGGAACCCCCACCTGCAGACCATCGTGGGCCGACTCGCCCGCCGTCGTCGCGAACCTCGCTACGACCGTTATCGGCTCGACACGGAGGATGGCGACTTCATCGATCTCGACCGGTGGCGGGGGCCGGAGGACGCGACGGGTGTCTGCCTCCTCCTCCACGGGCTCGAGGGCAGCGCGCGCTCCGGCTACATGGTGACGACGAGCGAGGCGCTGGCGGCCGCCGGCATTCAGGCCGTGGCGCTCAACTTCCGTTCTTGCAGCGGGGAGCCGAACCGTCTGCCGGGCGCCTACCACTCGGGACGGACGGACGACATCGAGCGCGCCCTGGCCTGGATGGCGGCGCGTTTCCCGGATCTCCCGCGGACCGCGGTCGGGTTCTCGCTGGGCGGGAACGCGCTCCTCAACCTGCTCGGGCGGGAGGGCGGCGGCCGGGGTCTCGTCGCCGCGGCCGCCGTATCGGTCCCCTGGGACCTCGAGTCCAGCGCCGACGCCCTGCAACGGGGGATGGGGCGCGTGTACGGTCGGCGTTTCCTTCGCAGCCTGCGGGAGAAGGCGCGCGAGAAGGCGGCGAGGTTCCCGCATGTGGTGGCGCCGGGGGCGGCAAGGGCGCGCACGATCCGCGAGTTCGACGACCGGCTCACGGCGCCGATTCACGGCTTTCGCGACGCCGCCGACTACTACGCGCGCTGCAGCGCGAAGCGTTTCGTGGACCCCGTGGAGCTTCCCATGCTCCTCGTCCACGCGCGGGATGACCCGCTCGCCCCCGCGAGTTCGGTGCCCGTCGAAACGATCCGGCGACGCCCGAACCTCTCCCTGGAGCTGACGGAGCGGGGAGGGCATCTCGGGTTCGTCGGCCGGGGGCGCGGCGAGGGGCGGGCCGGCCCGCGAACCGGCTGGCTTGAAGAGACGGTTTCCCGCTACATCTCGCGGGCCACACATTGGACAACGCATCCGGATTCCGGAGTGTTTTAAATGGTTTGTACGACTATTGTCCGCAGCTTTCAGGATGGGAGTCATTTCATGCGTGGATTTTCTCGAGTCGCGGCCCTTGCGGCCGCCTTCGCCTGCCTGGCCACGCCCGTCGCGGGCCAAGGTTTCGGACGCGGCCTCGCCGTCGCGGTCTCATCCGGCCAGGTCCTCGTCGCCGAGACCGGCGGCGCGACGTCCACTGGCGCCGTCTACGTATACGAACGGGGTCCGGATGGATGGGCCCTCTCCGCGGAACTCGCGCCCTACGCGGCGGAGGAGGGCGGCCGATTCGGAATTTCGCTCGCGGTCGACGGCGACCGCATGCTCGTCGGCTCGCCCGGCGCGGCCCACGTGTTCGAGCGGAGCGACGGGAGTTGGGAGGAAGTCGCAACGTTGACGCCGGCCGACCTGCCGGAGGGTTACGTCTTCGGCGCCGGCGGGGCGATCGCGGGCGACCTCGCGCTGGTCTCGGCGCCGGGCCAGGGGGGTCGCGGGAGACCCGGCGCGGCAGGCCGCGTCTACTTCTTCGAACGGGACGGCTCCGCCTGGAACGAAGCCGGAGTCGTCGAATCCCCCGAGGCGGCCGACGGAGACGGCTTCGGCGCCGCGATGATCACGGATGGCCGGGTGGCGGCGATCGGCGCTCCCGGAAGCGCCGTGGGCAATACGAACGGCGCCGGTGCGGTCTTCTTCTTCACCCGGGCCGATGACGGCACCTGGACGGCGGCGCCGGAACCGCTCACGGCCCCGGAAGTGGGCGAGAACGGACGCTTCGGGGCCGTCCTGTACGGCGAGGACACCGAGGACGGCTTCCGGCTCGTCGTCGGAGCCCCCGGCGCCGGGGGCGTGGGCATCGCCTACACGTTCACTCCCGATGGCGATGCCTGGAGGCCCGAAGGCCGGTTCTATCCGCCGGTCGTAGCCGGTGGCGGCCGGTCCTTCGGCGGGAACTTCGCCAACGCCTTTGCGGCCGTGGACGGAGAGATCTGGATCGGCGGGTCCGGCTCCGGCGCGGGCCGCGAGGGGCGGGTGCTTCGCTACTCGACCGACCCCGACGGCGGGGTCGAGTTCGCCGGCGCCGTTTCCGCCTCGAACCGGACCGAGGGCGACGGCTTCGGCGGCAGCCTCGCCGCGCAGGGTGACGTCGCGGTCGTCGCGGCGAGCCGCAAGGACTACGGGATGGGGACCGCCTACATCTTCGAGCGGCAGGGCGACGAGTGGGTCGAAGCCGCCGAGGTGTGGAGCGACGCGACGAACTACGCGGCGATCAACGGCCACGAGGTGGGCTGCGAGGAAGGGGTGTCGGCCGACTTCGACTGCAGCGAGGTGAACATCCTCTCCTTCATGCCGGTGCAGTCGCTCGGGGCGAACCGCGGCGTCCGCGTCAACGACGTGTGGGGCTGGACCGATCCGCAGACCGGTCGCGAGTACGCCCTCGTGGGGCTCACCGACCAGGCTTCATTCATCGACATCACCGACTCGCAGAACCCGCGCTACATCGGGCGCCTTCCGATGACGGAGGGCGCGCGGGGCAGCGTGTGGCGCGACATCAAGGTCTTCAGGGATCATGCCTTCATCGTTTCCGACGGCGCGGGCGAACATGGCATGCAGGTGTTCGACCTCACCCGGCTCCGCGACGTGGGAAGCGAGCCGGTCACCTTCGACGTGGATGCCCACTACGACGGGATCGCCTCGGCGCACAACATCGTGATCAACGAGGAGACGGGCTTCGCCTACAGCGTGGGATCGAGCGGCGGGGGCGAGACGTGCGGCGGGGGCCTCCACATGATCGACATCAGCGAGCCGACGGAGCCGAGCTTCGCCGGCTGCTTCGGTCACGAGGGCACCGGGCGCCGCGGCACCGGATACTCGCACGACGCGCTCTGCCTGATCTATGACGGCCCCGACCGCGAGCACGCCGGCAAGGAGATCTGCTTCGGATCGAACGAGACGGACGTCTCGATTGCCGACGTCACCGACAAGGACAATCCGATCCCCCTGTCGACGGCCACGTACGCGAACGTCGCCTACGCCCACCAGGGCTGGGTGACGGAGGATCACCGTTTCTTCTACCTGGGAGACGAACTCGACGAACTGAGGACGCAGTTCTCGGGTACGCGGACGATGATCTTCGACATCACCGACCTCGACGACCCCGTCCTCGTGAAGGAGCACTTCGGCGAGTCGACGGCGAGCGACCACAACATGTACGTGCTCGGCGACCTGCTCTATCAGTCGAACTACAACAGCGGACTCCGGATCCTGAACGTGAGCGACCCGGAGAATCCGGTCGAGGTCGGCTTCCTCGACACCGTGCCTCACGCGGAGGGCCCGGCGATGGGCGGCTCGTGGAGCAACTATCCGTACTTCGCGAGCGGGACGATCATCGTGACGAGCGGGAGCGAGGGCCTGTTCATGGTGAAGTACCAGAAGCCGGAGCTCGTTCCGTAATGGAGATCGCAGCGATTCTGTCTCGGGTTGCCGGCGCCGCGCGGTCCGGCCTCCTCGCCCTGGGGATGGCCGGACTCGTAACGGTGCGGGCCGCCGCGGCGGCGGACGTGACCGCCGCCTCCGCCGAAGGTCCGTTCCTCTACGTGGCGAACCAGGAGGCGGCCGCCGTGACCGTCATCGACCTCGAGACGCACGAGGTCGTCGAGGTCATCGACCTGGAGGCCATGGGGTACGGAGCGAACGCGAAGCCGCACCACGTCGCGGTCGAGCCGGACGGATCGTTCTGGTACGTGTCGCTCATCGCCGCCAACCGGGTGCTCAAGTTCGACCGCGACAACGAACTCGTCGCCTCCGTCGAGTTCGAACGGCCGGGCCTGCTCGCGCTCCACCCCTCGGAGCCGTGGCTCTTCGTCGGGCGGTCGATGGCCGCGGTGAACCCGCCGCAGCGCATCGGCCGCATCGACCGGATGTCGATGGAGGTCGAGGAATACGACGTCTTCATCCCGCGTCCGCACGCGCTGCTGGCGAGCCCCGACGGCGGGTGGGTCTACGCGGGCAGCCTGGGGGAGAACTCCGTCGTCACGGTCGAAGCGGAGAGCGGCGACGCGGAGTTGCTCAGGCTTCCCGGTTCCGGGACGATGCCCCACGTCCTCGTGCAATACGCGATCTCCCCGGACGGCGAGACGCTCGTTGCGACGGCCGAGATGACCGCCAAGCTCCTCGTATTCGACCTATCGGAGCCGGCGGCGCCGAAGCTCGTGGGGGAGCTGGACGTCGGCGCGCGGCCGTGGCACCCGAGCTGGTCGGCGGACGGGCGCTGGATCTGGTTCGGCAACCTGGGCGCGAACGAGGTCACGCTCGTCGACACGTCCGACTGGTCCGTGGCCGCCGTGATCCGGGGCGAAGGCCTCGCCGAACCTCACGGCAGCGTGCTCTCGCCGGACGGATCCCGACTGTACGTGGCGAACCGGAACGAGACCGGCTCCTACGAGTCGTCGGACCGGATGGGATACGACGCGCCCGGCGGTACGGTCGTCGTCATCGACACCGCGACCCGCGAGATCGTCGACGTCATCGAGACACCGCCCTACGCGTCGGGCATCGGTCTCGCCTCCAGCCCGCGCTGAGGACTCCGGCGACGTGAACCGCATGGCCGGACCCCGGAGCCGGCGGGCCGCGCCGACCGCGCTGGCGGCGGCGCTCCTCTCGGCGGGATGCGCCTCCGGCGGCGTCGGCCCGGGGGAGCTGGCGCCGGAGCGCGCGGCCGGCGATGAAACCGGATTCGTCCGCGACGTCACGCCCTTCCCGGTGTTCGACGAATCCGGGAACGCCTACGAAATCCCCTTCCTCGGCGGCTTCAACGTCCCGCGCCCGCAGTGGGTGGACATCGACGGGGATGGCGACCTCGACCTCTTCGTGCAGGAGACGACGGACCGCCTGATGTTCTTCGAGCGCGAAGACACGCCGGACGGACGTCGCCACACCTGGCGGCCGGCTGCGTACTCGGACCTCGAGGTCGGAGAGTGGTTCCGCTTCGTCGATGTCGACGCGGACGGAGACCGGGACCTCCTCGCGGAGTCTCCCTTCAGCTACATGAAGCTCTACAGGAACACGGGGACGGCGGGCGGGGCCGTATTCGAACTCATCGCGGATACCCTTCGCGACACGCGCGGGGAGGCGATCTTCTCGGATCGTCAGAACATCCCCAACGCGGCGGACATCGACTGCGACGGCCGCCTCGACCTCTTCATCGGGCGCCTCGTGGGGACGGTCACGCGCTACGAGGCGACGGGCGCGATCGGCGCGAACGCCTCGCCCTTCCGGCACGTCACGGACCGCTTCGAGGACATCGAGATCGTCGCCGACCCGGCGGCGGCCGGGGGCGTGCCGCCCTTCGACGGCCCGGACGCGGGCGGGCCCTTCCCCACCCTGCACGGGGCGAACACGATGGCGCTCGCCGACTACGACGCGGACGGCGACACGGACATGTTCTGGGGCGACTTCTTCGAGGCCGGGCTCCTCCTGATCGAGAACGCGGGCTCGTGCGAAGCTCCGAACCTCCGGGTGGAGCCGCGTCCCTTCCCCCTCGACGACCCGATCCGGACGAGCGGCTACAACGCCCCGACCTTCGGCGACTACGACGGCGACGGCGACCTCGACCTGCTCATGGGCGTGCTCGGCGGCGCGTACAACGCGAACACGACGACCGCCGACAACCTCATGCTCTTCTCGCAGGAGTCCGATGGCGGCTTCGAGCTTCGGACGCGCCGCTTCATCTCGCAGATCGATGTGGGCAGCGAGAGCGTGGCTTCGCTGGTGGATCTCGACGGCGACGGGGATCTCGACATGCTCCTCGGAAACAAGATCGACCCAGGGGACCTGTCGAACTCGCGCGTCTTCCTGTTCGAGAACGAGGGGACCGCGACGCGGCCGGCCTTCCGCCGGATCGGCGAGTTCCAGTTGCCGGGCGCCTACCACAACGCGCCGGCCTTCGGCGACCTGGACGCGGACGGCGACCTCGACCTGCTGCTCGGCACCTGGCGCGACGAGATCCGCTACGTGCGGAACGAGGGGTCGGCCACGGAACCCCGCCTCAATCTCGTGGACTCGGCGTTCATCGAGATCACGCGCGGGAGCAACGCGACGCCCGCGCTCGGAGACCTCGACGGCGATGGCGATCTCGATCTCATGATCGGGGAGTCCTCGGGAGCGCTGAACTACTACGAGAACGTGGGCTCCGCCGCGGAGCCGAGCTTCGAATTCGTAAGCGACGAGTACGCGGAGATCGACATCGGCAGACGCAGCTTCCCGAAGCTCCTCGACCACGACGGGGACGGAGACCTCGACCTCATCGTCGGTACGGAGTCCGACGGGATCCGCTACTTCCGGAACGATGGGAGTCCCGCGGCCCCGAACTTTGTCGAGGCCGACGGTGGCTTCCCCGCCGCCGACGATCTGCCGCTGTTCGCGACGCCGGAGTTCGGGGATCTGGACGGGGACGGCGACCTGGACCTCGTCGTCGGCGCCGCCGGGGGCGGCATCTACTACTTCGAACGACGTTGAATCCCGCAGAAAAGGATGTACCCGATGAATAGAACACGGAACTTCTTCGCCGCGGCCGCCTGCGGACTGCTGTTCGTGCCCGCCGCCGACGCGCAGCAGTTTGGCGAGACCGTCGTGCTCAGCGAGAGCCGGATCATCGTCAGCGAGCCCATCGATCCGAGTGCGGCACCCGCCGAGTCGGCGCCGCGCTCGCTGTACGTCTACGAACGCGGCGACGGTGGCTGGGCGCAGACCGGGACGCTTCGCGCCCCCGAGCATGACGGTCCCGACTACTTCGGCCGCTTCGTCGTCGCCGACGGCGACCGGCTGCTCGTGGGGGCGACGGCCCTCGACGAGGACGGCGACGGCGAGAGCGATGGCAGCGTGCTCGTCTTCCGCGAGGCCGGCGGCGGCTGGGAATTCGAGCGCTATCTGCGCCCCGGCAGCGTGCCGCTCGGGTCGTCCTTCGGTCGCTTCGCGGCGCTGGCGGGCGACCTTCTCGTGGTGACGGCCCTCGGCTACGAGGGGACCGGCGGCGCCTGGGTATTCGAACGCGGCGCCGGCGGCGAGTGGATCGAGCAGGGGATCCTGACGCCGTCGGATCCCGATCCACAGCAGGAGTTCTTCGGCTGGGGCGTGCACACGGACGGTGAGCGCGTCATCGTCGGCGCCTTCGCCGGCCCGCAGCTTCCCGGCGCCGCGTACGTGTTCGGACGCGACGAGAGCGGGACGTGGGTGCAGGAGGCGCGACTCGGGCTCACGGGGGACGAGGCCCAGCCCGGAGCCGCGGTCGCAGTCGATCGCGCCCCCACGATCTCGGTCGGCGTCGAGGGAGATCACGCGATGCTCGGCCTCCCCGGCCTGGACGAAGGGGCCGGCGCGGTCCTCCTCTACGAGCGACGCTCGTCGGGCGACTGGGTGCGGACTGGATCGCTGGCCGCGTTCGACCGCCAGCCCGGCGCGGGGTTCGGAACGTCCTTCACCGCCCACGAGGGGGGACTCTGGGTCGGCGCCCCCGGCGCGGACCTGTTCGGCGCCATCTACGCCTTCGCCTGGGATGCCGAAGCGGGGCGTTTCGGCTCCGCGAGCAAGATCAATGCGGGCGCGGGCACCGATGCAGGCGATGGGTTCGGAATCTCCGTCTCCGCGGCGGGTGGCCTGGCGGTCGTCGGACAGCCGTGGGACGACGGGTCGATGGGGTCGGCGGTCGTGCTCGAGCGCCAGGACGGGCGCTGGGCCGAGACGGCGAAGATCTTCATCGCCGAGGAACGCCGTCCGCTGGCGACGCTTGCCGAAGTGGAGTGCGGCGAGGACGGCATGGCCGACCAGTTCACCTGCGACCAGGTCGACGTGATCTCGTTTCTGCCGCTCGACGCGATCGGGGGAACGGACCGCGGCATCGAGACGAACGATGTCTGGGGGTGGACGGATACGGCGACGGGCCGCGAATACGCGATCGTCGGCCGCACCGACGGCACGGCGTTCATCGACATCTCCGATCCGGAAGCGCCCGCGTATCTGGGCAGCCTGCCGAAGACGGCCGGGTCGATCACCAATTCGTGGCGTGACGTCAAGGTGTACGCGGACCACGCGTTCGTCGTCGCCGACGGCGCGGGACGGCACGGGATGCAGGTGTTCGATCTCACGCGGCTCCGCGACGTGCGCGACGCGCCGGTCGAGTTCGACGCCGATGCCCTGTACGACGGGATCGCGAGTTCCCACAACATCGTGATCAACGAGGAGACCGGCACCGCGTACAGCGTGGGGTCGAACGGGGGCGGCGAGACGTGCGGCGGCGGTCTCCACATGATCGACGTCCGCGAACCCACGGATCCCCGCTTCATCGGCTGCTTCGCCGATGACGGGACGCGATACCAGGGCCGGGGGTATACGCACGACGCGCAGTGCGTGAACTACCGGGGACCCGACGCGGAACACCTCGGCAAGGAGATCTGCTTCGGGGCCAACGAGAGCTATCTTTCGATCGCCGACGTCACCGACCCGGAGAATCCGGTCTCGCTCGCGACCCAGAACTACCCGGCCGTCGCGTACGCGCATCAGGGCTGGCTCACCGAAGACCACCGATACTTCTATCAGAACGACGAGGGCGACGAGATGGCGTCGGTCGGTGCGGCGACACAGGCCGGGACCGAGCCGGACATGCGGGGCACGCGCACGCTCGTCTGGGACGTGTCGGACCTCGACGATCCGGTGTTGGTCAACGAGCACTTCGGGGAGACGTTCACGATCGACCACAACCTCTACATCGTCGGCGATCTCATGTACCAGTCGAACTACGTGAGCGGGCTGCGCGTGCTCGACATCAGCGACCGCGAGAACCCGCGCGAAGTCGGCTTCTTCGACACGGTGCCGTGGGACGAGTCCGTCACTTTTGACGGCTCGTGGTCGAACTACCCGTTCTTCGCGAGCGGGACGATCGTCGTGTCGAGCGGCAAGGAGGGCGTGTTCTTCCTCAAGTATCGCCGGCCGGAACTGGTGCCCTGATCCCCGCGGCGGATCCGCGCGTGCCGGCCGCCCGGCGCTTCGGGGCGCGGAAGCATGTGGCCCCCCGTCCGCTCCGCCTGCGCGGCCTCGCCCTCCTGACGGGCGCGGCCGGCTGGGCGGCGTGGGCGGCCGCAGGCTGTTCGGACGACGCCCTGGACTCCACTCCGCCTGTGCCAGCGCCGCCAAGGCTTCCGCCAATCGCCGGCTTCGAACTGGCGGCGAACGAAGTCCTGACCGGGCTCTCCCAGCCGGTCTTCCTCGGCGCCCCGCCGGACGATCCGAGACTGTTCGTCGTCGAGCAGACGGGCCGCATCCGCATCTCGAACGCGGACGGGCAACTCCTCGACGCCCCCTTCCTCGACCTCTCGGGCCGCGTGGGCACGGCCCCCGAAGGCGGCCTCCTCACGATGGCCTTCCACCCGCGGTACGCGGACAACGGCCAGGTCTTCGTCTACTACACCGACACGGGAGATGACACGGTGGTCGAGCGCTACACCGTCTCGGGCGATCCCGACCGTCTCGACCCGGGCTCCGCGAAGCGGATCCTCGCGCTCACCCAGCGCCGCAGGAACCACAACGGCGGGATGCTGCAGTTCGGGCCCGACGGGAGGCTGTACATCTTCCTCGGCGACGAGGGCGGGGCGGGCGATCCGTTCGGCAACGGGCAGAACCCGGAGACGCTGCACGGTTCGATCCTCCGCATCGACGTGGACCGAGGCGACCCGTACGCGATCCCGGACAACAACCCCTTCGCCGGAGAGGAGGGCGCGCGAGGCGAGATCTGGGCCATCGGCGTCCGGAATCCGTGGCGCTCGACCTTCGACTTCGCGGGCGATGTCCTCTACGTGGCGGACGTGGGCCAGAACGAACGCGAGGAAATCAACGCGGTGCCGGCGGGGCAGGCGGGCGTGAACTACGGCTGGAACACGATGGAGGGATCCGCCTGTTACCAGAGTTCCGGGTGCGACATGTCGGGTCTCACGCTGCCCGTCGTCGAGTACGTCCACGACGGCAACGTCTGCTCGGTGACCGGAGGATACGTGTATCGCGGGTCACAGCTCCCCGAGATCGCGGGGCACTACTTCTACTCGGATTTCTGCACCGGCTTTCTGCGGAGCTTCCGCCTCGATGGCGGTCGGGCGACGGACGAGAGACGCTGGAACGTGGGGAGTCTCGGGGCGGTGTCCTCCTTCGGCGTCGACGGCTCCGGAGAACTCTACGTCGTGAATCTCACCGGCTCCGTGTCCCGCCTGGAGCGCCGGCAGCCGTAGCGGCCCGGGTCGGGCCGGCGGCGTCCGGCGGCCCGCGTCGAGTTCTAGACTCTGAACGTCAGCCCCAACTGGAAGAGCACGAAGTCGACATCGGAGGCGATGGGCGAGAACGAACTCCCGCCGAAGCCGTCCTCGACGATGCTCCCGGGCACGAGATACTCCGTGCGGCCGTGCCTCCGGTACTGGGCTTCCAGCCTCAGCAGTACCGGTTTGTCGGACCAGTTGAAGGGGATCGAGAGCCCGCCGCCGAAGCCGTACGCGGCGCGCACGTCATCGAAGTTCACCGTCGTGCCGTCGTAGGGAGAATCGTAGAGATCCCAGCCGTGCTCGACGGAGCTGACCGTGAAGAAATAGCCCAGCCCGGCGAAGGCGTTCACGAAGGGCTGGACGGGGCCGTACGGAAGCCGGATCTCGGGGCCGAGCCCCATGTAGCCCACGTTGTTGCGCGTGACGATGTCGGTCAGGATCCGGTCCGTCACCGAGAATACGGGGACGCCAAGCGTCTCCGATCCGTAGTTTACGTAGCCGGCATCGAACCGAACCCGGAAGGCGGGGGAGTCCTCGAAGCCGAGCAGGGCGGTGAGCGCCGCCCCGAAACCTTCGTTGACGAACGAACTGAATTGCCCATGCGGCGCCATCAGGGAGATGGTGGCGCCCAGATCCCATTGCGTGCCGTTTCCGCCTGAAGACGACTCCCCGGGCGGTTGGCCGGGAAGGCGTCCGCCGGGGACCTGCGCCGCCGCGTCCGCAGGCCCCAGCGCCCCAAGCGCCGCCAGTGCCCCGATCGCCGCCGGCGCCACGAGACCGACCCCGGGGGCGCGCCTGCTCCGATTCCGCATCCGTGTACGCATCATCTGTCCCGCTCCCTCTCGCGTCGGCGCGGCGTCCGATCGGTCACCCGGCGCGGCGCCCGCTCTCCTCCGCCATCCCGTAGACGGCCGCACGCCCGAATCCGTCACAGCGTAATCTCGCCGGAAAGGTAGAGCGCCGCACGGCCGGCGATCGTCACGCGGTCCCCGAGGTGGCGACAGATGAGGGTGCCGCCACGAGCGCTGATCTGCCGCGCCTCGAGCGGCGCCTCGCCGCGATCGAGACGCTCGGCCCAGTAGGGCGCCAGCGTGCAGTGTGCGGAACCCGTGACCGGATCTTCCGGCACGCCGACGCTGGGCGCGAAGAAGCGGGACACGAAGTCCGCGCTCACTCCCGGCGCGCTCACAATGATCCCGAGGCGATCCAGTCCGCGCAGTCGGCTGAAGTCCGGCTTCAGCTTCCGGACATCGTCCTCGGCATCCAGAAGGACCAGATAATCCCGGTCCGAGGCCAGCACATCGGCGGGCTCCGCTCCCAGTCCCTCCACGAGGGCGCGGGGGGCCTCGCGCGACACCGCCGGGCGCGCCGGAAAATCCATCACGAGGAGATCTCCCTCGCCCCTTTCCACGATGAGTTCGCCGCTTCTCGTCTCGAAACTCACGCTCTCGCGGCCGGGCGCCAGCCTCTCGAGAACGACCCAGGCGGAGGCCAGCGTCGCATGTCCACACAGGTCGACCTCGGACACGGGCGTGAACCAGCGGAGCGCGAACCCGCCCTCCTCGCTCCCGTCATCCCGAACGAAGAAAGCGGTCTCCGAGAGGTTGTTCTCCGCCGCGATCTTCTGCAGAACGTCGTCGTCGAGCCACGCCTCGAGCGGGCAGACGGCGGCCGGATTGCCCTCGAAGGGGCGGTCCGAGAAGGCGTCGAGCTGATACAGCGGGATCTTCATGCGGTCTCCGTGCGGCGTGGCATCTCGAGGCGGCTGCGCGCCTGTTCCGGGTGGCAGCCCGTGGCAAAATAGCGTCGTGCGGCTGAGATTCGCGAGCTGGCAGCCCATGGCCATAGCCCTGCTGCGTTCGAGCGGCGATCACCCCGCCGGGGTTCACCCTGCGGAGCCGTGCGGGTAGATTCGGCCCATCCGCGCGGATCGGCCGCGCACCGACGGGGTGCAGAGGAAACGAGCAAGGAAGGCTTCACATGCCGGTTGAAATCACCGGATACTGGCTCGCCAAGACCGAGCCTCACGTGTACTCGATCGACGACTTCGCCCGGGACGGCGAGACGGAATGGGACGGCGTGCGGAACTACCAGGTCCGGAACTTCATGCGCGACCGGATGAATCCGGGAGAGAAGGTCCTCATCTATCATTCCAACACCCGGGTGCTCGGCGTTTACGGCGTGGCGGAAGTCGCGGGTCCGGCGCACCCGGACTCCACCCAGTTCGACCCCGACAGCCATTACTTCGACCCGAAGTCGAGCCGCGAGAATCCTCGTTGGTGGTGCCCCGATTTCCTCTACCTGGAGACCTTCGGGACGCCGGTGACCCGGCAGATGATGAAAGAAACGGTCGGCCTCGAGACTATTAATGTGATGAAACGCGGCATGCGACTCTCGGTCATGCCGGTGACGGAGGAGGAGTTCGAGATCATCCTCCGTCTGGGGCGTGGAGAATAGGGAACAGAGGCCCGCCATGTTGTGGTTCCTGATCGTACTCGCGGCAGTCGCCTTCATCATCATCGGGATGTACAACGGTCTCGTGCGGCTGCGCGTACGCGTGAACGGCGCCTGGGCCGACATCGACGTCCAGCTCAAGCGCCGATGGGACCTCATCCCCAACCTCACGAAGACGGTGAAGGCGTCCGCAGGCCATGAACGTGAGACGCTCGAGGCCGTGGTCGAGGCGAGGAACCGAGCCATGGGCGCGCGCGGGCCCGCCGAGGCGGGTGCGGCGGAGGGGGCGCTCGCCGGGGCGCTCGGAAGGCTCTTCGCGCTCTCGGAGGCTTATCCTCAGCTGCGGGCGGTCGAGGCGTTCACCGACCTCCAGCGCTCCCTCGACGAGATCGAGGAGGCGGTGCAGAACGCGCGACGCTACTACAACGCCGTCGTCCGGGACTACAACACGAAGACGCAGGTCTTCCCGACGAATCTGCTCGCCGGGATCTTCGGCCACACGCGCCGGGAGTTCTTCTCGCTCGACGATGAGCGGCAGCGCGAGGGGCCGGGGGTGGCGTTCTCGTGAAGCGCCGGCGTCCGCGACGAGCCGCCGGAGCGGCGGTCCGAGCCGCCATGCTGGCGGGCGCCACGGCAGGCGCCCTCTGTCCTTCTCCGTCCCCTGCCGCCGCGCAGGAGCGCTCCTGGCACATCGAGAGCTTCCACGCCGATATCCGGGTGCTGGAGAACGGGTCCATCGAGGTGACCGAAACCATCCAGCCCCGCTTCAAAGGAAGCTACAACGGGATCTACCGGGCGATTCGCGTCGAGTACCGGATCAACGGATTCCGCTACAGGCTGCGCCTTTCCGTGGACGCGGTCACGGACGCGGACGGGAATCCCCTGCGCTACGAGTCGAAGCGCGATGGGGACGACCTGAACACGAAGATCTGGGTGCCCGGCGCGGTCGACACGGTTCGCACGGTCCGACTCTCCTACGGCGTGACGCACGGGCTCCGCTTCTTCGAGGCGGATGAAGGAGAAGACGGCATCGTCGAGGCGTACGACGAACTCTACTGGAACGTGACGGGGACCGAATGGCCCGTCCCGATCGAGACGGCAAGCGCGACCGTGAGACTCCCGCAGGCGGTCGCGGGCGTGCGCGCCCACGCCTTCACGGGGGGCTACGGCGCGACGGGACAGGACGCGGTGGTCGATGTCGCGGGAACGCGGGTCGACGTGCGAACCGACCGGCCGCTCGGCTTCCGCGAGGGCCTGACCATCGGGGTCGGATGGAATGCCGGAGTCGTCCGGCGGCCCACGGCGATCGACCTCGCCGCCATGTACCTGTTCGCGAACTGGCCGCTCTTCCTGCCCTTCTTCGCCTTCGCCTTCATGTACCGGCGCTGGAACGAGCGGGGTCGTGACCCGGAGATCGGGTCGATCGAGCCGCGCTACGAGCCGCCCGGCAACCTCACGCCCGCCGAGGTCGGCGTCATCGTCGACAACCGGGCGGACCTGCGCGACATCACGGCGACGCTGGTCGACCTCGCCGTTCGGGGGCACCTCACGATCGGGGAGAGCGAGGAGAAGCGCCTCCCGGGGCTCGCGTCGGGAAAGGACTACGTCTTCGAGCGACGCGATCTGCCGGGCGACGATCTGGCTCCGCACGAAGGCGCGTTGCTGCGGGCGGTCTTCGGGGGGCGCAGGACCCGCCGGCTCTCCGACCTCAAGGACCGCTTCTACAAGGACCTGCCGGAACTGAAGTCGACGTTGCTGGCGACGCTCATCGAGCACGGCGTCTACGCGGAATCGCCTACCATCGTCGCCGGAAAATATGTCGGGCTGGGGTTCCTCGTCGGAATCGTGATCTTCTTCGGCGGGCTGCTCGCCCAGGCCGTGCTCCCGCTGGCGATGGGAGCCGTGCTCGGGGCGGCCATCGCCTCCGCGTTCGTCATCGTGATTTTCGGACTCTTCATGCCGGCGCGCACGAAGAAGGGCACGGAGCTGCTGCGGCAGGTGAAGGGGTTCGAGGAGTTCCTCACGCGCGTCGAATCCGACCGCTACAGGCGGAAGATCACGGGTCCGGAGATGTTCGAGAGGTGTCTTCCGTACGCCATGGCGCTCGGCGTCGCGGCGCAGTGGTCGCGGGCGTTCCGGGACCTGTATCGCGAACCCCCGGACTGGTATCATGGGCACGCTCTTTCGACGTTCAACGCTCACATCCTGGTTTCGAACCTGAACAACATGTCCGCGGAGACGCACAGCGTGATGCAGTCCGCGCCGCGCAGCGCCCAGGGCTCGAGCTTCTCGGGCGGCGGGATCCCGGGGGGCGGCGGCTTCTCGGGCGGCGGCTTCGGCGGAGGTGGAGGAGGCGCATTCTGACGTGGCTACCAGCATGAAGATCTCGGTCGGCGACCGCGCGGAGCCGTTCACGCTACCCTACGAAGCCGGAGGAACGATCGATCTGGGGGATTACCTCGGCCGTGACCGGATCGTGCTCCTCTTCTTCCCTCTTGCCTTCACCTCGGTCTGTACGGCGGAGATGTGCCGGCTCCGTGACGAGTGGAGCGCCTACGCGTCGCTCGACGCCGCCGTGTTCGCGATCTCCGTCGACAGCCCGTTCGTCACCTCCCGATTCAGGGCCGAGGAGAACATCCCCTTCCCCATCCTCTCCGATTTCAACCGCACGGTTTCACGTGACTGGGGCGTGCTGTACGAGGAGTTTCACGGGTTCCAAGGCGTCTCCAAGCGGTCGGCCTTCGTGATCGGGACGGACGGCAAGGTGGCGTACGCCTGGGTGTCGGAGGACGCCGGCGTCGAACCGGACTATGAGGAACTCCTGCAAGCGGTTGCCGACGCACCCTGAGGACTGAGACGAACAGCAGCCACGGAGACGATCCGATGTCGATACCGCTCGCGCAGCAGCAGTGCATTCCCTGTCGAGGCGGGGTTCCACCCCTGGAGGGGGAGGCCCTCGACGCGCTTGCGGAGGAACTCGGGGCCGACTGGCGGGTCGTGGACGGCCACCATCTCGAGAAGAAGTACCGCTTCCCGAACTTCGTGACGGCGCTCGACTTCGTGAATCGCGTGGGCGGGATGGCGGAGGAGCAGAACCATCACCCGGATCTGTTCCTCGCGTGGGGACGGGTCGTCGTCCGGATCTGGACGCACAAGATCGACGGACTGACGGAGAGTGATTTCGTGTTCGCGGCGAAGGCGGAAACGCTGTACCGACCTGACGCGTGAAGCACACGACATCCCCGACTCCGACGGCCATCGAGGAGCCCGGCGGCCGCGGACGACGGATCGGCGCCTACAGGGGCGCCGAGCCCGGGCCGCTCGTCATCTGTATCGCCGCCCTGCACGGGAACGAGCCGGCGGGTATCGGGGCGCTGGAACGGGTACTGGGCGTTCTCTCGGCGAACCGGCTTCGGATGCGCGGGGACCTGGTGGGTCTCCTCGGCAATCTGCAGGCGCACAAAGCGGGCACGCGGTTCATCGATGAGGATCTCAACCGCGTGTGGCAGCACGACCGCGTGGACGCGTTGCTGGAGTCGCTGGGCTCCCGAGGATCGACGCGGGACGGAGCCGGAGCGCCGATGGTGGGGAGCGCCGAGTTGGCGGAACAACGGGACCTGCTGGCGGCTTTCCAATCGGAGCACCGGCGCGCGCGCGGGCCCATCCACGTACTCGACCTCCATACCACGTCATCGGAAAGCGCGCCCTTCACGACGCTTGGGGACACGCTTCAGAACCGGGCGCTCGCGCTCCGCCTTCCCGTCCCGGTGGTCCTGGGACTGGAAGAGCAGTTCGACGGGGCCATGCTTCACTACTTCGACCGCCTGGGTTGGGTGAACATCGGCATCGAGGCAGGGCAGCACGAGGCCGCGTCGTCCATCGACGCGCACGAGGAGGCCGTGTGGATCCTGCTTGAGGCCCTCGGACTGATCGACGAGGAAAACGCCCCGGGGCGGGGAGACCGGAGGGCTCGTCTCGCCCGCCGCGCGGAGGGTCTGCCGCGCGTGCTGGACGTCCACTATCGCCATGTCGTGTCGGAAGAGGACGAATTCCGGATGCACCCGGGGTTCAGAAACTTCGATGTCGTCGAGGCGGGGCGGGAACTCGGCGCGGATCGGAGCGGACCGGTGCGAACGGCGCTCGCGGGCCGCGTTTTTCTCCCGCTCTACCAGCGACAGGGAGACGACGGGTTCTTCATCGTCCGGCAGCGCGCTCGCGTTTGGCTGACCGTGTCCTGGATTCTGCGGACGGCCGGCGCGGATCGCGTCGCCGTCTGGCTGCCGGGAGTCCGGCCGCATGCCGCGCGGAGCGACGCCGTCGTCCTGGCGCGGTGGGCCCGCAACCGATGGGTGATCGGGCTCCTCCACCTCCTCGGGTTCACCGCCCGGGGCGAGAGCGGCGGGGCGGTGATGGTGCGACGCCAGGAAGGGCCCGCCCGCCAGCCGGAGTCTGCGCCCGCGGGCGGTTAGCGACCCGTGGCTCGTCGCCGGCCCCGGTTCGGAACCCGTGCCGCCGCGGTCGCGCTCGCGGGAGCCGCCGCGTGGGTGGCCGCGTGCGGAACCGAGGTTACGCCGCCGGAGCCCCGAGAAAACCGCAGTCCGGTGGCGGTGGACGCCCTTCCCGACCTCGACGTGCGCCTCGGGCAGCCGGCGGTCATCGACGCCGCCGCCTGGTTCCGCGATCCGGACGGCGATGCGCTGACGTTCGCCGCGCGGTCCCTCGACGCCGGCGTGGCCCGCGCGACGGCCGCCGGGAGTCAAGTGACGGTGGAAGGGGTCGGACCGGGGTCCGCGACGGTGGAGGTCACGGCCCGCGATGGCGGCGGGCTCTCGGTCGCGCAGCGCTTCGAGGCGACGGTCGGAGCCGGCGTCGCGCTCTCCTTCGGCGTCGCGCAGGCACGGGAGGGTGGCACCGCGCGAGTCGAGGTCGTGCTCGACGAAGCTGCCGCGTCGCCGCTGACCGTGCGCTATTCGCTGGGCGTCGATGACGCGCGGCTGACGGATGACGCGGATTCGGCGGACGTGCTGGATGCGGGCGGGGGCGAGGTCGAAATCCCCGCGGGAGCGACCGGCGCGGTCATCGAGATCCGGATCGCCGACGACGATGAGATCGAGCCGGCCCGGGAAGTCCTCACCCTTGCACTCGACCGGCCCGCGACCGGGAGCGGCTTCGTGCTCGCCCCTCCTTCGAGCGCCGCGGTGGTCATCCGGGAGGGAGTGTGCGACCGGACGGCCGCCGTGCGCGACGCCATCGTGCGCGGGCTCCGGGCCGACGACTGCACCGCGCCCGACGGCCAGGCGCTGGCCGAACTCCGCACTCTGAGGATCAGGCCGCGCGAGCCGGGCCTCGAGGCCGGAACCGAAACGGTCCTCGGCGCACTGCGGCCAGCGGACCTGAGCGCTCTCTCCGGCCTGGAATGGCTCTCGCTCCAGGACTACCGGCTGGGAGCCCTTCCCTCCGGGGCGTTCTCCGATCTCTCCAGTCTGGAAGTGCTCAATCTCGCGGGAAACCTCATCGCCGACCTGCCGCCGGGCGTGTTCGCGGGCCTCCGCAGGCTCGAATGGCTCTCCCTGGTCGACAATCGGCTGCAGGCGCTTCCGCCGGGTGTATTCCGCGACCTCGCGGGCCTGCGCGAACTCTTTCTGCAGGATAACGAGATGCGCGCCCTGCCCCCCGGCGCGCTCACAGGCCTACGTAGCCTGGAACGGCTGACCCTGGGCGGGAACGAGACCGCCTTCGCCTTCCCCGTGCGGCTTGTGCGAACGGACGACGAGGACCCGACCGCTCCCGGCCCGGCGACGATCGAGGCCCGGATCGTCGAGGGTGCGCCCTTCGATGTCCGGCTCCCGCTGCTCGCCCACGGAGGGGCGCTCTCGTTCGACTCGGTTCTGGTGCGCGCGGGCACCACGGCGAGCGCCGCCGTCACGCTCACCCCCGGCAACGCCGCCGATTCCCCGGTCTCCGTCACCATCGGAACGGAAGAGGCGCTTACCGAAGCCTGCGCCGATCGTTGCGACGGTTTCGATCTTGTCGCGGGGGATCCGCTCGTCGTGTCCAACCCCGCGTCGGTCACGATGTCCGTGCCCCACGCGTATCTCACGCAGGCCGCCCAGGACCGGGAGGGCGGCGTGCCGCTGGTCGCGAACCGTCGCGCCCTCCTTCGCGTCTTCGCAACGGCCGATGAAGTCAACGGCTTCCTGCCGGGAGCCACGGCGACCTTCTTCCACGACGGAGTGGAGACGTATCGGACCGAACTCGACCCTCCCGGGGGAGGGATCCCGCTCGCGGTCGACGAGAGCCGGCTCGAAAGGTCCTTCAACGCCGTCATACCGGGCCGCGTGCTGCACCCGGGCGTGAGCATGGTCGTGGAACTCGATCCGGACGGCGCGCTTCCCCTGACCTCCTCGAGCCGTTCCCGGTTCCCGGCCCAGGGCCGGCACGATCTCGACGTTCAGCAGATGCCCCCGCTGCGCGTGACGCTCGTTCCCGTCCAGTACCATTCGGAGGAAAACCGGGAGGTGAATCCGGGCGTGGCGGCGTTCGCGAGCGAACTCGCGGCGGCGGCGATGGATGGGGGTTCGGCCGTCGCCCGGAGCGTGCTGCGTTACGCCCGCACGGTGCTGCCGGTCGGCGACCTGCATGTGGCGCTCCGCGAACCCTACCATACGTGGGCGGACACCTCCGAGGCGGGGATCGTCGGCCTCATCGGCGAGATCGAACTGCTCCGGATGATGGAGGCGGAAGACCCCCGGGAGCACTACGCCGGGATCTTCGGAGTCCCGAGGCCGCTCTCGCGGCACCCCGACGCGTACTGGACCGACGGTCTCGGCATGCTGGGCGGGCGAAGCTCTCTCACGGGCTCGCACGGTGCGGGTGGCCTGCTGCAGAGGACGGGTCGCCTCCGCCTCGTATTCGCGCACGAGCTGGGGCACAATCTGGGGCGCCCGCACACCCCCTGTAACGAGCCGATCACCGATCCCGGGACGGTGGATCCCGACTATCCGTGGCCGGATGGCCGGATCGGAGTGTGGGGACACGATTTCGGCGACGGCGACGACGACAATGGCGGTGACGGATCGGGTCTCGGGCATCTGTTCAATCCGGAGGGCTACCACGACCTGATGTCCTACTGCTATCCGCAGTGGATCAGCGACTACAGCTTCACGAGGATGCTGGAGTTCCGCCTCGAGGGCGCCGGCCGTGCCGCGACCCCGCCGGCGGATCGCGCGGCGGATCGCGCCGCGGATCGGGGAAACTCGCGGGGCGAGATGCTCCTGCTCTGGGGTGGCGTGAACGCCGGCGAACTGCGGCTGGAACCCGCCTTCGTGTACCCGACGACCGCACGTCTTCCCTCGTCGACGGGTCCGTACCGTCTTCAGGGCCGCGACGCGGCGGGAGGGATCCTGTTCTCGCTCAGCTTCACGCCGACTTCGCTCGCTCACGGGATCGGTGTGGAGAACCGCGCGTTCATCCTCGCGATTCCGTTCGACCCCGCCTGGGCGGAGACGCTGGATCTCCTCACGCTGACCGGGCCCGAAGGCACGACATCCGTGGACCGGGCCCGCGGAGGGAGCGCCGCGCTGGTGATCGACCGCGCCACCGGACGCGTCCGCGGCATCGTCCGCAGCGGGGCCGGGCCGGCGGTGCCGGCGCGGGCGAACGATGGAACGGGGATTCGAGTCCTGCGCGGGCTCCCCCGTCGGCCGGACTGAGGCCGCCGGAACTACGCGAAGGGTGCGAGGACCTGCCGTAGCGCGTCGATATCGCGCGGTTCGTTGTAGACGTTGGGCGAGACGCGCAGGGCATCTCCACGCAGCGAGGCGTAGACGCGGGCCTCCGCGAGGCGGGCGTCCACTTCGGCGAGGTCGCAGCCCGCGGGGAGGCGGACGCCGAGAATGTTCCCGGTGCGCCATTCGTCGGCCTCGATCGCCCAGCCGCGGACCCGCAGTTCGTCCGCCAGCCCGGCGAGGAGCGCACGGCAGTACTCGAGGATGTTCGCCGGGCCCCATGCGAGGATGAGGTCCAGCGCTTCGATCAACATGGGGATGAGGATGAAGTTGGATGTCTGGCCAACGTCGTATCGGGCGGCCCCTTCCCTGTATTCGTCGGTGTAGTCGACGAGACCCTGAAAGTCCTCGGAACCGCGGCGCGAAATCCACGTTTCCTCGAGCGGCGCGCCGTCATCGAAGCGGGGACCGTAGTAGCCGAACGCGGTCGAATAGGGCCCGAGGAGCCACTTGTACCCGACGGTGATCAACGCGTCCGGACGAATGTGTTCCACGTCGAACGGTACGGCGCCGATGGACTGTGAGCCGTCTATGACGAGCGCGGCGCCGACTTCGCGCGCCCGTTCCCCCGCCGCCTCGAGGTCGATTCGGGTGCCGTCCGTCCAGTGGCAGTGAGGCAGCGCCACGACGGCGGTGTCCGCCCCGATCGCTTCGAGCAGCCGCTCGTTCCAGAGCGCGGCGGACGGGGGCGGCCCGGGACGGTCGACGGTTCGAACGTCGCACCCGTGGGCCGCCGCCTGACGCCGCCAGGCGTAGACGTTGCTCGGGAATTGTTCGCCGAGGACGACGATGTTCTGCCCCGGTTCGAGCGGAAGATTCCGGGCCGCGACCTCGATGCCGTAGGACGCGGAGGGTGCGAGCGCGATCCGCTCCGGCGGAGCGTTGACGAGGCGCCCGAATCTCTCCCTGGCACGACCGCAGTCGGTGAAGAACTCCTCGCTCGGGAAGGGCGTGGGCGAGCACTTGCGGCGGATTCCCTCCATCCCGGCCTCCGCGACCGAGCGCGGTAGGGGTCCGAGATAGGCGCAGTTGAGGAAATGTGCGCCCTCTTCGAGTTGAAAGAGACGCTTCTGGCACGCAAGCGTGGACTCGACCGCGATGCTCACCCGGCTGTGCGGCTCATTGGCCTCGACCCGTTCGGCGTCGCGGCCGTTCAAGCTTCGTCATGAGGGAGCAGCTCCCGCTGGGGGTTCGACTTCAAGATCTTCGCCGGCGCCCTTCGATGTCAAAGAAGGCGCCGATTCGACGAGGAGCGCTCTCAGTCGGGCGCGGTCCACCTTGCCCGTCGCCGTCCGGGGGAGACGATCGAGCACCTCCCAGCGGCGGGGCACGCGCGGA
This sequence comes from Candidatus Palauibacter sp., assembly GCF_965261555.1. GTDB lineage: Bacteria > Gemmatimonadota > Gemmatimonadetes > Palauibacterales > Palauibacteraceae > Palauibacter. The sequence continues at coordinate 3,372,324 of NZ_OZ253465.1, forward strand.
CCCGACAGCCGTTCGCGGCACCACGGATCGAGCCGGACGGGGAGGTCGGGCTCTTCGCCGGCGACGACGGCGACCACGACCTGCCCCCACCGGTGGTCCGGCACGCCGATGACGGCGGTTTCCCGCACCTCCGGGTGGGTGGCGAGCACGGCTTCGACCTGGGCCGGGTCGACGTTCGCTCCTCCGCTCACGATCCGGTCGCGCAGCCGTCCCGTCACCTCCAGGCGACCCTGCCTGTCGAGGCGACCGAGGTCGCCCGTCGCGAACCAGGCGCCGGTGGGCCGCGCGGGCTCTCCGACGTATCCCCGGAACAGCGTGTCGCCGCGCACCTCGATGTGGCCCGGGGCGGGCGCGCCGTCCGGCCCTTCGCCCGCGTCGCCGGGGGGGCGGATCCGCACTTCCACGCCGGTCAGCGGAACGCCGGCCGACCGGTCGCCGGCGCGCACCTCCGCCGGAGTGGCCGTGGTGACCTGCGACCCCGCCTCGGTCAATCCGTACGTCAGCGCGATCGGCCACCCGGCGGACAGCGCCCGCTCCGCCAGGTCCGGCGGGGTCGCCGCGCCGCCGAGCAGGACGGCGCGCAGAGTGCCCGGCGGCCGGGCGCCGGCGGCCAGCAGCCCGTGCAGCATGGCCGGCACAAGCGAGAGGTGCGTCACGGCGAGTTCGCCGAGCGCCCGGGCGACGGAGGCGGCGTCGAACCGCGGCCCCGCCAGCGCGACCGTGGCGCCCGCAGCCGCGGCCCTCAGCGGCACGGCGAACCCCCCGACGTGCGCCCAGGCGAGCGTCGCGAGCCACCGGTCGCCCGCAGCGAATCCGAGGCGCTCGTTCGAGGCGATCGCGTTCGCGCGCAGCGACCCCCATTCGTGGGCGACGAAGCGGGGCAGGCCTTCGGTTCCGGACGTCGCGAGGATGACGCCGGCTCCGGGGAGACCCGCCCGTGCCGAACGCGCGGTTTGAGCGCGGAGATGCGCCGGAGCGAAATCCCGCACGCGCAGGGCGATCTCGCCGATCCCGGGGACCGCGAGCGGCCGGGACCTCCACCCGACGGTCGGCCACGCCGCAGCCTTACCGGTGAGGGCGGCGGCCGGCTGGAGCGCCGTGATGAAAGCATCCCGCTCATGCGACGTCCACTCCCCGTGTGCGGGCGCGAGCACCCGGGCGCCCCCCGGCGCGGCTTGCGGCGCGACCGCGGCCAGGGCGGTCGCGCCGGCCGGATCCAGCGGGAACTGGTGAGCAACAACCGCCCCCGCCTCCACCCCCTCTTCCTCCAGGGCGCCGGCCACCGTGTCGCTCGCGGCGCGGATCTCGGCGGCGGACCACGCCCGCTCTCGCGACACGAGCGCGAAGGACAGGGCCGAGGCGGAAGTCGCGGGTTCGTTCACCACAGGCAGCCGACCGCGAACAGGAGACCCCAGGCCCCGGTCGTCCGCGCCGTGGCGGCGAGGGCGGGGTTGAGCGTCCGCGGGTCCTTGTACGTCCACACGACCCTCAGCGGAGCGACCGCGAACAGAGCCGCGCCCGACGCGAGCAGCGTCCCCGGAGGCCACCATCCCGCCATGACGCCGACCGGCGGCACCGCGGTCGCGACCGCGACGAGCAGCGAATATTGGATCCGGGTCGCGGAGGGGCCGATCCGTACCGCCAGCGTGCGCTTCCCCGCCGCGGCATCCGTCGTGATGTCGCGCAGATTGTTCACGACCAGGATCGCCGTGGCGAGCACCCCCGCACCGAGTCCCGCGAGCAGCGCCTCGGGCGCCCAGCGGAGGAGCTGCACGTAATACGTGCCGGCCACGGCGACGGGACCGAACAGGATCAGCACGGCGAGATCGCCCAGACCGTGGTAGCCGTACGGCCACGGCCCACCCGTGTAACAGACCGCCATCAGGATCGAGCCCACGCCGATCCACACGACCGGCCAGCCGCCCACAATCGCGAGATAGACGCCCGCCGCGAAGGCGAGTGCGAACGAGACCGCCGCCCCGAGCCGGACGGCGGCGGCGGTCAGGAGGCCGGCCTGCGTGACCCGTGGAGTGCCGAGCCGGTCGTCCGTGTCCGCGCCGCGCACGAAGTCGGAGTAGTCGTTCGCGAAGTTCGTGCCGATCTGAATCAGGAGCGCGGCGCCGAGCGCCGCCAGAAAGGGCGCGCCGGCGAAACCGCCGTCCTTCCACGCCAACCCGCCGCCCGCGAGCACAGGGCCCACCACGGCCGGCAGCGTGCGCAGGCGCGCGCCGGCGATCCACGCACCCGGGCTACCGGGCGTTACGGACGCCAAGGGTACTGTCGGAAGTTCGGCGCGCGCTTCTCAAGGAACGCGTTCTTCCCTTCCTGGCCCTCCTCCGTCATGTAGAAGAGCATCGTCGCGTGGCCGGCGAGCTCCTGGAGCCCGGCCTGTCCGTCGCAATCCGCGTTCATCGCCGCCTTCAAACACCGGATCGCGAGCGGGCTCTTCCCGAGGATTTCGCGCGCCCAGTCGACCCCCTCCGCTTCCATCCGCGCCAGCGGGACGACCTTGTTCACGAGCCCCATCCGCTCGGCCTCCTCCGCTCCGTACTGCCGGCACAGGTACCAGATCTCGCGAGCCTTCTTCTGGCCCACCGACCGCGCCAGGTACGAGGAACCGAACCCTCCGTCGAAGCTTCCCACCTTCGGTCCCGTCTGTCCGAACACGGCGTTGTCCGCGGCGATCGTGAGGTCGCACACGACGTGCAGCACATGCCCGCCGCCGATCGCATACCCCGCGACGAGCGCGATGACCGGCTTCGGCATCGAGCGGATGAGACGCTGGAGCTCGAGGACGTTGAGGCGCGCGACCCCGTCCTTCCCGACGTATCCGGCTGTCCCGCGCACGCGCTGGTCGCCACCGGAGCAGAACGCCCACTTCCCGTCCCGCGAAGGTCCGTTGCCGGTGAGGAGGACGACGCCGATCTCCTCGTCATCTCTCGCGTCCTGAAACGCCTCGTACATCTCGAACAGCGTGTCGGGACGGAATGCGTTGCGGACCTCGGGCCGGTTGAAGGCGATGCGGGCGATCCCGTCGCTCTTGTGATAGGTGATGTCCCCGTATTCGCCGGCCGGCTTCCAGTCGATGCCGCTTTCCGGGGGGGAAAAGGTCTCTGCCATCTCGGATTCTCCCTCAGATCTCGCGGCGCGCCGCCTCCTTCGCGCTTTCGATCGCGGCGGTGCGCTGCTGCCAGTTGTGTTCACGCTCGACGCGCGCTTCCGTGAGGCGAAGGCCGCGGCCCTCCGACTCCAAGCCCGGCGCCTTCACCGCCTCCCGCAATTCGGCGGCCGACGAGACGAGACGGTGCGGGATTCCGGCTGCGGCGGCAACCGCGCCCAGATCGACGGATTGGGGCATGACCACGTACGGAGTGAAGGGCGGATCGTACTCGCGGATCGGCAGCATGTGGAAGATGCCGCCGCCGCGGTTCTGGATGACGACGAAGTGGAGCGAGATGCCGGGCGGGCGATCCACGAGCAGCGCCCCCACATCGTGGAGCAGCGTGAGGTCGCCGATGAGCGCGGCCGCGGGCCGTCCCGAAGCGGCCGCGGCGCCGAGTGCCGCGCTCACATTGCCGTCGATCCCGCTCGCGCCTCGAAGACCGAGGGGGTGCAGCGGTCGATCCGTCGCACGCGCGAAGGCGTCGACGTCGCGAATCGGCATCGAGTTGCCGATGAACCAGGGCGTCCCCTCCGGGAGGCTTCGCGCCATGGTGTCGGCGACGGCGCCCTCGAACCACGCCTCCGCCAGCAACGGCTCCACCGCGCGGCGCGCCGCGCGGTCCACTGCCCGCCACCGCTCGACCCAGGCCTCTTCCGCTTCCCCGGCGTCAGTAGCAGCCGCACGCTCGAGGGTCGCGACGGGATCGCCGGTCAGCGGGCGCGCGGTCGTGGCGAGATGATCCCGCCAGCCGTGCGTCGCGTCGAGCACGAACTGGGGCGCGTCCGCGTGCCGCTCCAGGTAGCGACAGACCGCCGCGGACGTCGGCGCGCGTCCGACGCGAACGATCAGATCGGGGCGCAACGCCGCGGCGACGTCATCGGCCCGGAGCGAGAGATCGGCGCTGCTCATCGTCCAGCGCTCCGCGCCGGAGCCGAAACGGGCGCCGGAGAGCGGATCGGCAATGAGCGGAGCGCGAACCCGGCCCGCCAGCGCCAGGGCGGCGCGGCCGATCCCGGACCGCTGGTTGGGACTGCAGACGATCAGCGGTCGCCGCGCGCCTTGCAGCAGGGCGGCGAGTTCGCCACCGGCGTCCGGCGGCAGGGTTCCGGACGCGTCGTCGGGCGTCGCGGAGCCAGGGAGGCGCGGCTCCAGACCGGGGGGCACGTCGCCCGCGACGTGGACCGGCTCGAGCGGCTTGGCGAACTGAACGTTCAGGTGCGCCGGCCCCGCGGGAGACCCCAGCGCCGCACGCCACGCCGCCTCGACCGCAGCTCCAAGGCGCGCGAGTCCCGCGGCCGTCGGTTCCGGAAGCGCAAGGTCGATGGATCGCCGGGGGTAGCGGCCGAAGAGATCGCGCTGGTCGATCGTCTGGTTCGCATCCGTGCCCCTCAGCGCCGCCGGCCGGTCCGCCGTCAGCGCGAGGAACGGGATCTCGCTCCGGCTCGCTTCCACAACCGCCGGAAAGAGGTTGACCGCAGCGGTGCCGGACGTAGTGACGACCGCGGCCGGCCGGCCGCTCGCCGCGCCCACGCCGAGAGCGAAGAAGCCGGCGCTCCGTTCATCCACGTGGGGGTGAAGGGTGAACCGGTCGTCCGCGGCCAGCGCCTCTACGAGCGGGGCCGAGCGGGATCCGGAACCGATGCAGGCGTGCGACACTCCGCGCCGGCCGAGCCCGTCGACGAGCGCCCGCGCCCACAGTGCGTTCCGATTGGGCGCGGCCGGCGTCCGGCTCACCGCATCCGCGCGACACCGAGCGCCGCGAGCATCGTCTGCAGCTTCACCCGGGTCTCGTCCCATTCCGCCCGAGCCCGGGAGTTGCTCACGAGGCCCGCGGCGGCGTAGAGCCTGAAAAGCGGCCCCCTGGCGACCCCGCCGCGCAACGCCGGAGCGAACTCCCCGTTACCCTCTTCGTCGAACCAGCCGACGGGACCCGCGTACCAGCCGCGACTCTCCCGCTCGCGCGCGCGGATCATTTCGAGGGCGTTGGCGCGCGGATCGCCGCACACGGCCGCGGTGGGATGGAGCTTTTCCACAAGCGACAGGATATGCGTCCCGGGTCGCGTCTCCGCCTCCAGGTCCGTGCGCAGGTGCTGGATCCGCGGCAGGCGCAGGAGGGCGGGATCCGGGATCGCTCCGATCCGCACACCGCCCTGGCGGAGCCGTTCGACGATGTCCTCGACAACGACGAGGTGTTCCTCCCGGTTCTTGCGGCTATCGATCAACTGACGCCCAAGCCAGGCGTCCGATGCCGGATCCGAGCCGCGCGGCGTCGACCCCCCGACCGCCATCGTGCGAAAACGCCGGCCGCGGAGCGAACCGATCAACTCGGGGGCGGCACCGACGAGGAAGCGGTCTCGCGCGAACTGCATCAGGTAGAGGTGCGCGAGCGGGTTCGCGGTGCGCAGAGCGGTGAGAACCGCGGCGGAGTCCGGCGGTCTCCCGAGCGTGATGTCGATCGAGCGCGCGAGCACGACCTTTCGCACCCGACCGGACCGGATCTCGTCGAGGATCTCGTTCACGGCGCGCTGCCATTGCCGGCGATCCACGAGTTCCTCGATGGCTGTCGCGGACGGGACCGGTCCCGGCGTCGCCCCGTGACGCTCGAGCCTGGCCAGTTGCTCGCGCGTGCGCGTCGCGCGCCGGCGGAGTCGATCGATGGCCCGATCGCCGGAGGTGCCGGCGTCGAAGCGGCGCGTCACCGTCAGCCACGCGCCACGTTCGTCCGCCTCGACCTCGTAGGCCGGCAGCACGAAGCGCGCACCCGGGAACGCCTCCCAGAAGCCCGGCTCCCGATCCGCACGTCGCGCGGGGTCGAAGGCGAAGCCGCCGTGCATGCGCGGCCGCCGCGCCTCCCCGTCCAGGTCGAGGACCCACGGTTCAGAGAACAGCGTCGCCGCGCGCTCCCGCGTCCAGGCGATGAGATCTCCGGGCGGGGGTCCCGGCACGCCCTCCCGGCTGTCGATCTCCGCGGCGGAGCCCGCGTGCGCGATCCAGTGTGGGCCGCTCTGCCAGAAGCCGCGCACGCCGACCGTCGGTGAGGCGAGCACGGCCTCGGGCTCGATGCTCGGCAAACGCAGCGTCACGCTGGCAAAATAACCCGCCCCGCGCGCGGCCTCGACCGCCTCCTCCGCCCGCTTCTCGCGGGAGGGCCGCGCCGCCTTCATGCCGTCGCCCTCATGCCGTCGCCCTCATGCCGTCGCCCTCATGCCGTCGCCCTTCGATCTCGCGCGCCGTCCTGTGCGCGATCGCGTGCAGTTCCGCCGTCTGTCGGGGCGTGGCCGCATACCCGCCCGAAAGGAGCAGCGTGAGAGGGAGCCCCTCCCCGCGCAACGTGCCGATGACCCACCGATCCCTTCGCTCCAGACCGGCGCGTGTGAGCGCCAGACGTCCGAAACGGTCGCCGGCGACGACATCCACGCCCGCAAGGTAGAACACGAGGTCGGGACGCGACCGGGTCACGGCCTCGGGAAGGAATCGTCGCAGCGCCTCCCCGTATTCCTCGTCTCCCGCGCCATCGGGCAGAGCCACATCCAGGTCCGATGGGGTGGGCCTGAAGGGGTAGTTGCCCGCCCCGTGCATGGAAAAGGTGAAGGTGTCGGGGTCATCGGCGAACACGGCGGCGGTGCCGTTCCCCTGGTGGACATCGAGATCCACGACGAGCGCACGGCGAATCCACCCGCCGCGCCGCAGCACCCTGACGGCGACGCCCACGTCGTTCAGGACGCAGAACCCCTCTCCGTGATCCGGAAACGCATGGTGCGTCCCTCCGGCCAGATTCGCCGCCACTCCGTCTTCCAGCGCCATCCACGCCGCATTGACGGTGCCCCGGACGGCGAGTCGTGACCGGCGCACGAGCGCGGGCGACCACGGGAGCCCGAGGCGTCGCTCCTCCGCGCGCCCGAGAGCGCCGTGCCGGAGCTTGTAGAGGTACTCCGGCGTGTGCACGAGCGCCAAGTCCTCCCACGCGGCCTGCTCCGGCTCGACGATGTCCTTCGGCCCGACGATCCCGTCGCGTTCGAGGATCTGCCTCAGCGCGAGGAACTTCCCCATCGGGAAGCGGTGGCCCGCGGGCAGCGGCACCGTGTACCCGGCGCTGTAGGCGACGCGGAGCCTCGACACTAGAAGAATCGGAACTGGAGCCGCAGCAGACGGCCGGGCTGCGGCAGTCCGCACTGATCGAAGACCGTCGCGTCCGCGAGGTTGTCGAGCGACAGAGAGGTCTGAAGCGTCCGGAAGGGCCCGCCGACCGCAAACTCCCGACTCACGACGAGGTCGACGCGGGCGGTCGGATCGAGGGCGACGTCGGCATCGAGATCCGGATCGACGCAGTACTGGCGTCCGATCGCCTCCACCGCGGCCCGCGCCCGGAGACCCGCGGGGAGCGGGCCCTCCACGTGCGCTCCAACGGCGATCCCGGGCTGGTACTCCGCACGAAGCGTGCCGCCCTCGAGCCGCCGGTCCGTGACCTGCACATTCTGCCACGTCAGGTCGCCGCCAACGGAGACCCCGCCCCACCGCGCGTCGCCGAGAAGCTCGATCCCCGCCGCGTCCACGCGACGCCGGTTCTCTCGCCGGAACCTCCCATCGCCGAGCCCCGTACGCACGATCGCGTTCGAGAAACTCTGGACGAAAAGCACGGCCTGCGCCTCGACCTCCGCCCCGAAGGCCTCCACCGTCCCGGTGACGCCCCCCTCCGCCGCGCGGAGGATCTCCGGCGCGAGTTCGTGGTTGGGTTCGAAGCGACCGAGCGCACCCGAATACAGTTCCCGCAGCGACGGAAAGCGGACGCGGCGGCTCGCCCCCATGTGGAAGCGCACGCGCCGTCCGATCTGCGCGGATCCTCCGACGCGCGCGCCCCAGTCGTCGATCGTCTCGCGCACTTCGCGACCACCGGTCTCCGGCGTGCTGCCGCGGTCCCAACTCGCCCCCAGGCTGACGCGGGCGCCCGACCAGAACCCCGCGCCGGGACTCGCGAGCGGCAACTCGACCTCACCGCCGAGACTGAACAGACGCTGGCGAAAGATGGACTCGCCACCCGGCGGGATGCGCTCCACATGGCGAGTCTCGGCCACCGTGAGCGCCGTCCGCACGACCCCGTCGCCGAGTTCATGGTCGGACAGGCCGCGGAAGGTGAGGGTGCGGTCGTCCGCGAACTCCTGCCCCGCGATGTCCTCATAGGCCAGCGTCTCGAACTCGTCGATCTGCGCGTCGCCCGCGTCGATCCCGATGCTGACCTCGAAATCTCCCGTGCCGAAGGGAGTGCGACCCCACCCGGTACCCGCCGAGACCGTGCTCACGACCCGCTTCGTCTCGGGCATCCTCCAGCGCCGCGGATTCATCGTGTGGAGTTCCGGCGGAACTCCCCTCTCCGCGCGATAGGCGAAGGAGGAGGTGGAAACCCACGCGCCCCCTTCGGATTCGACCCGGCCCGTGAAGAAGGCGCTCGCGTGATCGAGATCGCTGTTCAGACGCCGGTTCGGGTCGGCCGAGGCCGGCTGCACGACGCCGCCGGGAAGGGGCACGCCGTCGCGCGTCCGATAGGCGCCGCCCGCCTGCACGGAGACGCCGCCCTCCCCCGAGCTCCACGTGCGTCCGAGGCGCACGCCGCCGAACGCCGCGCCGGTCGCGTCCATGCCGCCCTGCATCCCGTTGAGCCGCCGGTCCGCTTCCACGCTCCCGTGTCCGATCTCGATCGAGACCACGCCGCCGAGAACGTTGGGACCGTGGAGGACCGAGGAGATGCCCCGGAAGAGCTGGATCTCGCGCGCCGCGTCGACCGGAATGAGCGAAAGGTCCGTGCGCGCGTCCCAGCCGAGAGTCAGGGGCACCCCGTCGACGAGCACGGCGAGCTGGCGCGCCTCGGTCCCTCGCAGCGTCGGCTGGGCCTCGCCGCGCGAGTTTTCGCGCACCTGCAGGAAGGGAATCTCGCGAAGCGCCTCCTCGAGCAGGGGGACGGCGGCCACGCGCGGCGACTGAAGGCTGAGGCGCACGGCGCTCGCGCCCGAGACGCTGGCGACCGGCCGCAGCGCCTCGATTCGGAGTTCGCGGAGCCGGAAGGAGACCGTATCCCGGGACACGGTGTCCGGCACCTGCGCCGCCACACCTTCCACCCCCGGGAGACACGCGAGTGCGGCGAGGAGCGGCCATGCGCCGCGCCGGGCGATGCGTCGTTCGACCTTCCGGTCCATCCTTCGAGTCATGCGCTCCCGTTCGCCGGCTCCACCATCTCCCCCGAAGCACCGAGCGGCGCCTGGCCGCGCGGGTTGCGATCCTTCAGGAAAGACGCGCAGAGAGCAAGAAGCGCTGCCAGCGAGGCCAGAGTCCCCACGACGTCGCCGAAGCGCACGTACACGGTCAACCCGTCCGTCGTCGACACGTCCGCCACGAAGGACGCGGACTCGAAGAGTTGGGTGCGGTGCGACACCCTCCCCAGCGGATCCACGATCTTGGAGATCCCCGTGTTCCCCGAGCGCGCCGCCCCCATCCGCGTCTCGATGGCACGCATGACGAGGTGCGCCGGGTGCTGCCACAGCGCGCTCGAGCGGCTCCACCACGCGTCGCGCCCGAACCACGAGTCGTTCGTGATGTTGACGAGGAAGTCCGCGCCGTTTCGCCGGTAGTGCCGCGCCAGCGGCGAGAAGATCGACTCGTAGCAGATCATCGTCCCGTACGCCGCGCTTCCATCCTCCGTGGCGATCTCGATCGGGGCCTGCCACTCGCCGACCCCGAAGTTCCCTCCCGCATAGGGGATGGCCCGGAACCACTCGGGAGGCATGAACGGCACGCGCTCCACGAACGGCACGAGAAAGCGCTTGTCATACCGGTTGACGGCGCCCTCGCCGGGGCGGAAGTGGTACGCGGAGTTGTACGGCTGGTACTCCCCGTCCCCGAGATCGTCCGCGCCGCGGCCGCCGACCGCGACCTCCGCGTCGAGTGCCGCGGCGATCCCCTCTGCCCAGATGCGAGCTTCCGGCCACCCGGAATAGGGGTAGGAGGGAAGCGGATCAAGGATGGCGGCCCCGAGCATCGTCTCGGGGAAGAGCACGAGGTCCATGCGTTCCCGGCCCGGCCACGCGGAGATCAGCGTCGCCGCGGAACGGAAGGCGCTGTCGGCCGACGCGGGGCGATCCGTGATGCGCAGGTGCTGCGGGACGTTGGGCTGCACGACCCCCACCCGGGCCACCGGCCGCACGTCCAGCGTCTGCCAGCGCACGACCGAATAGGCGATCGGGAGCGCGAGCACGAGCAGGAGTCCGGCCGCCGGTCGCCGCAGCGCACGCCAGCCCCCGGACCGGTACGCCAGGAACCCCGACGCGACGAGGGCGTTCGCGAGAGCGAGCCAGAAGGACAGCCCTCGGGAGCCCACGAGGTCGGCCGCGCCCACGAGGATGGGATAGGCCGAGAGCGTGTCGCCGAACTGCATCCAGGGGAAGGAGACGTCGAGGAGGTGGGCCCGCAGCACCTCCCCGGCGGTCCAGAAGACGGGGAAGACGATGTAGAGCGGCCACCGGAAGCGGGCCCGCACCAGGTGGATCCCTCCCGCCACCCACGACATGAAGGTCGCGAGAATGAGGATCGGGGCGAGGAAGGCGAAGAACGCCCACCACGTGTAGAAGATGAGCGCCACGAGGAGCCAGTACAGGACGAGCGTGTAGTAGACGAGCCCGAAGAGGAATCCTCCCTTCCGGGCCTGCTTTCGGCCCTCCGCCGTCGCCGGGAGTCCCTCGAGCCAGACGATGAAGGGGACGAGCGCGACAAAGGACGTCACGAGAAGATGGAAGGGCGGGTGGGCCAGCCCCATCAACACCCCGCCGAGGAGGAGGGGACCGGCCCGCTCGGGGACGATCCGCGCGCGCCAGTTCAACCCGTGCCCTCCGGCGCCGCGTCCAGTGCCGCGTCCAGCGCCTCGCCCACGACCCTGAGCGTTTCCGCCACGTCCGCGTCCGTGTGCGCGGTGGAAAGGAAACCCGCCTCGAAGGCGGAGGGGGCGAAGAAGACGCCCCGCTCGAAGCAGGCCCGGTAGTAGCGGGCGAAGAAGTCCGTGTCCGCGCGCCGCGCGCCATCGAAATCGAACACGGGACCCCGCGTGAAGAAGACGCCCCACATCGAGCCCAGCGCGGTCCCGCAGGCCGGGATGCCACGGGCGCTCGCCGCCGCCAGGATGCCGTCCACGAGCGTCGCGGCGCGCCGCTCCAGACCGGCGAAGGGGTCGGTCCGCTCGAGTTCGTCGAGTTGGGCAATGCCCGCGGCCATGCCGAGCGGGTTCCCCGACAGCGTCCCCGCCTGGTACACCTCCCCCGCCGGAGCCATCCGCCGCATCAGCTCGCGCGGGCCCGCGTATGCCGCGACCGGCAGCCCCGCGCCGAGGACCTTTCCGAGCGTGACAAGATCGGCGGCGACTCCGTAGCGCTCCTGGGCGCCACCCCGCGCGACCCGGAACCCGGTCATCACCTCGTCGAAGATGAGGAGCGTTCCGGCGCGGTCGCAGCTCTCGCGGAGACCCTCCAAAAAGCCCTCGCGCGGCGGGATGAGGCCCGCGTTGCCCGCCACCGGCTCGACGATGACGGCCGCGAGCCGCGCCCCGTGTTCCGCGAACACCGCCGCCACCGCCCCGAGGTCGTTGTAGGGCGCCGTCAGCGTCAGGCCGGAGATCGCCGCCGGCACGCCCGGCGAATCGGGGAGCGACAGCGTGGCGACGCCCGATCCGGCCACGACGAGAAAGGCGTCGGCATGGCCGTGATAGCAGCCCTCGAACTTCAGGATCAGGTCACGGCCGGTCGCGGCGCGGGCGAGCCGCACGGCGGACATCGTGGCCTCGGTCCCGCTGTTCACGAAGCGCACCATCTCCACGCCGGGCACCCAGGCGGCGACGCGTTCCGCGAGCTGGACCTCGCGTGCCTGGCAGGCCCCGAAGCTCATGCCGTCGCGGGCCGCGCGCGCCACGGCCTCCACGACGGGCGGAGCGGCGTGGCCGAGGATGAGCGGACCCCAGGAGAGGACGTAGTCGAGATAGCCGCGCCCGGCCTCGTCGAAGATCCTCGCGCCCTCGCCGCGGGCGGCGAACAGCGGCTCCATCCCGACGGCGCGGAACGCCCGCACGGGCGAACTCACGCCGCCCGGCATCACGTTTCGCGCCCGCCGAATCCAGTCGGACCCGACGGACGGCTGCCGAGGCCCGCCGCTCATCGGCCCCAGGCGCTGTCGAGACCCAGGACGGGGAGCCCCCGCCCCGGCTGCGGGGTCGGAGCTGGCGCCGCCCTTCCGGGCTCGGACGCCTCCAGCACGACTTCCCGTACGCGCCCCGCGAGATCGAAGTCGGCGGCCCGCTGGATCTCGACCCGCACCAGCGAGCCGGGGGCGAGGCCGTTTCCGCCCACGAGCACGGTCACGCCATCCACGTCGTCCGCCTGGCTCTCGATCCGGCCGAGGTGCGCCGCGCGCGGAGGGTTCTCGTAGAGGAGTTCCAGCGTCGGCTCGTCCGGGGCCGCGGGCGCATCCACGACGGCGACGCGTTCGCGGCCGATCTCCGCCGCGAGCCGCTCGCGGCTCACGGCGCGCTGAACCTCGAGCACCTCCTCGAGCCGGTCCCGCGCCAGGTCCGCCGGTACGAAGCTCTCCTCCATGGCAGCCGCGCGTGTCCCTTCCTGCGGCGAGAACGCGAAGGCTCCGAGCCGGTCGAACGGCACCTGATCGAGAAAATTCACGAGTTCGCGGAACTCCGCGTCCGTCTCGCCCGGGAACCCGACGAGCACCGTCGTCCTCAGCGTGAGTTCGGGGATCGTCTCCCGCAGCCAGACGACCTTCGATCGCAGCGTCGCGGCCCGCTCCGGCCGGCGCATGCGATGGAGCACGGTGTCGCTCGCGTGCTGGATCGGCATGTCGATGTACGAGAGGAGCCGCGGCTCGGACGCCATCAGTTCGACGAGCGATTCGCGCAGGCCCGCGGAGTAGATGTACAGGAGACGGAACCAGGGGATCGATGTCTCGCGCAGCAGCGCCTCCACGAGCGTCGCGATGTCCGTCCCGTCCCGTTGCTCCCGGCCCCAGTGCGCAAGGTCCTGCGCCACCAGATTCACCTCCACGGCGCCCTGCGCCTCGAGGCGCTGCGCCTCTGCGACGAGACGCTCCAGTTCGAAGGAGCGGTGCTTTCCCCGCCAGAGAGGGATCGCGCAGAAGGCGCACGTGTGGCTGCATCCCTCGCTCACCTTCAGGTAGCGTACATGGCGCGCCCCGACGGGGATCCGCTCTCCGGGGTGCGCCCCGCCGGCCGGCGCCGGTCCCTGAAGGAGTCCGCGCTCGCGCAGCTCCGGCACGAGGCGGTCGAGGTCTCGCAGCCCGAGAAGGAGGTCGACCTCCGGCAGCGCCTCCGCCATTTCCTCCCGATACCGCTCCACCATGCACCCGACCGCCACGACGCTGCGGCACGCCCCTTCGCGCTTCAGCCGCTCCGCCTCGAGGATCGTCTCGATCGACTCTTCCTTCGCGGCGTCGATGAACCCGCAGGTGTTGACGAGGATGACCTCCGCTTCGTCCACAGCGGTGCGCTCGGCTCCGTGGCCGACGAGTTCGGCGAGCATGCGCTCGGAGTCGACGGTGTTCTTGTCGCAACCGAGGCTGATGAGCCCTAGTCGCATCGAACGTCGTCGGGAAAGACCGGCACCCCCTGCGGGGGCGCGTACTCGAAGACGCCGGGGTCGATCCGGGCCTGCGGTTCGAGGGGGGTCAGCGTCACCGTGCGGAGGGTCTGGTTCTCCTCGCGAATGCGAAAGCGGCGCACGTAGCGGTCGGACACGCCGATCCACAGGCGGATCTCCACGTATCTCGCCGGGAGTTCCCGCGGTGTGAGCGACACGATCCGCGTCTCCACCCCAGCGATCTCCCCGGTTCCTTCATCGACCGCGTCGTAGGCCGTCCGCGCCCGGGAAAGCAGACGCCCGAGGATATCGACGGTGCCGATTTCCACACCCTCCTCGAGGGGGGAGACCATGACCTGATCGTGGAGCGAGGGTTCGTACAGCCAGAGACAGGACCCGTCAGCCACGTAGATGTCGCCGGCCGGTTCGTCGAAATCCATCCGGAACCGGTTTCGTCCCGCCTGATACCAGGTTCCGCGGCCCTCGCGGGTGCGGCCGAGAAGCGGATTCTCGATGCGCTGGGCGAAGGCCGCCTTGAGCCGGTCGAGCGAAGCGTAGGCCGCATTCGCAAGGGCGAGGAGCGAGTCCACGCCCACCTGGCCGGACTCGTCGTCCACCGATCCAGGGTCGTCGTCCGCCGGCCCGGGCTCGTCATCCACATCCACCGGCCCTGTTCCCTCCGGATCGGGAACCTGCGGGGCCTGAACGGGAGCGTCGTTACTCGGCGCCGCGCCGTCGGCCTCGTCCGACGCCTCGACCCGGGACTCGCTCTGCCCGGCCGCGGCATCCCCCGTGGTCACCGGTGGTGCCGGGGCGTCGCGCGGGCCGAACTCCGCCTCGATGCGGGCACGTGCCTCCGCGACCTCCGCGGAATCCGCATCGGAGCACGCCGGCGTGAACGCGCTCACGAGGAATCCGGCCGCGAGGAGGCCGACGGCCCCCGGACGGCGCGGCTGCGGAAGGAAGAGCCTCATGGTTCGTCGACGTTCCCGGCGTCCAGATCGGCAAGCGTCGCGAGCACCTCGCGCGGCTTGGATCCCTCCGCGGGTCCCACGATCCCCGCCGCGTGCAGCTGGTCGATGATGCGCGCCGCGCGCCCGTACCCGATCTTGAGTCGGCGCTGAAGCAGGCTGGTCGAACCCGCCGCGTGCGAGATCACGATCTCGGCGGCCTGCCGGAACAACGGGTCGCGATCCTCCGCGCCCTCGTCCGAGACCCCCGCTCCACCCTCTTCCTCCTCCAGCTCCTTCAGCAGGTCGAGGATGTCGCGCTCCGAAGCGGCCTCTTCCTCGGCCCTCTCGGCCTCCGCACGCGCCTTCGCCTGCTCCCGATACCAGTCGAGGAGGCGTTCCGTCTCCTCGGAGGAGATGTAGGCGCCCTGGATGCGGACAGGATCGGATTCGCCCGGCGGGAGGAAGAGCATGTCCCCGTTCCCGAGCAGGCTCTCGGCGCCGTTCTGGTCGAGGATGGTGCGGCTGTCGATCTTCGACGCGACCCGGAACGCGATCCGGCTCGGGATGTTCGCCTTGATGAGACCGGTGAGGACGTTGACCGAGGGGCGCTGCGTCGCGAGCACGAGGTGGATCCCGACCGCCCGGGCCTTCTGGGCCAGCATCGCGAGCGGCGTCTCGACCTCGGACTGTACCGTCATCATGAGGTCCGCCAGTTCGTCGATGATGAGGACGATATAGGGGAGCGGACCCTCGTCGTAGAGCGCCGGCTCATCCATGACGCCGCGCTTCGGGAGGAAGACCTCGCGCCCGCGCGCGATCCGGCCGTTGAACTCCGCGACATTCCGGCATCCGTTCGCCGAGAGCAGTCCGAAACGGCGCTTCATCTCGAAGACCGACCATTTCAGGACGGACGCGGCCTCTTCGTTGTCCGTGATGACGGGGTGGCGGAGGTGCGGGAGGTCTCCGTAGACGGACAACTCCACCATCTTCGGATCCACCATCAGGAGGCGGAGTTCGGCAGGCGTGTACCGGCACACGAGACTCGTGATGAGGGCGTTGATGCACACCGACTTCCCGGACCCGGTCTGGCCCGCGATGAGGAGGTGCGGCATCCGGGTCAGGTCCGCGCACGTCGGCTTGCCGGAGAGGTCGCGGCCGAGCGCGAGCGGCAGCGTGTGTCGTCCCCGGCGATAGGACGGGCTTTCGAGGATCTCGCGCACGAGCACGATCTCCGACGCGGGGTTCGGCACCTCGACGCCGACGGCGCCCTTGCCCGGAATCGGCGCCACGATCCGGACGGACGGCGCCTTGAGGGCGAGCGCGATGTCATCCGCGCGGGCGGAGATCTGCCCCACCTTCACGCCCGGCGCCGGGACGACCTCGAACTGCGTCACGACCGGGCCCGTGGTCCAGCCGCCGATCTCGCCGGCCACGCGGAAGGTGGCGAGCTTCTCGATGAGGATCTCGCCGAGGCGGTCGAGGTCGCGCACGCCGAGGCCGCTGCCCTGCCCCACCGGCGCGTCGAACAGTTGAATCGGCGGGACATCCGAGGAGCCGGGATCGCCGGCTTCCTTCAGTTCCGGGACGGGAGGCGTCTCATCCTCCGGTGCCGGGTCCGGCTCGGGCGGCGCGCTCGCCGGTTTCGCGGGCTTCCGTTTCTTCGCGGCGCGGCCCCGTCCGGTCGCCGCCTTCACCTTCGCTTCGCTCGGCGGATCGGGCTTTGCGGGCGACCGGGGAGAACGAGAGGGCCGGGCCCGGCCGGCGAAGGAGCGTCCGAGCCCGAGGACCGCGCCGCCGGCGGCCACGACTCCGCGGCCGAGCGAGCGCCCTCCCGCCGTCACGGCGCCCGTCAGCGACCACCTCATGGTGACGAAGAGCGTGAGCACGAGGACGCCCGCGGCGAGGAGCACCCCGCCGAGGCGGCCGAACACCTGCGCGAGGCCGTCCCCGGCGGTCGCGCCCAGCCAGCCGATATCGCCCGCGCTCCCGGGTCCCGGCCCCGCGATGAGCCAGTACAGCGACGGGAGGACCGCAAGCAGCACGACCGAGAGGATGGACCAGCGGAGGGCCCGGGTTGGATCGCCCCATCCGAGGAAATGCAGGCCCCACATGAACGCCGGGACCGCGACGAGCGGCGAAAGGACTCCGACGGCCCTCTCGAGGTTGTCGTGAAGCAGTTCCCCGGCCGGCCCGATCCAGTTGGCCCCCCCGGCGATCAGGGGGGACAGCAGCGCGAACGCCACCAGGAGGCCGAGCAAGATCAGCGCGACGCCCAGCACCTCGCGCCGTTGCCGTTCATCCACCATCACGCATCCTCCCCGCCCCGACTGCCAACGAGGGCGCCGTCTCGCCAGACCGGCACGACCTCGAGATCATCCAGCCGCTCTACAAGATGACCCGCGCACCACGCGTCGTCCATGCTCACGCGCCCCCGCCGCCCGGCGCACACGATCGCGCTCACGGGCGACCGCCGCTCACGAGCGGGTCAGGAACCGCTCGACGAACCCCGTGTCGATGCTCCCCGAGACGAAATCGGGATGGGCAAGCACCTTGCGGAGGAAGGGAACCGTCGTGTGAACGCCTTCGAGGATGAACTCCTCGAGCGCATGGTAGGCGCGGGTCCGGGCCTCTTCGCGCGTCCGGCCCCAAACGATCAGTTTCGCGAGCAGCGAGTCGTAGAAGGGAGGAACGACGTAGCCGCCGTAGATGTGCGTGTCCACGCGCACGCCGGGACCCCCCGGCGCGTGAAATGCCGTGACCGTGCCGGGCGAGGGACGGAACCCCTGTTCGGGATCCTCCGCGTTGATGCGGCACTCGATCGCGTGCCCGTGGAACTCGATGGACCGGGGGATGGTCAGCTTTTCCCCCGCCGCGATCCGGATCTGTTCCTTGATGAGGTCGACCGAAGTCACGAGTTCGGTCACGGGGTGCTCGACCTGGATCCGCGTGTTCATCTCCATGAAATAGAACTGGTCGTCCGGCGCGAGCAGAAACTCCACCGTCCCGGTGCTCTGGTATCCGATGGCTTTCGCCCCCAGGATCGCCGCCTCTCCCATTGCCTCGCGAAGCTCCGGCGTGACGGCCGGACTCGGCGCTTCCTCGACGAGCTTCTGGTGCCGCCGCTGGCTCGAGCAGTCGCGTTCCCCGAGGTGCATCACGCGCCCGTGACGGTCGCCGACGACCTGGATCTCCACGTGGCGGGGCCGCTCGATGAGTTTCTCAAGATACACGGTCGGGTCGCCGAAGTTGGCCTCGGCCTCGTTTCGCGCCATGGCGAAGAGGTTCCGGAACTCCGCTTCCTCGAAGGCGGCTCGCATGCCCTTCCCTCCACCGCCGGCGGCCGCCTTGATCATGACGGGGAACCCGATGCGGCGGGCTTCCTCCAGGGCCTCGTCCTCATCGTCGAGAGGCTCCGGCGATCCCGGGACGACGGGAACGCCCGCGGCGATCATCGTCTTTCGCGCCTCCGCCTTGTCCCCCATGCGGCGGATCTGTTCGGGCGTGGGCCCGATGAACACGAGACCGCTCCGTCCGCATATCTCCGCGAACTCGGCGTTCTCCGCCAGGAAGCCGTAGCCGGGGTGGATGGCGTCGGCGCCCGTGATCTCGGCCGCGGCGAGGATCTGCGGGACATTCAGATAGCTCTCGCGCCCCACCGGCGGACCGATACAGATGTCCTCGTCGGAGAAGCGGACATGGAGCGAGTCGTGGTCGGCCTCCGAATACACGGCGACCGTCCGGATATCGAGTTCACGGCACGCGCGCAGGATGCGGAGCGCGATCTCGCCGCGGTTGGCGATCAGGATCTTGCGGAACATGGGCCCGGCCGCGGCTCAGTCGGGCTCGATGCGGAAGAGGAGCGCGCCGTACTCCACCGGCTCGGCGTTCTCGACCGCGATCTCCCGCACGACGCCGGCGACGTCCGACTGCAGCTCGTTCATGAGCTTCATCGCTTCGAGGATGCAGAGCGTCTGGCCGGCCTCCACCCGGTCCCCCACGGATACGAAGGGGTCTGCGTCGGCCGCCGGCGCCCGGTAGAAGGTGCCGACCATGGGAGAGAGCACCTCGAACAGCCCGGACGCCGGCGCCGACTCGGCCGGCGGTGAGTCGGGCGCCTCGGCCGGCGTCTGCGCGACCTCCACGCTGCCGACCGCCGCCGCGGGCACGGCCGCGGCGGGCACGGCCGCCGCAGGCGCCACGCGCGGAGATTTTCTGATCCTGACACGGGTCGGGTCTCCCGTCTCCGAACCCACAAGCTCGATGTCGAGGCCGTCCACGCCCGAGTCCTCGACCAACTCGATGAGTCCCTTCAGCCAATCCAGGTCCATGGTCAGGTCACCCGCGTGATGTACTTGTTTTCCGTCCTGTCGACGCGCACCACGTCGCCGGTCTCGAGGAAGAGCGGCACCTGGATCACGGCGCCGGCCGCCAGCCGGGCCGGCTTCGTTCCGCCCTGGGCCGTGTCCCCCCGCACCCCGGGGTCCGTCTCGACGATCTCCAGCTCGACGAACTGCGGCAGTTCGATCGCGAGCACGACGCCGTCACGGTTGAGGCTCTGACACTCCATGTTCTCCTCCAGATACCGGAGCTGGTCCTCTCCGATCTGGTCTCCCGACATCGGAATCTGTTCGAAGGTTTCCATGTTCATGAAGTAGTAGAGGTGACCGTCCGTGTACGTGTACTGTACGGGCCGCCGTTCCAGACGCACTTCCCTGACCTTCTCGCCGGCGCGGAAGGTCTTGTCGATCACTCCTCCCTCCATCACGTCCTTGAGCTTCGTGCGGACGAAGGCTCCGCCCTTTCCCGGCTTGACGTGCTGGAAGTAGGTGATCGAGTAGAGGGCGCCGTTGAGTTCGATCACCATCCCCCGACGAAAATCCGAAGTATCTGCCATGGTATCTGCCAGGTATCCTGCTAGAGCCGGACGAGGGCGCGTGGAAGGCGGGTCAGCGCGCGGGCACCGGCCTCCCCGATCCGCACATCGTCCTCGATGCGCACGCCGCCGCGCCCGGGAAGATATAAGCCCGGTTCCACTGTCACCACGTTCCCCCGCTCGAGGACATCATCGGAGCGGGACGAGAGGCTTGGGCCCTCGTGCACGTCGAGTCCGATCCCGTGTCCCGTGCTGTGACCGAAGAAGCCGTCCATGTCGTGGCGCGCGAACGTCTCCCGCACGGCCTCGTCCACCTCCCGGCACGCGACCCCATCGCCGATCACCTCGCGCGCTTTCGTCTGAGCTTCGAGCACCTGCTCGTGAAGCGTCGCCTGCCAGGGCTCGGGCGTGCCCCGCACGAAGGTGCGCGTGAGATCGCTGCAGTAGCCGTCCACGCGGGCGCCGAAGTCGATGAGGAGGAGATCCCCGGGCTCGACGCGTCGGTCCGTGGGTGTCGCGTGGGGAAGCGCGGAGCGTTCTCCCGCCGCGACGATCGGGTCGAACGGGAGCGGATCCGAGCCTCCGCGGCGGAGCTCCATCTCGAGCGCGGTCGCGATCTCGCGTTCGGTCGGCGAAGCGGACCATTCCATGGTCGACAGCAACCGGTTGAACGCACTCTCCGCCACCGCAATCGCCCGTTCGATGGCATCGACTTCGTCGGCGGTCTTCACCTGCCGCAACGTCCGGATGAGGTTGCGGAGCGGGACGAAGGCGATGTCGGGGAGCATGCCGCGGAGAGATTCGTAGTCGGCGACCGTGAGCCCCTCGGCCTCGAACGCGATGGGGCCCGCGGCGTCCGCCGCCACTTCGGCGACGCCGCGGATCCACCCCTCGCGGCTGATGTGCGTGCGGATCGAATCCGCCACCTCGATGTCGACCTGCTCCTCGTAGCGAAAGTCCGTGACGAGCACCGGCGGACTCTCGAGGGGGATCCACAGAGCCCCGGCGGAGCCCGTGAACCCGCTGAGGTAACGGACGCTGGATCGGGCGGTCACGAGGACCGACCGGCGATCGGCGGCCCTCGTCGTCGCTTCAAGCCGCAGGCGCCGGGCACCCGGCGGCGTCACTCCGCTTCCGCCTCGGCGCTCCCGCGGAGATGCTGGATGAGCGCCTCGAGCCCGAACAGGTAGCTGGAGACCCGGAATCCGGTGATGACGCCGATCGCGAGGTCGGAGAGGAGCGACGTGTGCCGGAACGGCTCGCGAGCGAACACGTTGGACAGGTGGACCTCGACGAAGGGACGGCCGGAGCCGGCGAGGGCGTCGCGGAGCGCCACGCTCGTATGGGTCAGGGCGGCGGCGTTGACGAGCCACGCATCCACCGCGTCGGTGTTCGCCTGCACCCAGTCCAGGATCTCGCCTTCGTCATTGGATTGGAGAAACACGAGCGAGGCGCCGCGCGCGTCCGCGCGCTCGCGAAGGAGCGACTCGATCTCCGCCAGTGTCCGCGTTCCGTAGTGGTGAGGCTCGCGGCGCCCCAGGAGATTGAGATTCGGTCCGTTCAACACGCCGATGCGGATGGGTTCGCGCACCCGCTCAGTCCGATCCCGCGGGAGCTTCGCCGTCGAGGATTCGGCGAAGCTGCTCGCCGATCGACTCCGGTACGTCCGTGTCCTGTGCCTCCGGCGTCTCCGGCGCGGGCTGAACCTCCCGAGGCTCCCTTGCGTCCTCCGCGCGGCGACGCATCTCGGCGGTCGCGGCGATGAGTTCGGCGTCGTCCGGGTTGCGGGAGAGCATCTGCTCGTACACCGCGATGGCGCGGTCGAAGAGACCCTGGCTCGCGTACAGTCCGGCGAGCGTCGAGGTCTCGATGCCCTTCGTCGGAACGGCTGCGGGGCCCGTCGCGTCGCCTTTCGGCGCGGGGCGCGCATCGGCTTCATCGTTCCGCCACGTTTCCTCGAGTGCCTCCAGCCAGTCGTCCGTCGAGGCGGCGGCGCCCGAGGAACCGTCCGCCTTCGTCTCGACGCGCCCG
The DNA here is from genome assembly GCF_965261555.1 of Candidatus Palauibacter sp. Classification (GTDB taxonomy): domain Bacteria; phylum Gemmatimonadota; class Gemmatimonadetes; order Palauibacterales; family Palauibacteraceae; genus Palauibacter. The sequence continues at coordinate 3,393,978 of NZ_OZ253465.1, forward strand.
ACGCCCAGCGCGATGCAGGCGAGCGGGTTCGCCGGATCAAGCGTGAGGATGTGCTCGAACTCGATCCGCGCGGCCTCCTCGTCACCGAGTTCGAGCAGCACGCGGGCGTGGAGCAGGCGCGCGTCCAGATAGTACGGGTGTTCCCTCAGGCCATCCCGGATCACGCTCAGGGCGCGTTCGCGCTCCCCCGCTTGCCGGTAGAGATCGGCGAGGCGCGCGAACGTGTGGGTCCGCGGCTCCGATTCTCCGCAGCGCAGGAGTTGTTCGATCTCCACGGTCTGGTCGTCGGCAGCCACAGGCTTCGCAGGGGGAAAAGCGGCAGGTTCGGGCCTTCCGACCCAGTCCCCGGCAACATACCGACCGATTTTTTTGATTGTCAACGAACGTCGCCGGAATGCGGTGGGGCTCCCGTCTTTCGTTGCCCGGAACGCCGGGCCGGCATACGTTTTCGAGCGATCACGGGACCGGCGCGTTCGGTCCCGTTTCCGGCCCAGGCGCGGCCGCGTTCGGGCGACTCGATTCAAGACGACAAGGTGGGTTCGGCGTCTCATGTTCATGCGGAAGATGCGCGGCAGCGCGAGCCTCGTGATGGGCATCATGGCCGCGGCCTTCGTGGGCTGGCTGGTGTTCGACGGTATCAACGCGATGCAGGGGGGGAACCTCGGCGGGCAGATCAACCCCGTCGTGGGGCAGGTCGGAGGACAGGACATCCGCTACAACGAGTGGAACATCTTCCTCCAGAACCAGCTCGCGGTGAGCCGCGCGGCCGACCGCGGCATGACGGATGAGGACGTACGCGTCGTGACCGAACGGGCCTGGGAGAGCCTGATCAGCGCGACGCTGATTCAGGCGGAACTGGACCGGCTCGGGGTCAGCGTCTCCGACGCGGAGGTGCGGCAGGCATTCTTTACGCAGCCACCGCAGGAGATGTTGAGCTATCCCGGGTTCCAGACGGACGGGCAGTTCGACATCGACAAGTACCGCCGGTTCTTCACGGACCCCGCGACGGATGAGACGCAACTCCTGCAGATCGAGGGTTACTACCGCTCCATCCTTCCGCGCGCGAAGCTGCAGACGCTCGTCCAGAGCGGCATCTACGTGTCCGAGGAGGAAGCGTGGCGATTCTATCGGGACACGAACGAGCGGGCCCGCGTCCGTTTCGTGCGGGTCGACCCGGCCCTGACCGTGGAGGACTCCGAGGTTTCCGTTTCGGAGGACGAAGTCCGGCAGGTCTATGACGAACGCGTGGATGAGCTCATCCGGCCCGCCAGCGCCCGCGTGAACATGGTCAGCATCTCCCTCCGACCCTCCGTCGCCGACTCGCTCGCCGCCCGCGAACGGGCCGCCGCCCTCGCGGAGCGCGTGCGGGGGGGCGAGGATTTCGCCGAGGTGGCGATGGCGGAGTCCGCGGATTCGATCTCCGGCGTCGATGGCGGCTTCATGGGCAAACGTCCGACGAGCGCCTTCGACCCGCGACTCGTCGAGGCCGCCGCGGACGCTCCGCCGGGACAGGCCACGGATCCGGTCGAGACGCCGTTCGGGCTGCACGTCCTGCAGGTCGACGAGCGCACCGCGGACTCCCTGGCGCTACGCCAGATCTACGTTCCGTTCGAGATTTCCGGCGCTACCGAAGACTCGGTGTTCACGCTCCTCGACGACCTCGAGGATCTTGCGCTGCGCACGGATCTCCTGACCGCCGGCGACTCGCTCGGAGTGACGATCCGCACCGACGTGCAACTCCTGGACGGTGTGGACTTCATTCCGGGCGCCGGCCAGCTGGGAGTGGCGAGAGAGTGGGCCCTCGGCCCCGAGAGCGAGATCGGGGACCTGTCCGACTCGTTCGAGAACCCGTCGGGGTTCCATCTGCTCGAGCTTCTCGGACGGCGGGACGAGAGCACGATTCCGTTCGAGGAAGCCGGGATCGGGATTCGCGCGGAACTGCTCGTGGAGAAGAAGAAGGAAGGCGCCGCGGAACTGGCCGGCGGTCTGCTCGCCGCGGTCGCGGCGGGAAGTTCTCTCGACGAGGCGGCGGAGGAACTCGGGTGGTCGGTCGAGGAGACCGGGTTATTCCGCCGGGGCGATTTCGTCCCGGGACTCGGTCAGGGCACCGAGGCGGTCGGATTCGGATTCGGGGCCGATGTCGGCGAGCTCAGCGGCGTCCTCGACGCCGGCGATGCGGTGGTCGTCGTGGAGGTCGTGGAGCGCGAAGAGGCTACCCGGGACGGGTTCGACGAGGTCAGCGATGCCGTACTGGGGCAATTGAGCTTCGAGCGTTCCCAGCAGTACGTGCAGAAGTGGCTGGCTGCGCTTCGCGACGACACGGCCGTTGAGGATCACCGCGCGAGGCTCCTCCTGCAGGAGGATGTCCAGCCGATGATTCCGGGCTTCTGATTCTGGCCCCGAGCCGCTAAAGGCGCGCCGGGCCACTGCCCTCCGCGGGACGGCGGCCGCCCGGGTCCGCCGGGTCCCGCCGGGTTCCGGCTAGCCTTCCGTCTTGGCGGGACGGGCCTGCGCGGTCTCCTGGTTGGCGGAGGCACCCGACGGAGGCGCGGTGTCCCCCGTGATCTCGGCCCGCACATCGCCCTCGACCTCCTTGATCGAGCCCTTGAACTCACGGATCCCGCGGCCGAGAGAACTCCCGATCTCGGGAAGCCGCTTCGCGCCGAAGAGGAGCAGGATAGCGAGGAATACGAGCAGCAACTCCCATGGGCTCAGACCGAACATCTCAAACTCCTTGGTTGTGGCTCATCTCCGGCGCCCGGTCAGAGAAGCGACCGGGCGAACCAGGCGACGAGCACGACCCCGACGACGCTCAGCACGTTCAGGCGCAGGACGATCGGCCCCAGCGTGAATGCGAGCACCTTGAGATCGAATGCAAGCGGCTGCAGTGAAGCCGCGACCGTTGTAACAAAAAACTGACGCGCCGCTGACGGGGGCAACGTAACCGTCGCGAGTTCGGTGAGCAGCCCCCCGAGCACGAATCCCCCCGCGATGATGAGGGCCAGGCGTATCGGGGAACGATGGCGTCGACTTCCGAAGTTCACTCGCTACCGTACTCTCTCGACTACGTAATCCACAGCGAGGCTCAGTGCCTCGAGGCACGGACTCGCCGGCAGGCGCCGGAGCCGGTCCCGGGCCCGGTCCGCCCGCGACCGCGCTTCCTCCCGAGCCGTCTCCACGCCTCCATGCGCTTCAACGAGATCCAGGATCTCCTGCACGGCTTCGGGGGAGGGGTCCGGGTCCGCGAAGAGCCCTTCGACGGCGCGTCGCTCCCCCCACTCCATCTTGGGCAAAGCGGCGATCAGGGGCAACGTTACCTTGTGTTCCTGCAGGTCCTGTCCGCGCGGCTTTCCCATCACCCGTGTCGACGAGGAATAGTCGAGAAGATCGTCGACGATCTGGAACGCCATCCCCAGATGATGCCCGTAATCGCGCAGGGCGTCCCGGTATTGCGGCGCCCCCGACAGTGTCCCGAGTTCGCACGCCGCGGACATCAGGGACGCCGTCTTGTGCTCGCACAGCCTCTCGTAGTCGTCGCGCGTGAAGTCGAGGCCGTCGTGGAGCACGAGCTGCCGCATCTCCCCGATCGTCATGCGGTTCGCCGTGTCGGCGAGGAGGGCGACCTGCTCGAGCTTTCCGAGCGCAACGACCTCGATGACCGCGCGCGAATACAGGTAGTCTCCCGCGATGATCGCGACCTGGTGCGTCCAGCGATGGTTGACGGTGGGCCGGCCCCTTCGCCTTGCGGAGTGATCGACCGCATCGTCGTGCACGAGGGTCGCGACATGCAGCAGTTCGACGATGGCCCCCAGTTTCACGGCATCCGGGGAGGGGCGCCCTCCAACGCCGTTTGCGAGGAGGAGCAGGGTGGGCCGCAGGAGCTTCCCGGACCGCGCAAACAGGTAATCGCCCACCTCGTCGAGAGCTTCGAACCCCGATGGCACCATCCCGCGGAGCTCGCGCTCGACGGCAAGGAGCCGGTCCGCTACGGGCAGGCGGACTTGTTCCAGATCGATGGCGGTGGTCGGGAGCATACCCTCCTCGGTGCGCGAGCCGCGCATGAAGTGCACGGGAATGTCGGAAGCCCCGAGAGGAATGTCAAAAGCGCCGGGGGCCCAGCCCGCCGCCACCGAAACCGCCCTGGCCGTCCTGCGTCTGCTGGTCGTAGTCGAACTTGAGATCGGGCGCATCCTGGAGGCTCACGCTCATCTGGAAGATGAAGTTCCCGTTCGGCGAGCGGGCGAACATGAAGGTCGCGATCCAGCGGTGCAGGGAGCGGTCGAGCGTGATGAGGTGCTCCCCGAATTCCTTGTTGGTGAGGTTGTACGTCGTCCGCCAGGCGAGACGCCAGTTCGGCGACGGATTGAGCGAAAGGACCGCGTTGAGCGACTGCCGGTCCTGTGCACTCTGCTCCGCCCGGCCGCGCTGAAGGGAATAGGTCAGCGCCAGCGTCCACGGGCCGCCGGCCCGCAGGCCGGGGTCCGCCGGATCCGGATTCTCGTCGAAACTCTGCAGCCGGTACCGGGAGTCGGCCGCATTCCGCAGGCGGTTCTGGGGGTCGGATCCGCCGCCTCCACCCCCGCCGCCCAGTCCGAGCAGCCCGCCGAGACCGCTGGCCGAGCTGAACGTGAAACTGCCCGTCAGGCTCGAAAGGATGGGGGCGAACATCCGCTCCTCTCCGGTGCCGTCGAACAGGTCGAGAGACATGTTCAGGGACAGTCCCCTGAGCAGATCCGAGTTGATGCGGTGCGACCAGCGGTCCGTCGTCAACGGCGACTCGTTCTCGCGGGACCAGTCAAAGGTGAGCGGACTCGAATTGATTCCCAGGAGGACGACGTTCCGGCGTGGCTGCGCGCGACGCGGCGCATTGGGGTCCCCCGTGTCCGGTCCGGTGCCGGCCGGCCCCTCCTGCGGAGCGGCTGCCAGCCCCCGGTCCGCTTCGGCGGGATCCTCTTCGGCCGATTCGGTCTCCGGCGCCTGCACTCCGGCCGAATCGCCGGCCGCCGCGAGCGAATCCGCCTCGGGCGTCGCCGCGCCGGCCTCCAGGTCGGTCGAATCCGCTTCGAGCGAACGGCCCTCCAGCAGCGCTTCGGCTTCGGGATCGAGCTCGACTTCCTCGCGCAGCTTGGCTTCAAAGGTCTGGTTCAGGGTGAGGCGAAGCCGGTTCTCCTGCTTGGAATTCGACACCGGGAACCCGGGGATCGAAAGCAGGGAATCGGAGGCTTCCACGGCGGGCGAATAGTCGTAGTGAAAGCGCGGCGAGACCTTGTGACGGATCCGCTCGAACGGGCCGACGCCGGGCAGGAACCCGTAGAGATCAGTGGACACCGCGGCTCCGAAGCGGAGGCGCGTCGGCGCGGTGATGAACTCTCCGTTCGTGTCGTCCGACTGAAACCGGCTCGCGTCGACGCTCAGCGTAGGACGAAGCGTCGTGCTCCCGACGAGGTCGATCTGGTATTCCGCCTGCGCTCCGTAGTCCAGCTTCGAAACGCTCCCGGATGTTTCGGGTTCCTCCGCATCGGCGCCGGGCGGCGGCTGGAACGGAAGTACGGTGTTCCGGTTGAAATTCGTCCGCCCGCTGACCCCGAAGGAGCCGATGCGGATGGCGCTGTTCGCGGACGCAACCTCGGTTCTCCTCCCGTCGTTCTCTTCCTGGGTCCGGTCGAGGCGCGAAGCGGAGAAGGCGCCGTTGACGACGATGTTGTTGAACGGCCCGCTCCGGTTGCTGGGCGCGCGGAAGAGGGTCAGGGGCGAGAAGGTCATCTGAAGCTTGGGCAGCGTGAGGTCCGTCCGCCCCTTCTGCGCCCCCAGATCCTGGCGCCGGCTTCCGCTCAGGTTGACGGACGCGAAGGGGAACCGGTGCTGGACCCCGACGTCCGACGCGATTCGTTGCGTCTGCACCGTCGGGTCGAAGGTCTGACGCTCGAAGACGGTCGTGTTCGAGATGAAGTTGGCGTTGACCCTTACGTCCGTGACGGGGGTGAGCTCGTGATTGTGGCGCATCTGAAACTGCAGGGTCTTCTCGTTCCCGAAGCTGTAGCTCGCGATGACGTTGCCGCGGAAGAACTTCTTGATCGAGCGGTATCGGAAGGCTCCGTTGAGACGCGTGAACCGTCCGCTGAACCAGTCGGCCGTCGCCTGCGCGTCCATGAAATCGTTCCCCGCGAAGTAATACCCGAAGTCGGTGATGCTCCGCCGGGCGTTGCTGGAGGACGCCACGACATCGTTGAACCCGAAGCGCGGGGGCAGAAAGCCGCTCCTGCGTTCCTCCCTAATGTCCTGTGCAAAGAAGGGAAGCCAGGCGACGGGCACGTTCTGGATGTAGAGGGTCACGGGCCACGCCACGACGATGTCGTCCGAGACGACCTTGATCTGTCCGGCGCGGAAGTAGTAGTGCGGCTCCTCGAGGTCGCACGACGTGAAGTTCCCGGTCTCGACGAAGGCGGTGCCGGAGCCCCGCATGGTCATGAGCCCCCTGATGAACCAGTCGGCGCCCTGCTGGGCGAACGACGTTCGCGCATCCACGACGGTGCCCTTGGTGGCGGAGACATCGTAGTTCAGACACTCGTCGGAGATCACGTTCTCACCCTCCCCGGAGAGCGAGATGTTGCCGCACCCCCTCACGAACTGCAGACCCGCCTCGTAGGTGATCGTGTCCGCATCGATCGTGGACTGCTCGTACATGACCTGTGCCTCTCGATTGAGCTGCACACGCTGCCGGTCGACATCCAGATCGACGCCGCGCCCCTGATACTGGATGACCTGATAGCCCGGCTCCCCGAGGAGTTGTCCGAAGATGTCGTCCTGTTGAGGGAACGGCGGGTCCGCCGGACCGGTATCGACGGTGTCGGCGACGGCCGAATCCGCGGCCGCGGCCGCTACGGCGCTCGAGTCGCCGACCGCAGCGGAGTCGCCTGTCGCCGTGGGATCGCTGGCAGCCGTCGAATCCGCCACGGGTACATCCAGCGTATCCCGCCCGGTGGAATCCCGGGACACGGAGTCCTGCGGGAGGGAGTCTCGCCCCACGACCACGACCGTGTCGGTATCCGCCCGGGCCGTGAACTCGAGGGGGCGGGCACCCACGGGCGCGGCGCGCGCGGTTTCGGTTGCGCCGAGACCGCCGAGCAGGGCCGCCAGCGCGAGGAGCGTGCGCAGCCTCAGACCGAACTTCCTTCGCCCGATGTCCCCTCCGCGGCCCGCTCCTCCCGGCGCCGCCGGAGCACGCGGGTCATGATCACGGAAATCTCGTAGAGCAGCATCATCGGCAGCATCATCGCGAGCATCGTGTACGGGTCGGCGGGCGTGAGGAACGCCGAGACCACGGCCATCACGACGATCGCGTGACGCCGGTACTTCGCGAGCCCTTCCGGCGTCACGATCCCGAGCAGCGACAGGAAGACGAGCGCCACCGGCAACTCGAAGATGAGCCCGAACGCCAGGATCAACCGGACCGCGAAGGTCAGATACTCGTTGATCATGATGACGGGGTTGAGCTCGTCGAAGGTGAAGAAGTTGAGCAGGATCCTGAGCCCGAGCGGCAGGACCAGGAAGTACGCCATGGAGATGCCGGCGATGAAGAGGATGGTTCCGGAGGCGATCGCCGGGATGGCGAACCTGCGCTCGCTTTCGTACAGGGCCGGAGAGAGGAAGCCCCAGGCCTGCCAGGCGAGGTAGGGGAAGGCCGCGATGAGACCCACGATGAAGCCGAGCTTGAGGATGGTGATGAACGGCGTCGTCACACTGGAGTAGTTCAGCGCCTCGCCCGGGAGGAGATCCGCGATCGGCCGCTGGACGATGCCGAGCACGTCCAACTGCGTGACGGCCACGAGCCCGATGACCATGCCGACGAGGAGCGCGAGGAGCGCCCGGATCAGGCGGGTGCGAAGCTCATCCAGGTGATCCAGGAAGGGCATCTCCGCCTGATCGGTCGCACCCTGGGTCTGTCGCCGCAGCCTCATCGGCCCTGCTCACCTCCTGCCGAAAACAGATCGACCTGCCCGGCCGCGCTGTGCCCGGCGCGTCGCAGCAGTTGTCCGAGTTGTCGTACTTCTTCCATGAACTCCGTGGTGTCCTGGAAGTTCCGATACACGCTGGCGAAGCGCACGTACGCAACCTGGTCCAGCGCGCGGAGCCGCTCCATGACGAGTTCTCCCAGCCGCAGGCTCGCGATGTCCCGCAGGTCCTCGGCCGCCATCTGTTCCTCGACTTCATCCACGAGAAACTCGATATCGTGGTTCGACACGGGTCGCTTCGCGCAGGCCACGCGGATGGAGGCGAGGAGCTTCCCGCGGTCGTAGGTCTCCGAGCCACCGTCCTTCTTCATGACGAGCAGAGGCTCTTCCTCGGCCTGCTCGTAGGTCGTGAAGCGTTCGCCGCAGGAGAGGCACTCGCGCCGGCGGCGGATGACCCGGCCGCCGCGACTCGTGCGGGAGTCGACGACCCGCGCCTCCGGATGGTTACAGCGGGGACACTGCACGGTAGCCTGCGGTCACCGGACGACTAGCCGCCCAGCCTCTCGCGTTCCCGGCGGGCCTCCGGCGCCTCGGGGCTGTTCGGATAGCCGCTCTCGATCTGGGCGAACAACCGCCTCGCCACCGCAGTGTTGCCCCGTCCCGCTTCGATCATCGCTCGGCGGAAGAGCGCCGCGGGAGCCCGGCTCGAATCCGGATAGAGTTCCGTCAGCCGACGGTACTCCTCGAGCGCACTGCCGGGATCCTCCGCGTCCTCATATGTGCGCGCCACCCAGTACTGGGCATCGGGCGCGAACTCGTGGCCGCTGTAGACGGCGAGGAAATCTCGGAAGGCGTCGCGTGCGGTCTCGATGTTGCCGCGCTGGTACATGTCGAGCGCCAACGCGTAGAACTGGGACGCTTCGTCCGATCCGGATGCGGCGGAGGCGTCGGGGTTCGACTCGGCGCCGACCGGACCCGCGGCGGGCGGGCCCGCGCCCGCCGATCCCGGGAAGCTCGTCGGCGAGGGGGCCCCCTGGCGACGCTGATTCTCGTAGATGTCGTTGAGTAGCTGGTTGTTCTGGGCGGACATCTCGATGAGCTGCTCGAAGAGACCCTCGATCCGTTGGATCAGCCGGTCGAGTTCACCCCGACCCGTCGTCTCCCGGCGCTGGCTCGAACTCTCGATCGATTCCAGGTCCGCCTGAACCGCCTCGGCGAGCTGGCGCTGACCCTCGGCGAGAGCTGCGATGTCGTCCCGCAGGGCGTCCCCCATCGTCTCGACATCGCCCCGGGACGCGCAGGCGGCGGCCGCAACGCCCAACAGCACGGCGACCGCCGCATTCCGCATCTAGATGTCTCCGTCCGTGATGACGAACTCACCGCGACGGTTCTGCCGCCACGCCGACTCGTTGCTCCCCCGGGCCAGCGGCATCTCCTCCCCGAACGTCACGACGTCGAAGCGGCTGGCGTCGAGCCCCAGGTTGGAGAGATAGTCGACCGCCGCCTGGGCCCTTCTGAGGCCGAGCGCCTGGTTGTACTCCAGGGAGCCCCGCTCGTCGCAATGGCCCTCGACCCGGAGGCGGATGCCGGACCGATCCCGCAGCGCGTCCGCCTTGCTCTGCAGAATTGCGGCGGCGGCGTCGGTGATCGCGGATTCGTTGTAGTCGAAGTGAATCCGCGCAACGATCGCCTCGCCGTCCATGGCGCGCTCGATGTCCGCCGGCGCGGACTCCGCGCACGTCGTGCCGGGATAATCGCTTACGGCCTGCTCGAGCAATCGGCGAGCGGTCGCGTAATCGCCCTCCTCCATGGCCGCCATCGCCTGATCGCAGAGCCGGGCTGCCGCCGCCTCGCGCTGCGGGCCGTCATCCACGGGCGCGGGCGGTGGGGGTGGCGGCGGCGGCGGTACCGGCTCCGGTTCGGGGTTGCCGCTACACGCAGTCGCCAGAAGTGCCACGAGAAGGATGGGAGCGAATCGGTGGCTCAGCTTCATCGAGGTCTCCTTGTTTACCAGTCGCGGGACGAGAATTCGGCGAGGACAGGGCAAACGTCGGCGCTGAAAACGCTGACCCGATCCCGGTTTCAACACGGATTCGTAACCTATCGCAGACCCGTCAAGTCGCAACCCGCAGAACGACCGGGGTCATGAGCCGGGCGGGATGGGGGGCGACCAGTCCGGTAGACCGTCGAGCCGTCCCGCCGTCAGCGGCCGGGACCTCCCCGTGCGGACATCGAGGATCCAGACGGTCGAGCCCTGGGCGTCGATCGAGGAAAAGACGAGATGACGGCCGTCGGGCGCCCAGCTCGGGTCCTCGCTCTCCCCGCGTGATGTCAGCATGCGCCGGTCCGTGCCGTCGGGGTTCACCGTGAAGATCTGCCACCGGCGGTCGCTCAGGGCGGAATACGCGATCCGGTCGCCGTTCGGCGACCAGTCCGGGCCGGCCGCGTTCGTGTCTTCCCGCGGGTGGTAGATGCTGACGCGGCGGGCCGGGCCTCCCGCGACGCCACGGACGTAGACCTGCTGCTCGTTGGCGGGGTCGGCCTCGTACGCGAACGACTCCCCATCCGGTGAAAAGCTGGGGTTCAGCGACTGGACCCGGCCGTCGGTCAGCTGCTCGCCGCCCTCGACCATGATGCGCGCGGTTCCGCCGACGCCTTCCGCGTACGCCAACCGCCCGTCCGGCGTCCATGTCGGCGTCTGAATGAGTCTCCCGGACGCTACCGTGCGACGGCTACCGGTGATGAGATTCATCTCCACGAGCGAAAAGTACCCCGTCTCATCCTGGATCGTGTACGCGATCCGGGTGGCGTCCGGCGAGAAGGCGGGCGAGAAGACGTTGCGCCCTCCGGTCTCGATCCGCCGCGGGTTCCGGCCGTCGCTGTCGATGAGCAGGAGGTAGGACGACCCGTCGCCATCCCTCCGGCGAAGGGCGATCCGCGTCGCGGCGATGCCGCGCTGGCCTCCCGTCGCCCAGAAGACGATCCGGTCGGAGATCCGGTGGACCGACATTCGGAAATCGGCCGCATCCATCGGGGGCAGCGTGAAGGCCTGGACGTTCTCGAGGTTTCCGTGCACGACGTCGTGCAGGCTGACTCGGAGGAGCGGAGTCTGCGTCCCCGGCGCGATGGAGATCTCCGAGGTGACGAACCACACGGCCCCGAGCTGGTTCCAGAGCGCGTAGTTCGGGGTGCCGCTCAACGGGAGCGTGTCGGACACCGCGAGGATCTCGAAGCGGTCGGAATAATCGAGGTCCGTGCGAAGAATCTCGTCGACCGCCGCGCCCAGCTCCTCGAATCCGGCGCGCGCGGAGACGGGCGCGACGACCATGCCCGGCACATAGCGGGCCTCGTAGGTGAGACCCAGGCGGAGCGCCCCACCCTCCTGGCCCCCCAGCGGCGCTCCGGCCGCCGCCGCGGCCAGCGCCAGCCCCGCGGCGGCGAACCGGGGGCGCCCCCCGGCGGCGCGCCGTCGACGAAAGGTCCTCGGCCCGTCCATTCAGCGATCGCTCGGATCGAAGAAGAACGAGACGGCGAGCGCGTCGGCCGGAAAGTCGTCGGGAAGCGGACCGAAGGCCCGGTCGCGGCCCGCGGATTCCACGGCTCCCATCGCCTGGGTATCGAAGATCAGGCTCCCGGACCTCGCCACCCATTCGAATCCCGTCACCCGCCCGTCCCGGTGGATGATGAAGTAGACCTCGGCCCGAAGCTCCCGCGCCCCGACAGGGGGCCGCCAGCGGCGCTGGATCTGGCGGATGATGTTCTCGGTGTATTCCGGCCAGGCCGAGGCTTCGCCGGCGATCCGGACCGTGCGCACCTCCTCGCCGACCTCCTCGGTCCGCGCGGGTTCCGGCTCCGGCTCGCGTTCGACCTCGACCTCGGCCTCCACGGTGGGCGCCTCCACCTGCGGCACCGGATCGGGGGTCGGTTCGGGGGGAGGCGGCCGGTTCTCCTCTTCCGCGACCTCGGGCGGCGACGGATCGACGCGGATCGGGGCATCCTCCGGAGCGAACTCGACCAGGTTCACCCGCACCGCCGCAGGCATTTCGGGCGGGCGAATCGCCGCGTCGCCGAACAGCGCGAGAACGAGGAGACCTCCGTGGACCAGGAGCGAGCCGTACACGGCCCGCCTGTGCGGTCGCCCGTGACGCTGCGGCCCTCCGCGCCGCCATGCGCGCCAACGCCCGGCTTCCGCCCCTCCGGACAGGGTCATGGGCGGCGAAGGCTCGGGTCCGGGTCCGTGACGATGTTCAGCACGCCTCCGGCGGTCTGAATCCGACCCATCACCCGGGTCGCCTGCCGAAGGGCGAGGTCGCCGTCCGCCTTCAGGTACACCGCGTCCGACTCGAAGCGATCCAGCGCCAACGCGAGCGAAGCGTCGAACTCCTCCAGCGTCACCGGTACGTCATCCAGGTAGATCTGCCCGTCCGCGTCGATCGAGACCACGAGCGCATCGGAGGCGCTGAGAGGCGCGGAGATGCCCTCCGGGAGGTCGATTTCGATGCCGCCCTGGAGAATGGGCGCCGTGATCATGAAGATGATGAGGAGGGTGAACGCGACATCGACCAGGCTCGTGACGTTGATCTCCGCCACGACGCCGATTCCGTCGGCCTGCTGCGTAAAGCGCCTCTTCATCCCGCGCTCCTCATCCTCCGGCCGCCGGGGCCCCGGCTCACAGGCGGCCCTCGCGCGCGAGCGTCCCCACGAACTCGCTCGCGAATCCTTCCAGTTCTCCCACGAAGAGACGCAGGCGGGAGGCATAGTGGTTGTACGCGATGACCGCGGGAATCGCGACGGCCAACCCCGCGACCGTGGTCGTGAGCGCCTCTGCGATGCCCGGCGCGACCGCCGCGATGTTGGCGGACCCCTGCGACGTGATCCCTATGAACGAGTTCATCACGCCCACGACGGTCCCCATGAGGCCGAGGAGAGGACTCACGGAGCCGATGATCGCGAGCCAGGGCAGCCCATGCGCGAGTTCGTCCTTCTCCTCCGAGAGGCTCTTCTCGAGCACCAGCCACAGCGCTTCGAGCTGCGTGGGGCTCAACCCGTCCCCGACGTGCGTGGTCTCGAGCGCGCCCGGCCGCAGTTCGGAGAAGAAGGCGATCCCCTCGCGGAACACCCGTCTGAAGGGGGAATCGTCCAGCTCCGACAGCGCGTCGTTGAGATCCACGAGGCCGTTGGCCCCGGCCATCGCGAACACGAAGTCATCCGCCCGCGCGTTCACGGCGCGTAACTCGCGGAACTTCCATATGATGAGGACCCAGGACACGAGCGAGAAGGCGGCGAGCACGGTGAGGATGATCTTCGTGGGCAGAGTCGCGCCCAGGATCATGTCGAGGGGGGAATCGATCACGCGAGCAGAAAGATCCTGCACGAGCTCCAGACCCCATCCAACCCCGATCCCGATGCCCGCCATCACGTGCGCCCCCCCTGCACCCTGTCCGGGCTCATCCGCTCTCCCCCCACTTCTCTCCCCTCACTTCGCTCGTTTCCTCGCCGAGCCATGGTTCCACTCGACGAAGACACTCCTCGCCGTCAGACCGTTCGGCGAGCCACCGGATGGCGCGTGTCGGCTCGTGCAGAACCTTGTTGAGCGCCGCCTGACTCGCCAGCCGCAGAGCTTCGTCGGCGTCGTCGGGAGCCGGGGCGCGGGCGGCGACGGCATCGTCCAACAGCCGGCGGGCGGTGTTCCTCAGCGCCCGCACGGCCGGGTCCGCGCGACGACTTCGACGCCAGGCCCGGTACTTCGCGACGTGCCGCTCGATGATCGCCTCCGCGCGCGCGCGCTCGTACTCGCGCGCCGCCCGGGCCCGATCCACGACCTGCCGCAGGTCGTCGATATTGTACAGGAACACATCGGAGATCCCGGCCACACGCGGATCGACATTGCGGGGCACGGCGATGTCGAGGATCACGAGCTGCGCGCGCCCCTTTCGCGGGCCGCGGAGGTGCCCCTCGCGGAGGAAGGCCGCCTCCGACTCCGTGCAGGCGACGACGAGATCCACGCGATCCAGGGCTTCGAGCGCCGCGCTCCTTCGCATCGGGAGCGCATCGAGGGGCCGGCTCACGCGCTCGGCCCGGACCGGGTCGCGGCTCGCGAGAAGCACACGCCTTGCCCCCTCCCGCTTCAGGCACTGCACCGTGAGTCTTCCCATCTCGCCGGTCCCGAGCACGAGTACGCTGCGGTCGTCGAGTGAGCCGAACACCTTCCGGGCGAGACCGACGGCGGCGCCGGGGATCGAAGTTACGCCGCTCGCGATCGACGTGTCGGCCCGTACGCGCCCGCCGACCTCGAGGGCCGACTGGAACAGGCGGTGCAGCACGGGTCCCACCATCGGACGCCCATCCCTGTAGGCTCCGCGGACCTGGCCCTGAATCTGCGGCTCGCCGACGATGAGCGATTCCAGTCCGCCGGTGACGCGGAACAGGTGGCGGACGGCGCTCGCCCCTTCGAGCGTGGCCAGGTACGAATCTCCCGCAGCCCCCAGACCCGACACCTCGCACAGCGCCTCGCGCCCGAGGCGGTCGAGCGTTTCCGCGTCGCTTCCCGCCAGGTAGCACTCCGTCCGGTTGCAGGTGGAAAGCACGACGCACTCGGAAACGCCCGGCTTGGCCGTCAGATTCTCGACCCACTCGGTTCGTCGCCGTTCACCGAGCGCGAAACGCTCCCGAACGTCGATGGGGGCCGTGCGGTGACTGAGTCCGACCGCGACGAGCGCGTCAGACCCGGCGGTCGCGGCGGTCGCGGCTCCGCGTGCCTCAGAAGGGGAGATCGTCCTCACCCGCGACGGACCGGTTGGAGAACTCGGAGAAATCGGAACGTTCCTGCCGCGGCTCCGCCGCCGAATAGCTCTCTCCGCCGCCACCGCTGCTCCCGAGCATGATCATTTCGAGCGCACGGATCTCCGTCGTATACCGCGTCTGGCCGTCCTGCCCCTCCCACTGCCGGTACTCGATCCGGCCCTCCACGTAGACCCGGTCGCCCTTGCGCAGGTATTGCTCGCAGATCTCGGCAAGACGCTCCCAGCAGACCACTCGATGCCACTCCGTCTTTTCCTGCTGGTCGCCGGCGCGAGTCGTCCAACGGCGGCTGGTCGCGACGGAGAGCGTCGCCACCCGCGTACCCGTGTTCGTCGACCGCACTTCCGGGTCCGCACCCAGGTTTCCGATGAGTGTCGCCTTGTTCAGACTGCGCGCCATTCCCGCCTCCCTGCTGCTCGACTTGAAGGTCCATGGTGGTGGTGATGCCCGGAAGGATCAAGGTAACGGAAAACGATCAACGGACCAGCAACCGGCGCATGACGAGAGCGTCCTCCTTCGGACCCGCATAGTATCCGCGACGCCGTCCGACGATCTCGAATCCCCGGCTTCGGTAGAGACCCTGCGCGCTTCGGTTCCCTTCCCGCACTTCGAGGAAGATGCGGACGACGCCCCGGGTCCGCGCTTCGCTGAGCACCGCGTCCACCAGTTCGCCCCCGATACCGCGCCGGCGGTCGTTCGGGGCCACGGCGAGATCCCCCAGTTCCGCCTCCCGCCCGACGAACCACACGGCGGCGTATCCGGCGATGCGCTCCTCTTCGTATACGGCGGAGAGGAGAACCGCGTCGCGGCGCCGCAGGAGGTTCCTGAACGTCCGTTCCGACCATGGTGTGGCGAAGCAGGCCTCCTCGATCTCCGTCACCTGCCCCAGATCCGCCTCGATGAGCGGCCGGATGCGAAGAACCTGCCTACCGGGATCCGCCACGGCGCCCGACCTGGCGTTCGGCTCCGGAACTCCGGACATATCGCGGTTCCCACGCGTCGATGTCCGCGACCCGGCCGGCCGGGAGCCTCTCGGCCAGCCACAGGAGCGCGCCCGCGCGCGGCACGCCCAGGAACGGGGGGAGCACCCTTCCGCCGCGAGCCTCGATCCGGGCGCGGTGCCGGATCGCACCCTCACCGGCGAAAAACCATGACCCGGGATCCTCCAGCCCCTCGACCCAGCGATCGATGTCGCACGCCTCCGGCCCGCGGATCGGGGCCTCCAGCGGCCCGTCGGCCCAGGCGGCCCCGTACACCTCGCCCCGCCGGGCGTCGAACAGCGCGCAAACGCGGTCACGCCCCGCGGAGGCGGCGACGGAGCGAAGGCTCGAATAGGCGAAGAGGGGCACACCTCGCGCGTGACACCAGCCCTTCGCGAGCGAGGCCGCGATCCGCACGCCGGTGAAGGAGCCGGGCCCCGCCCCGATGATCACGCGTTCGATGCCGTCGACGCCGATCCGGGCACGCGCGAGCATGCGCTCCACCTCGTCGAGCACGGTCTCCGAGTGCGTCGCGCGGACGGCCAGCGCGCACTCGGAAATCAGGGTGTCGCCGCGGCCCACGGCGATGCTGCCGAGGCTCGTACTCGTTTCGAGCGCCAGGCTCAGCACGCGGACGCCTCCTCCCCGCCGGCGTACGGGCCCGGATCGGGAACCGGCGGCACGCGGCCCAGCCCGCGCGCGGTCACCCGCCGCAGCGCCCCCGCGGCGCTCCCGGCAGCCCCTTCCGCCGCATCCGCCCCCTGGGCGAACTCGAGTCGAACTTCCCAGCGGTCGACCGGAAGCTCCTCCCCGGCGCGCTCGGCCCACTCGACGAAGACCGCTCCCGGGTGGGCTTCGAGTTCCTCCCACCCGAGGGCGAGGAGTTCGGACGGATCGCGGAGACGGTACAGATCCGCGTGCCCGACCGGACCTCGGCCGCCGGCATACCAGTGGACGAGCGTGTAGGTCGGGCTCGTCACGGCTTCGTCCACGCCCGCTCCGGCACACGCCGCCTGCGCGAACCGCGTCTTCCCGGCGCCGAGCGGTCCGCTGAGCGCGACGAAGACCTGCTCGCGATCCGCGACCGCGCCGACCTCCCGCCCCCAGCGCGCGAGCCCCGCCTCGTCCAGCACGGCACTCCTCATGCCGGATCCCCCGCGGAGACCGGCAGTCCCGGCGGTCGCGTCCCCTTCCCGTCGCCGATCCGGGCTCGGATCTCGAACAGTTCGTCCCGCAGCCGGGCCGCCGTCTCGAAGTCGAGCGCAGCCGCCGCGGCGCGCATGTCCTTCTCGATCGCCTCGGCCAGCGCCTCCGGCGACAGTTCCTCGTACGAGCCTTCCCGTTCGTGCACGGCGGGCTGCACCTCCCGCGCGTCGGCCACCGCGGTCGAGAACCGGATCTCCCGCACTGACTTCACGATCGAGCGCGGCTCGATCCCGTGCTCCCGGTTGTATTCCGCCTGCACTTCGCGGCGGCGCGCCGTCTCATCCATCGCGCGCCGCATCGAATCCGTCACCTTGTCCGCGTACAGGATCGCCTTCCCGGCGAGGTTCCGGGCCGCGCGCCCGATCGTCTGCACGAGCGACCGATCCGAACGAAGGAAGCCCTCCTTGTCCGCGTCGAGGATCGCGACGAGGGAGACCTCCGGCAGGTCGAGGCCCTCGCGCAGCAGATTGATCCCGACGAGGACATCGAACGTCCCCAGCCGCAGATCGCGGAGGATCTTCACACGGTCGATCGCCGCAATGTCCGAGTGCATGTAGCGCACCCGCACGCCCCGCACCGCGAGAAACTCCGACAGATCTTCCGCCATCCGCTTCGTGAGCGTCGTCACGAGCACGCGCTCGCGCCGCTCCGTCCGGCGGCGGATTTCGCCGAGCAGGTCGTCCACCTGCCCGCGGACCGGCCGCACCTCCACTTCCGGATCCAGCAATCCCGTCGGCCGAATCAACTGTTCGACGACGACGCCCCCGCTCTTGCGCAACTCGTACTCGCCCGGCGTCGCGCTGACGAAGATCGCGCTCGGCACGAGGTCTTCCCATTCCCGGAACGACAGCGGCCGGTTGTCCAGCGCGGACGGGAGCCGAAAACCGAACTCGACGAGCGTCGTTTTTCGACTGCGGTCCCCCTCGTACATGCCGCCGATCTGCGGGATCGACACGTGGGACTCGTCCACGACGACGACATAGTCGTCCGGGAAGTAGTCGAGGAGACAGTAGGGACGGCTGCCCGGCGCCCGGCCGTCCAGGTGCCGGCTGTAGTTCTCGATCCCGGGACAGAACCCCACTTCCGTCAGCATCTCGAGATCGAATCGGGTGCGCTGCTCCAGGCGTTGCGCCTCGAGGAGCCGGCCATCCTGCCGCAGGTGCAGCAGCCGCTCCTCCAGCTCCACGTAGATCGCGTGCCGGGCCTCCTCCAGTCGGTGGCCGAGCGTGGCGTAGTGCGTGGCCGGAAAGATCGAGGTTTCCGGAAGGCGCGTGATCGTGACGCCGGTCATCGGATCGATCTTCGAGATGCGTTCGATCGCGTCGCCCCACATCTCGACCCTGACGCCCTGCTCCTCGTACGCGGGCAGGATCTCGATCACATCGCCCCGCACCCGGAACGTGCCGCGTACGAAATCGAGATCGTTCCTCGAATACTGGATCTGCACGAGTCCGGAGAGGATCTCCCGGCGGGAGATCTCCTGCCCTTCGCGCAGCGTGAGCATGAGTTCGCGGTACCCAACCGGATCCCCGAGCCCGTAGATCGCGGATACGGAGGCGACGACAATCACATCTTGCCGTTCCATGAGGGCGGACGTCGCGCGAAGTCGCAGTCGATCTATGTCCTCATTGATCGATGCATCCTTCTCTATGAAAGTATCCGTCGCGGGTACATAGGCCTCGGGCTGGTAATAGTCGTAGTAGGAGATGAAATACTCGACGGCATTGCGGGGAAAGAACTGCCGCAGTTCTCCATACAGCTGAGCGGCGAGCGTCTTGTTGTGGCTCATGACCAGCGTGGGGCGATTGACCTCGGCAATCATCGCAGCCAGCGTCACCGTCTTTCCGCTGCCGGTCACGCCCAGCAGCGTCTGCCACTTGTCGCCGCGGCGCACGCCCTCGGCCAACTCACGGATCGCGGTGGGCTGGTCGCCCATCGGGTCGAATGGAAGCTGAAGGTCGAAGCGGGGCATGGTCTCGGGTCTAGCAGCCGGTCACTCGATGGTGAGGCCGCTCTCCCCGAAGGACTCCTTCCGTTCGACGGAGATGACGCCCTTCACGCCCTGAACCTTGCGCATGACTTTCTGCAGATGCGTCAGGTTCTCGACTTCGACGACGAACTGCCCGCGCATCCCTCCCTCGACCCCCTTGATGTCGGCCGACTGAATGTTCGTTCCGGTGTCGCTGACCGCGCGCGCGATGTCCGCGAACAGACCGTGGCGATCCGTCCCCTCCATGACGATCCGGATCAGGAACCGGCGCTCCCCGTGCGCCTGCCACTCGATTTCCACCCGGCGCTCGGGCGCGTTGGAGAGGTTGAGGACGTTCGGACAGTCCTGCCGGTGGATCGAAACGCCGCGGCCCCGCGTGATATAGCCGATGACCCGGTCTCCCGGGACCGGCTGGCAGCACTGGGAGTACCGGACCATCAGGTTCTCCATCCCCTGGATCCGGATCCCCTGCCCGCCCCCGCCCCAGACCTTGTCCACGAGCTTGTGGAGCGGACTCGGACTCTTGGGCGGCACCTCCGGGATGACCTCGGGGAGGATGGCCCGCATCACGCGCGTGAGCCCCACGTCGCCCCGGCCGGCCGCCGCATAGAGGGCATCCGATCCGTCGTATCCCAGCGTCTCGCACGCCGCCTTGAGGGCCGCTTCGTCCACCTTCCCCCGGCGGCGGCGCCTCCATTCCCGTTGAACGATGTCCTTTCCCAGCTGGAGCGCGGACTCCTGCTCTTCATCCCGGATCCACTGCCGGATCTCGTGGCGGGCCTTGCTGCTCCGCACGAAGCCCAGCCAGTCCCGGCTCGGCGTCTGCGAATCGGAGGTGAGGATGTGCACGGTGTCCCCGTTCCGGAGTGGACGGCTGAGCGGGGCGATCCGTTCGTTCACCTTCGCGCCCTTGCAGCGCAGCCCGACCTCGGTGTGCACGGCAAAGGCGAAGTCGATCGGCGTGGCCCCTTTCGGCAACTGCTTCACGTCTCCCGCCGGAGTGAAGACGAAGATCTCATCCTGGAACAGGTCGATGCGGAGGAACTCCATGAACTCCTCCGGCTCGCGCGTCTCCTGCTGCCATTCGAGTACCTGCCGGAACCACGCGAGTTCGTCGTCGACGTCGTCCCCGGAGCGCCCCTCCTTGTAGCGCCAGTGAGCCGCGATCCCGTACTCGGCGGTGCGGTGCATCTCGTGCGTGCGGATCTGGATCTCGTACAGCGCACCGCCGGGGCCGAAGATCGTCGTGTGCAGGCTCTGGTACATGTTCGACTTCGGCGTGGCGATGAAGTCGTGGAAGCGCTCGGTGAGCGGCGTCCACTTGTTGTGCACGATGCCGAGGGCGTGGTAGCAGTCGCGCACGGAGTCCACGATGAGCCGCATCGCCAGCGTATCGTAGACCTCTTCGTACGGCTTGTCGCGCTTCACCATCTTGCCGTAGATGGACCAGAGGTGCTTGGGCCGTCCCGTGACCTCGCAACCGACCCCGGCGGCGTCCAGTTCGGCCCGGAGCGGTTCCTCCATGCGTCGGATCAGTCCCTCGCGCTCGCCCCGCGTGGCGTTGACCTCCTTCACGAGCTTCCTGTACCCCTCGGGCTCCAGGAACTTGAAGGCGAGGTCCTCGAGCTCCCACTTGAGGCGGGCCACCCCGAGGCGGTGGGCGAGCGGCGCGTAGATCTCCCGGGTTTCGAGCGCGATCCGCTCGCGGGCGCCGGCCGGCATGTGCTCCAGCGTCCGCATGTTGTGGAGACGGTCGGCGAGCTTGACCATGATCACGCGCGCGTCGCGGGCCATGGAGAGGAGGAGCTTGCGGTAGGTCTCGACCTGGCGTTCCGCCATGGAGCCGAACGCGAACAGCGAGATCTTCGTGAGGCCGTCCACGATGATGGCGATTTCCTCGCCGAACTCCGTACGGATCTCGTCCACGGTCGTATCCGTGTCCTCCACCACGTCGTGGAGGAGCGAAGCGGCGATGCTCACGGTGTCGAGCCGGATCTCGATGAGGATCTTGGCGACCTCGACGCAGTGGCGGATGTAGTCCTCGCCCGAGCGACGCTTCTGGCCCTCGTGTTTCTCCAGGCTGTACTGGAACGCAAGGGCGAGCAGATCGAGGTCGAGGCGGGCCTCGTAGCCCTCGATCGCCTTCATGAAGTCCTCGGGCAGCAGCGAACGCGGGCCCGCTCCCGGCCCGGCCCGGCCCACTTCCCGCTTGAGGCTGCTCTCCACGCTTCGCGCTCCGTCCCAGAGACATCACCGCCCGAGCGCCGCGATCCATCGGCCCGGGCAACCCGTAAAGGTAGCAGTAGCGCGCGAGTTCGGCGCGGGCCGGGCGGGGATCGAGTGTTGCGTCCGGGACGCGACGTCAGCAGATGCCGCGTTCGCGAAGGCTCACGTAGGCGCGGTCGCCGAGGATGATGTGGTCGCGGACGGGGATGCCGAGGAGCCGGCCGCTCTCGACGAGCTGGCAGGTCACGGCGATGTCTTCGGGCGACGGTTCGGGCTCGCCGCTCGGATGGTTGTGGGCGAGGATGACGGAGGCCGAGGCCGTGGCGATCGCCGGCGCGAAGACTTCCCGCGGGTGGACGAGAGAGCTGTTCAGAAGCCCCACCGTGAGTCGGCGCTCGAGCAGGACCTGGCTCTGCGTATCCAGGTAGATGACCCAGAATTCCTCCTGCCGGCGGTCCCGCAGCAGGGGGCCGAGGCGTCCGAACACGTCGGCCGGACTGCGGATGCGCGCGCTGGCGCGGGCGGGCTCGGCCGCCTGCCGCCGCCCGAGCGCGAGCGCCGCGGCCACGGCGGCCGAACGGGCGGGGCCGACCCCCCCGGTCCGCTCGAGTTCGGCCGGCTCCGCCTGCCCCATCTCCCTCAGCGAACCGCCGAAGTCCGCCAGCAGGCGGCCGGCGACGTCCACGGCGGAGCGCCCCGTCGCGCCCCCACCGAGCACGACCGCGAGCAGTTCCGTCGTCGAGAGCGCATCGGGGCTGAAGCGGCGCAGCCGCTCCCGCGGACGTTCGCTCGCCGGGAGTTCGAGGATCTTCGGAGCCATGCCGTCATGTATCGCGGCGGCCATGAATTCCGTCTCAACTCCGGGGTAGCGGGAGGGGTGCCGCCGCGAACGCCGGTGGCACGTCAGCGCCAGGTCGCGCAAGTTTCGGACCCTTGAAGCCCGGAACCTCAACGGAGGACCAATGAAATCAGTCCTGCGCGGTGTCGGCACCGCCACCATCGCTTTCGCCTTCGCTCTCCCCGTGAGTGGGCAGACGCTCCTGCGGCTCGACCCGCCGGAAGGTCAGGTATCACGCTACGTCTTCTCCATGGAAGTCACCGCGGAGAATCCCATGATGCCCGCGTCGGGCCCGATGATGACGCTCCGCGCACATCAGACGCGCACGATCCTGACCGCGACGGACGAGGTCATTCGGGGGCGTACGGCGATCGACTCGGCCGCGATGACGAACGCGATACCCGGCGCCGGTCCTCTCCCGGATCTTTCGGGAAGCGTGTTTACGGTCGAGATAAGCCCGCGCGGCCAGCACGTCAGCACCGTCGCGGAGGAGACCCCCAGTAGTGAAGCGGAGCAAGTGGGGCAGGACCTGGTGGAGGGCGCGGAGTTCTTCTCGCTGCCCGAAGCCGAGGTCGGCACAGGCGATTCATGGACCGAGACGGTGCCCGTGCCTCTGTCGCTGGGCGGACCGGCGCAGACTGCGGACGTGGGCCTCACATACACCTTGGACAGCATGGAAGACGGGCGCGCGACGATCACGTTCACGGGGCCCGTGGAATCAAGTCTCGACATGGGAGGGATGTCGGCGAACGTCACCGGGGATTTGACCGGGTCCATGGTCGTGGACCTGGCTGAAGGCAGGTACGTGCGCCAGGAAAGCCGGCTCAACGTCGATGTGGTCATGGCCGGAATGGCGATCCCGACGGAGACGACGACAACGCTGGAACTCGTTACCGGTTGAGAAACGGTCGGTAGCGGGCCGAAATCGCTTCCGTCCGTCCGGGTCGGATCAGCCGCCCTTCGTGGGCAGGACGATCCGGGATGCGGAAACGCTGTTTCGCTGGACCGTCCACTCCGGGACGCTTCCGTCGCGGGGATAGCGGAGGAACGTGTCCGCATCCGCGCCGGCGATGGCGACCCGGATCCTGTGTCCCGCGCGGAACAGCACCGAGGTCGCCCACAGGTCGAAGCTCAGCTCCGCGACTTCCCCGGGCACGAGCGGGAGGGCGTCCGCGCGCGACTCGCTCCGGTGCGGTCCGTACTTCCTGTAGAGCGGAGGATCCTCCGTCACCGCGCGCATGACGCCGCGGAGCTGCCCCTCCGTGATGTACCGCACGGTGCCGTCCGGAGCCACGTCCTCCAGGTAGGCGATGAAGGCGCCGTCCGCTTCGGTTGACGCCAGGTACAGCGTGACGACCGGGTGGCCGGTGATCTCGAGGTCGGCGGCGAGCGGGGCGCTCGTCCAGGTCAACAGCTTCCCGTCCTCCTCCCGGCGGTCACCGTACACCACGTCGCCGCCTCCGCCGTTCGTGTACCAGCGGTTCCTCGTCCCCGTCGTCGCCGTGAAGTCGACCGTGTAGCGGTCCTCTCCCGTTTCCGCGGCGGGGGCTTCGGTCGAGAGCGCACCGTCCTCGCGGAAGTACCACGCGACGCCATCGAGGCCCTCCGGTGGCCACGTCTCCGTGCGCGACCAGCGGTCGGCGCCGAGCGTGTAGTAGTGGATCTCCATCGGCGTCTCCCCGAATCCATCCTCCCTGAGGTGGGCGTCGAAGAACGCGACGAGTTCCTCGAACCGGGCATCGGCGTCGGGTTGTACGGGCGTGTCGTCCGCCTTGAACGGGTCCGTGTCGTTCCGCGCCCCGTGGTCCCATGGACCGATGAACACCTGCTGCGCGTTGGAGATCGTGTTGTAGCGGCCGAGCGTGCCGTTCACCGTCCCGGCGTCCTGCCAGCCGACCCGAATGAACATGGCCACACCGGACTCCTCGATCTGCGGGAGGTGGCCGGAGGGACTGCGGCGGTGCCCGACGTTCGTCTCGCCGTAGGGTCCGAACGGGTCGTCCCGGAACTCGTATTCCAGCGCCGCCTCGAACGGCACGGTATTGGCCTGGTGCTCCGCCACCGCGGCGGCGAGCAGCGACCCGTCGACATCCGCGTCGACCGGTTTCACGCCGGTGACGCGGCTCCGCACGTCGTCGCAGGCGGCCCCCATCGCGTCGGACAGGCCGCAGATATCGTTCAGGTCCTGCATGCGCGTGCGGTTCGACCAGTCCTCGAGGAAGCCGACCGTGAGCACGCCGCCGGGGAAGATGAGGTGGCCGAAGTTGTCGAAATCGTTGAAGAGGGGCGCGACGGCCTTCACCGCGGGGCTCCGGTTGACCGCGAGCATCTCGGCGGTGTTCCCGGCGTAGGAGACCCCGTAGGCGCCCACGCGCCCGTTCGACCAGGGCTGGGCCGCAATCCAGTCCGCGACCTCCCCGTAGTCCGTGACCTCGTCCTCGGCGAGATCGAAGCGGCGGATCCCGAACGAGGCCCCGCTTCCCCGCCCGTCGACGAGGACGAGCGCGTACCCGGCCCGGTTCCAGCGCTCGGCCTCGGCGAAGTTCGATGTCTCCTCGAGGGGGACACCGACCTCGCCGCGGGCGCGCCAGTAGCGGGTCGCCCGCATCATGGCCGGGAGCCGGTCCCCTGGCTGGACGCCGTCGGGCAGCCACACGTCCACGGCGATACGGACGCCATCGCGCATGGGGATGTGAAGCGCCTGGTTGCGCGTGAGCGCGCTCACCGGGACGGCGCCCCCCGCGTCATCGCCGGCTGCGGACCCGTCGTCCGTGGCGGCGCCCCCGCAGGCCGCCGCGGCGATTGCGGCCAGCCCCGCGAGCCGCCGCGCAAGCGCGCCGGGGCCGCGATGGCGCCGACGTCTCACCAGGCGATCGCGTGGCCGTCCCGGCGCGGATCCGATCCGCCGGCGAGGGCGCCCGTTTCCGCATCCCGGTACACCCCCTGGACGCCGCCGAGGTTGCCGGGCTGGACCAGGTTGTGCCCGCGGTCGGCGAGTTCCCCGTAGACCTCCGGCGGGAAACCCGCCTCGAGGTACGTGACGGAATCCTCCGGAATCGGCGTCAGGCCACCACCCCGGTTGAGGCACATGCGGGGCGACGCGATCGCGAGCTGCATGTCCATCCCGCCGGCCGTCAGCTTCGTGATCACCTGCCCCACGGTCTGCGGGATCGTGTAGCCGCCGGCGGCGCCGACAGCCGCGACGAGATTCCCGTCCTTCATGACCACGCACGGGGTCATCACGCCCTTCGCCTTCTGACCCCCCGCGATGTAGTTGACGTGCCCTTCCTCGAGGGAGAAGCCGAACATGTGGCCGTTGTTGAGGAAGATGCCCGTGTCGCCCGCGATCACGCCGCTCCCGTAGAGCGCGACGAGAGACTGCGTGAAGGCGACGGCATTCCCCCAGCGGTCGGCAGAGGACAGGCTCGTCGTCCCGAAGAACGGGAGCGGGGCGCCCGAGAACGAGGCGATTCGGGCGGGGTCGATCATCGCCCGCTGCTCGTCCGCGTATTCCTTCGAGATGATCATGTCGACCGGGATCTCCGCATCTTCGTTCCCGGTGTTGTACCGTTCGTCGTCGATCAGGGCGAGCCGGTTCGCCTCGAGCCACAGGTGGGCGAACTCGGAGCTGTAGAGGTCCATGTTCGCGAGATCGAAGCCGTCCATGATGTTGAGCGCCTGGAACATCGTCATCCCGCACGATCCCGGGGGCATGGCGTAAAGATCGTGACCCTGGAAGGTCGTCGTGATGGGCTCTTTCCATGCGACCTCGTAACCCTCCAGATCGGCCTTCGTCATGTGGCCGCCGTTCTCGGCGAGGAAGGCGACGATGCGGTCTCCGATCTCGCCCATGTAGAAGTCGTCCGCGCCTTCGCGGGCGAGCCGGCGCATGCTGGCGGCGAGCTCGGGCTGCTTGATGATCTCGCCCATCCGCGGCGGACGGCCGTTCGGGAACATGATCCGGGTGCTGGACGGGAACCTTCCGAGCTTGTCCGCGCTCCCGTCGGTGTGGAGCGCGTCGAACTTCGAGATGACGAAGCCGTCCTCGGCGAGCTGGATGGCGGGTTCGAACACGTCGCCGAGGCTCATCGTCCCGTAGCGCTCGAGCACGGCGGCCCAGCCCTTGAAGGCGCCGGGTACGATCGGCGCGCGGTAGCCCATCTCGACGTCATCCGGCGTGATCGTGCTCGCCGAGGAGGCCGCGGGCGCCCGGCCGAGCGCGTCGAGTCCGACGACGCGATTTTCCTCCGCCAGGTAGATGAGCATGAAGCCGCCGAAGCCGCCGAGCCCGGACATGTAGGGTTCGGAGACGTTGAGCGTCGCGGAAGCGGCGACGATGGCGTCGATCGCGTTCCCGCCCTGCATCATGATCGTGGTGCCGGCGAGCGACGCGTAGTAGTCGGCGGCGGCCGTGACGCCCCGGCGGCCCCAAACGGTGCCGTGCGCGGGACCGAGCAGGCCGGGGACGTTCGAATCTCCGGCGGGTCCCCATTGTCCGATCCCGTCCGGGGGCGCGGCGGCCGTCTCGGGGGCGCGGCAGGCGATCAGACCGGATCCGGCTGCGGCCGCGGCGGAGGTGGCGAGGAAGTCACGGCGCTTCATGGCTCGACTCCTGGGCAGAGGGTTCGCGGACACTGATCCTAGCAGCCCCCGCCAAGACCCCGCTACGTCATCGCCTCCACTCCGACAACTCCGGGATCCCCCGGCTGAACAGCGCCTCCAGCCCGGCCTCCAGCGCCGAAGCGACTTCCGCAGGCGCCGCCATCGCGTCCCGCGCCCCGGCCTCCGCGCGGCGACCGCGCAGAATTCCCAGCACACGACCGGTTCGGGTGTCGCGCATAACCGTCATGGGGCGGTCGCTCTCGGCCTCCAGGCTCACCGATCCCGCGGGACCCGTCAACGTGATTCGTGCCAGCCGCCCGGCCCACTCGGGTTGCGCGGGCAGAGCGAAGACGAAGAACGGGGGGGCGCCGTGAGTTGTCTCGCGCATGTCGAAGCGAAGCGAGAACAGTTCCCCCCCGGCGACCGTCACACCCCTCAACTGCCACGCGCCCGTCGACGCCGGCAGCGCCGGTGGCGCGTCCACCACGAACGCCGGCTCGAGCACCGGCTCTCCGTGCTGGTCGAGCCCGCCCCAGAGGAGCAGCGAGCGGCCGTCTTCTACCCCGGGGGCCACGTCTGGAGCTGTCGCTCCCCTGGCGCCGGCCCGACGCAGACGATAGAAAAGCGCCTTGCTGAAGCTGTAGTCGCTGATCCAGCGCGGGTGGCAATACGACATCAGATCTCTGTAGGCCGGGGAAACGAGCCCGCCGTCATCGCGGAAATCGTACCCCCACACGCCGATCGATGCGTTCGGCGTAGGAAACGATGCGTCCGCTGCAGGGGCACCACCGCATGGTGCGTGCGCAAGGCTCAGGTTGTGGCCCAGCTCGTGGGCGACAACGCTCGCACCGGGGCTGACCACGCTCGACCGCCCCGGGCGCTCCGCCACTCCCACGGCGCCCGTAAGGTTGCCGACAACGCCCATGTAGTATCCCGTCCCGCCCTCCATCACCCGAATCGCCTCCACTTGCCGGAGGATTTCGAATGCGCTGCGGGTCGATGTCGACACCGTCTCGTGCACCGTCAGGTCCAGTTCGTTGATCGGCATGAACATGCGGGCTTCCCAGAGGAGGGGGCTCTCTTCCGTGAGGCCCTCGCTCAACTCCACGACCGACGAGTCCGGCTCTTCGCTCGAGACCATTGGAATCCACGTCAGTTGCAGCGCGGGCACCGACGCCACGGCCACCGATGCCCGGCCGCTCTCCGGAATGCGCCGCTGTACATCGAGCCCGGGGTCCAGGATGCCGTCGGGGTCGATCTCGACGACCATCTCCAGACCCGGCGTGACAACCTGTCCCGGGACCAGGGCGTTGGCCGACTTCGACAGTTCGCCTTCCTCGATCTCGACCGGGATGGTCCCCGATCCAGCCGGGATGTCGGCGAGATGCACCTCCGCGCCCCCGTTGTAGAACCGCGCGCGAACAGGCGGAAACGTCGCGTTCGTCGCCATCCGGGCCGTCACGAACACCCGGAGCAGCGCGGGCTCGTTCGCGACGAGAGACACCGGATAGTCCAGCGACTGCACGGCCTGCGTCAGGTACGCCCTCGAGCGCCCCCCTGCGGCACAGGAGCGCACACGCCGATCCGTCACGGTGGCCAGCCAACCC
Source organism: Candidatus Palauibacter sp. (assembly GCF_965261555.1). Classification (GTDB taxonomy): domain Bacteria; phylum Gemmatimonadota; class Gemmatimonadetes; order Palauibacterales; family Palauibacteraceae; genus Palauibacter. The sequence goes on from NZ_OZ253465.1 coordinate 3,422,180, forward strand.
TGAAAGTCCACATCCCCGGGCGCGCACAGCCCGGTGCCTCCCGCGTGGAAGGTGTTTAGCCGATCGAGCGCCTGCAGGCTTCGGGGGAGAACCCCGGACATCCTTCGGTTGTTGGTCAGGTTGAGGTACTCCAGACTCGAGAGCTCGCCGAATGTCGCCGGCAATCCGCCGCTCAGGTCGTTGTTCGTGAAGATCAGGGCCCTGGCGGACGACAGGCCCCCGAGCGCCGGGGGGAGAGCCCCGGTCAGCTTGTTGTCCTGAAGCCAGGCGAATTCCAGCGCGGACAGGGCGCCCAGCTCCGCCGGCAGCGGGCCGGTGAGGCGGTTTTGCTGCAGTTCGAGAACGCTCAGCCGGGTGAGGTTCCCGAACGTCCCGGGAATGGAGCCCGAGAAGTGGTTGCCGAAGAGAGAGAGCTCCTCGAGTTGACTGAGCCGGCCCAGCTCCGGTGGAAGCGGGCCGCTCAGGTTGCTCTCGGACGCGAACAGGGAGCGGAGACGCGAGAGGTTCCCCAGTTCCGGTGGAAGCGGACCCGCCAGCGGGATTCGCTGCAGCGATAGCTCTTCCAGCGCCGAGAGCCGACCGAGTTCGGGTGGAATCGTGCCCGACAGCTCGGTCAAGAACAGGTACAGGCGCCGGAGGTTGGAGAGATCGCCGAGTTCGGAAGGAATCGGTCCCCGGAGCGGATTCCCGAACAGTTGCAGATCTACGAGGCGGTCGAGTTGGCCTATTTCCGGGGGAATGACTCCGTTGAGGTTGTGGAACGCCAAATGGAGCGAGACGACTCGGCCCGCGGCGTCAACCTCCACGCCGTGCCAGTCCTCCAGCGGAGCATCGGTGAGCCAGTTGTTCCGCAGCGTCCAATTCGGGCCGTCGGTCGCCCGGTACAGGATTTCGAGGATTTCCTTGTCCGAGGTGGCGGCGCATTCAACACCCGTCCCTTCGTGGACGGGGACGGTCGTCAGCCACGAGCGGAAGGACGGCTCGGCGGGGACGCACAATCCCGTACCGGAATAACGCAAAGCCTGCAGGGAGAGGACGGTGAGAGACGCCGGGAGCCGGCCCGTGAGCGGGTTGCCGGCGATGTCCAGTTCGGTCAGCGCGGCCAGGTGACCCAGCCCGGCCGGGAGTTCCCCGGACAACCCATTGTTGGCCAGATCGAGGGCCACGACCCTGCCGAGCGAATCGCTCTCCACACCGTACCATTCGCCGATGGCCGGGCCGGCCAGCCAGCGGTCCGAGTCCGTCCAGGTCGAGCCGCCGGCCACCTGATGGAACGATTGAAGTACAACCCTGTCGGACTCGTTGCAGAATCTTGGATCGGGTTCCGCCACTCGCTGGGCCCATGTCGCGAACGCGGTCGTGCCCGGTACGCAAAGATACAGGTTGCGGTGTCGCGGCTCGACGAATTCGAACGACTCCAGCCCGGCGCGCGCGAAGGTGCTCGGTATCGGGCCGTGGAGCAGGTTGCCCCGAACACTCAGCGACAGGCCCGGGATGGCGAGTCGGGCCGGGATTCTTCCGGTCAGGTCGTTGTCGTTGAGGTTAAGCCAGCTGAGCCGGGTGAGGCCGCCGATTTCCGCGGGGATCTCGCCCGTGAGACGGTTGCGATCGAGCCCCATGGTGGTCATGAGGGACAACCGGCCGAGTTCTCGGGGAATCTCGCCGGTCAGAGCGTTGTCTCTCAGCGTCAGGTATCTCAGCCTGGACAGGTTGCCGACCTCCGCAGGGATTCGGCCACTGAGGCTGTTGGCATTGAGACTCAGGTGCCGGAGTTGGCCCAGGTGCGCGACCGCGGGGGGAATCGGACCGGAAAGGTTGTTCGCGTCGAGTTCGAGTCGGGTGACCCGTCCAGTCCCATCCACGGTGACGCCGTACCAGTCCCCGAGCGGCGCGTCGGTCAGCCAGTTTGTCTTGTTTACCCACGTCGGCCCCCCGGTGGAAGCGAAGAAGATAACCAGGGCCGCCCGGTCGGAGTCGGCCGCTACGGTGACGGCGGCGATTCCCCAAGCCGACCCTGACGTGGCCGTGACGGAGATGGTGCCGGTGGCGAGCGCGCGTACCAGACCGGTGGGGTCCACCGTGGCTACCGACGCGTCGCTCGTCGCCCAGTTGATGGCCGCACCCGCGATGGGCGCGCCGTTTGCGTCCGTCGCCCTGGCGTCGAGGCGAACGGTGTCTCCCACGAGCAGCGTGACCTCGGGGGGCGTCACGATGACCGTTCGGGCGCTCGGGGCAACGGTGACGGTTGCGGTCCCGGCTGCCGGGTCCGTCGCGGCCGTGACGGTCGTTTGGCCAACGCCCGTGGCGGTCACGAGTCCGGAAGCATCCGTCGTGGCCACGGCAGGATCTTCGCTGCTCCAGCTCACAGCCGCGCCCTCTATGAAGTCCCCGTTCCGGTCGCGCACTTGGGCGGTCAGACGCGTCGTGTCGCCCAGCGCCGTGAAATGGAGGGAGTCGGGGATGACCTCGACGGTGGCGGGCGTTACGCCCACCACGAGCAGGCGGGCCCTGCCGGTCACCCCGGAGGCAGTGACCACCACATCCACCTCCCCCGCCCCCACCGCGGTCACCAGCCCCGACGTGTCCACCGCGACCACGGATGGGTCATCCGACGCCCAGACGAACCCGGCCGCCTCCACCGCTCGCCCGTTCGCGTCTTCGGCGGTCGCACTCAGACGCAGCGTGTCCCCGACCATCAGCGTGTCAGCTGAAGGCAACACCGTGACGGCGGTGACTTCCTGCGCCACCTCCACGGTCGCGCTCCCGCTCGCACCACCCGCGGTCGCGGTCACGGTCGCGGTCCCGTTGGCGACCGCGGTTACCAGGCCCGATGCATCGACGGTTGCGACGACGGGGTTGCCGGTGGCCCATTCGACGGCGACGCCCGACATCGCCTGCCCGCTCTGATCGCGCACCTGAGCGGAGAGTCGCACCGTGCTCCCGAGCGCTGCCAGCCGGGCGGTCGCCGGCGTCACCGCCACGGTCGTGGGCCGGGAGCGTTCGGGGATCGACGGGGGCGGAGAAGGCTCCGAGACGGTGTCGCCGCAGGCGGCCCAGGTCGCCGTGACAAGCGTCGCAAACAGGAAGATTGCGATACGCGCGCGCGTGATGTGTGCGGAGCGCGTCTTCTTCGTCAGGGGATCCGTTACGCCGGATGCCTGCAAGGGACGGGCAGTTCCTCTGCTGCACTACGGGGGACCCCAGCGCAACTACAGGCGAGAGTACCCCCTTCAATGGGGTTCCTCTCCAGAGGATCGGGCATTATCCGTGTGCTGTCAAGGAATTACATGAGTCACACTGCTATTGGAATCAAGCAGTTGGCACATGGGGAGGGTATGGCACGGCTGCATGCCGCGAGACTCCGTCCCGTCCCTCGCTCAAGACCTCCGTTGTCGCCTCACCAGGCGATGGCGTGACCGTCCCGGCGCGGGTCGGATCCGCCGGCGAGGGCGCCGGTCTCGGAATCGCGGTACACCCCCTGCACGCCGCCGGGATTTCCGGGCTCGGCCAGATTGTGCCCGCGGTCCTCGAGTTCCTCGTAGACCTCAGGCGGGAAGCCCGCCTCCAGGTACGTGACGGAATCCTCCGGGATCGGCGTACGTCCGCCGCCCCGGTTGAGGCACATGCGCGGCGAGGCAATCGCGAGTTGCATATCCATGCCGCCGACGGTGAGCTTCGTGATCACCTGTCCGACGGTCTGCGGGATGGTGTAGCCGCCCGCGGCGCCCACGGCGGCGACGAGGTTGCCGTCCTTCATGACGACGCACGGCGTCATCACCCCCTTCGCCTTCTGGCCGCCCTCCAGATGGTTCACGTGACCTTCCTCGAGCACGAAGCCGAAGGTGTGGCCGTTGTTGAGGAAGATGCCGGTGTCGCCGGCGATCACGCCGCTGCCGTAGCCGCTCACGAGCGATTGCGTGAAGGCGACCGCGTTCCCCCAGCGGTCGGCGGACGAGAGGCTCGTCGTGCCGAAGAAGGGGAGCGGAGCCCCGGAGAACGATGCGATGCGCGCGGGGTCGATCTTCGCCCGCTGCTCGTCCGCGTATTCCTTCGAGATGATCATGTCGACCGGGATATCGACATCTTCCTTCCCGGTGTTGTAGCGGTCGTCGTCGATGAGGGCGAGCCGGCAGGCCTCGAGCCAGAGGTGCGCGAACTCGGAGCTGTAGAGATCCATGTTCGCGAGGTCGAAACCGTCCATGATGTTCAGCGCCTGGAACATCGACATCCCGCACGATCCCGGCGGCATCGCATACAGATCGTGCCCCTGGAAGGTCGTCGTGATCGGTTCCTTCCATGTGACGTCGTACGCCTCGAGGTCGGCCATCGTCATGTGGCCGCCGTTCTCGGCGAGGAAGGAGACGACGCGCTCGCCGATCTCTCCCATGTAGAAGTCGTCCGCGCCCTCCCGGGCGAGTCGGCGCATGCTCGCGGCGAGGTCGGGCTGCCTGATGATCTCGCCCATGCGCGGCGGACGGCCGTTCGGGAACATGACGCGCGTCGTCGACGGGAACTGACCCAGCTTCTCGGCGGCGGCGCCGTTCGTGTGGATCTCGTCGAAGCGCGAGACGACGAACCCGTCCTCGGCGAGTCGGATCGCGGGCTCGAACACGTCGCCGAGGCTCATCGTCCCGTAGCGTTCGAGGACGGCGGCCCAACCCTTGAAGGCGCCGGGCACGATGGGCGCCTTGTAGCCTTCCGCGAAGTCGTCGAGCGTCATCGTTTCCGGGGACGAGGCGGCCGGCGACTTGCCGAGCGCGTCGAGTCCGACGACCCGGTTCTCCTCGGCCAGGTAGATGAGCATGAAACCGCCGAAGCCTCCGATTCCCGACATGTAGGGTTCGGAGACGTTCAGCATGGCGGAGGCGGCGACGATGGCGTCCACCGCGTTCCCTCCCTGCATCATGATCGTCGTGCCGGCGAGGGAGGCGTAGTAGTCGGCAGCGGCCGTTACGCCGCGCGCGCCCCACACCGCCCGGTGCGCGGGTCCGAGCAGGCCCGGTACGTTCGAATCGCCGGCCGGGCCCCACTGCCCGCTGGCGGCGGTGGCGGCGCCCGCGGTCTCGGGAGGCCTGCATCCGATGAGACTCGATCCGGCGGCGGCGACAGCGGAGGTGGCGAGGAAGTCTCGGCGCTTCATGGCTCGGCTCCTGGGCAGGGGGGATCGCAGACCTTGATCCTAGACCCCGGGTCACTCGCCGCTCAAGGCCCGACACGCGGCGACGGGAACCCGCGCAATAACCGCACGACTCCCGCCTATGGGCTATCGTAGACGGCATCCGCCTCGCCCGTTGAGTCCCGGAGAAAGGGCCATCACACGTGCTCGACCCCGTCACCGCCGACCCGCACCGCCCCGACAGCACGGTCATCGCCGCCCTCCGTGGCCTCGAGGGACGCGCCACCCTGGGCGATGTCGTCTCCGCCACCGGATTGCCGGACCACGAGGCCGAGGTCACCCTCAAGTCTCTCCTGGAGACGCACTGCGGCCACCTCGAGGTCTCCGATTCGGGCGATCTCCTCTACCGGTTCGATCCCTCGCTCATCGAGCGGGACGCGGAGCTGTTCCGGGCGCGCTTCCGCAGAGTCGCCTGGTCGGCCTTCAAGGTCGGCTTCAAGATCTGGACGGCGGTCATGCTGGTCGCCTACTTCGTCGTCTTCGTCGTGATCCTGATCGCGCTGATGACCGCCAACCGTGACGGCCGCGGCTCCGGCGGGCGCAGGGGCTTCAGCCTGGGGGACCTCTTCATCCTCCACTGGCTGCTCGGGGGCCGCGGGTGGGACCGGAGGGGCCTCTACTACGGCGACCGCCATGCCAGGCGGCTGCCGAAAGACGCCCGTCCGCCCTTCTACAAGAAGGTCTTCGCCTTCATCTTCGGCCCCGAGGAGCCCAGGCCGACACAGCTCCAGAAGGATCGCACGGTCGTCCAGCTGATCCGGGCGCGGAAGGGCGTCCTGACGTCGTCGGAGCTGATCGAGCACACCGGCCTCTCGATCGACGACGCCGTCGAAGAGATGGGACGCCTTACCGGGGCCTACGGAGGCGACCCGCGGGTTTCGGACGCGGGCGAGGTCGTGTACGCCTTCCCCGAACTGATGAAGAGCGCCCACGGGACGGTCCTCGCGCGAGAGCCGAAACCGGCATGGATGCGGCTGGAGTACCCGAAGAAGCTGACGGGCAACAGCGGCGGGGCCAACGCCGGCATCGGCGCCATGAACGGCTTCAACCTGGCGATGGCGAGCGTCCTCGGGCTGCCCTCCACGGTCGACCCGGTCATCTTCTACGGACTGGGCATCGTGCCCTTCACTTTCAGCAGCCTCTTCTTCGCGATCCCCATCGTCCGCTCGTTGACACTGGCCCGGGAGAACCGGGCGCGCATGCGGCGCAACGTGCGGCGTCTGCTCGTGGGACTGGTCTACTCCCGCAGCGTCGAGACCGTCCGGTGGGTCGCGGCCGCCGACGCGATCCGCCACGCGACGCGTGCACTCGAGGGCCAGCAGGTGCCGCCGAAGCTGATCCTGGCGGAGCTGGAGCGCCTGGCGGCCGAGTTCGATGCGGAAGTGGAGGCGGAGGATGAAGGGTTCACGTACCGTTTCCCCGCGCTACGCGAGAGCTTCGTCGAGGCGGAGTTCATGCGGCGCCGGCTGAAGCTCCAGGATCAGCGTCTCGGCCCCATCGTCTACGCAACCTCCGACACCGCCGCGGAGGCCTCAAGGCGAGATCTGGACGCCTTCGACCGCGAACTCGAAGAATCCGGACTCGACCTCTCCCGCTACCTCCCCTCCCCCACTCGAGTAGGCTTTGAAGAGGATTTCGAGGTGGTCATGCACCCGGCCCCTGCGCGGCCGGGGAGGACTACCGGTCGGCGCCGGCCACCCCGGCGCGGATCCCCTCCCTGATCCCGTCAAACGCCCCCACCGGGCCGGAGCTCGAGTGACGGCCCCCTCTACCAGGCGATGGCGTGACCGTCGCGTCTCGGGTCCGACCCGCCGGAGAGGGCGCCCGTCCCGGCGTCGCGATGCACCGCCTGCACGCCGCCGAGGTTGCCGGGCTCGGCCAGGTAGTGGCCGCGGTCCGCCAGTTCCTCGTAGACCTCCGGCGCGAACCCGGCCTCGAGATACGTGACGGAGTCCTCCGGGATCGGCGTCCGGCCCCCGCCGCGGTTGACGCACATGCGCGGCGAGGCGATCGCGAGCTGCATGTCCATGCCGGCCACCGCGAGTTTCGTGATCACCTGGCCCACGGTCTGCGGGATCGTGTAGCCGCCCTGTGCCCCCACCGCCGCGAAGAGGTCGCCGTCCCTCATCATGATGCACGGGGTCATCACGCCCTTCGCCCGCTTGCCGCCCTCGAGGTGGTTCACGTGCCCTTCCTCGAGCACGAACCCGAACATGTGGCCGTTGTTGAGGAAGATCCCGGTGTCGCCGGCGATCACGCCGCTCCCGTACGCGTTGACGAGCGACTGCGTGAAGGCGACCGCGTTGCCCCACCGGTCGACGGTGGAGAGGCTCGTCGTCCCGAAGAACGGGAGCGGAGCCCCGGAGAAGGAAGCGACGCGCGTCGGATCGATCTTCGCCCGCTGTGCGTCCGCGTACTCCCGGGAGATGATCATGTCGACCGGGATGTCCACGTCCTCCTTCCCGGTGTTGTACCGGTCGTCATCGGCGAGGGCCAGCTTCATCGCCTCGAGCCACAGGTGTACGAACTCGGAGCCGTACAGGTCCATGTTCGCGAGGTCGAACCCGTCCATGATGTTGAGCGCCTGGAACATCGACATTCCGCAGGAGCCCGGCGGCATGGCGTGCAGATCGTATCCCTGGAAGGTCGTCCTGATCGGTTCCCGCCACTGGACTTCGTAACTCTCGAGGTCGGCCTTCGTCAGGTGGCCGCCGTTCTCGGCGAGGAAGGCGACGATGCGGTCGGCGAGTTCGCCCTCGTAGAGGTCGTTCGCGCCCACGCGGGCGAGATGCCGCATGCTCGCCGCGAGTTCGGGCTGCCTGATGACCTCGCCCATGCGCGGAGGCCGCCCGTTCGGGAAGAACACGCGCGTCGTGGACGGGTAGCGGCTCAGCTTGTCCGCGCTCGACGCCGTGTAGCGCTCATCGAACTTCGAGATCACGAAGCCGTCCTCGGCGAGCTGGATCGCGGGTTCGAACAGGTCGCCCATGCTCATCGTGCCGTAGCGCTCCAGGGCGGCGGCCCAGCCCTTGAAGGCGCCGGGCACGATGGGCGCCTTGTAACCCATCGCGAAGTCGTCGAGCGTCATCGTCTCCGGCGACGAGGCGGCGGGCGACTTTCCGAGCGCGTCGAGCCCGACGACGCGGTTCTCCTCGGCCAGGTAGATGAGCATGTAGCCGCCGAAGCCCCCGATGCCGGACATGTAGGGATCCGACACGTTCAGCGTGGCGCACGCCGCGACCATCGCGTCGATCGCGTTCCCGCCCTCCATCATCGTCTTCGTGCCGGCGAGCGACGCGTAGTAGTCGGAGCAGGCCGTCACGCCCGTCCGGCCCCACACGGTCCCGTGCGCGGGCCCGGCCAGCCCGGGGACGTGCGAGTAGTCGCCGGAACCCCACTGCCCGGAGGTGACGGGCGGGGCGGCGGACGTCTCCGGTGCGCGGCAGGCGACGAGGCCCGAGCCGGCAGCGGCGGCGGCGGAGGTGGCGAGGAAGTCTCGGCGTTTCATCGGACGGCTCCTGGCAGAAGGATCGCAGACTTCGATCCTAGACCCGGAGTTGTCTGGCGCTCAAGACCCGGCGAGCGGCTATCGGGGCGCCCGCGCGAACAGTACCGGATGATCGTACCTGTCCCCGTGATCAGCGGGGATCGAAGACTCCCGGATGCCCGAGAAGCCAAGAGCTTCGAGTGCATTGACGTACCACGCCGGCTCGTGGTGACTCCAGTACATGGTGGTGCCGAAGAAGTCCGTCTCCGTATAGCCCGCGTGCGCAGTCCTCGCCACGGTGATGAACAGGTAGCCGCCGGGTCGCAACCACCCCAGGAACCGCCCGAGGACGTCGGCGTGCTCCTCCCTGGGCAGATGAAAGAGAGTGTAGAGCGATACGATCGCGTCGAAGACATTATCGCGGAACTGGAGTTCCGCCACGTCGCCCTCGATCAGGCAGGCGTCCGGGAGCGTCCGCCGAGCGAGCTCCAACTGCCCGCGCGAGATGTCGACCCCGATGTAGGCGCCGCGACTGGCCAATAGGGCGCCGACCGGGTAGCCCGCTCCACAACCCACTTCAAGTGTAAGGGGATACGTGGGCAATACATCGAGCAACCGCTCCAGTTCAGCGGTTTCATCAACGCCAGACCGGGTCTCGCTGTAGGCGGCGGCGCACGCGTCGTATCCGGCACGCACGACCTGTTTCGGATTCGCCGGGACAGGACCCAGATCAGTCATGAAGGCCCGCCGGACGTTCCTCGACGTGAGTGGCGGTCCAGGAAGTCGTCGGTGTGCTCGGGGAGGAGCAGGTTGTCGGCGATCGCCGCGATCTCCTCGGCTTCCCGCCACGCTTGCTCCAACTGGGCCAGCTCGCCTTCAAGCGCGCGCCGTTCCTGCTCTTCGTGCAGCGCCATCTCCAGCGCGAGGCGCGTGGGCTTGGGCATCTTGCGGATCCATCCGGGCCCGGACGGTCGGATCTTCTTCCGGCGCTCGACCGTGGGGAATGCGCCGGCAGCGGACCCTCGTTCAGTGGAATCGGCGATGAACCGATCCGGGTCGCCATGGGATTCGATCTGTGACACCGCTTCCCGGATATGGTGAGCCGCAGCGCCTGCGCCATTGACCAGAGGAAGAAGAGCGTTGATGGCTCTTCCCGCATCGTCGCCCTCGAAAGAGTCCGGGTCTTTCGATGAGAGCGGTCCCTTGTGGATCTCGACGCGAAAGCCGGGTTCGCCGTCGGCGGCTCGTATACGGGCAAATCGCGTGACGTGTTCCCGCGTGAGCGTATGGGCCTTGCCATCGGAGCGCCGAAACTGGGCCACATTGGCCCGCCTGTTCAGCACGCGTTGCACCGTCCCCAAGGCCAGCCCGCCGACGCCGCCGCCCAGGGCAGCTGCCCCGGCTGCCCCGATCAAGCCGCCCGTCGCCAAGTTGATGGTCACCGAGGTAGCGAGATTCGTCGCGACGCCGGCGGACCCAGCCGCGATCCAGCGCCGACGCCGACGGCGGAACTGGTCGCCGTAGCGCCAAGCGGCGAACTCCGGACGGAGGGGCTCGCCGATGCGGACCAGTTCGAGGCCTTCGGCGTGCCGGGCCAGGCCGATGTTTTCGGTGGAAGTGCGGATCCGCGTCGCGCGGAAGAGCTTTTCACAGGTCTCGACCGCCTCCCAGCGCTCTTCGAGGGGGGTGAGGTTCCAGCGCTCACAGTTGCGACACACCACCCAGAGGCGGCCCTTTGCCGGATCGAAGGCAAGGCGACGGCCGACCGGGAAGGCCTCCACCACCTCGTTGGAGCCGAGGGGCTTCTGGCAGAACATGCAGATCCGGTACATTGCCGAGCTACAGCTCGATGTCGCCGCCCGGATCGCGCCGTCGCAGGCGTTCGAGGACTTCCTCCGCCTCTCGCAGCCGGGCGTCGCGGGCGTCCTCGTCGAGCACCGCCGCCGTCCAGTCGGGCCGGCCGTCCAACTCGGGTACCCGGAGCACGGACCCTTCACGGCTCCCGCCCGGCAGCGCCTCGACGGACACGTCCTCGGCTCGCTCGTCCCCGTCGCGGACGAGTACGGCGATCGCGCCTTCCATCCGGTCCACGACCCAGATGACGTCTTTCGGGACGGCGTCAGGCCCCTGCCGCCGAACGTTCAATAGTCGAACACCAGCACCACCGCCCCGGTGCTGTCGTAGAGGGTCGCGGTGTCTCCGCCGTTGTTCCACACCGCCTGACGGCGACCCATGTAGTAGCGCGTGTCGTCCGCGCTTCCGGAACCGGTGTGCACGAAGAGCCGCCCGCCGGCCGCGAGCACGGCGCCCGCGGGGAAGGTGAAGCAGTGGTTCGCCCGGTCGCACAGCGTCCAGCCGCCGATCTCCCGGTCCTCGGAGGCCAGGCTCTCGACGATGGCGTACTCGCCGTTCGGGTTCCGGTGATCATCGCCGGGAGCGTCGGCCTGCACACGGAGGCGGATCCCGGCGCCGCCGGATGCGCCCGGAGAAATCGCGTCCGCCGCGCCGCCCTCGAGCGCGACCTGTCCGCCGTATGCAACCTCGTAGTCCCCGTTCCGGCGACCCGCCACCGCGACGTGGCCGTGCCGGTCCGTCCGGAACACGGTGGCCCCGGAGGCCTGGAAGGCGCGCAGGGCCGCGGGTTTCGGGTGGCCGTACGGGTTGTCCCGGCCCGCCGAGATGACGACCAAGCGGGGCCGAGCCGCGTCGAGGAACTCCCATGTGAAGCCGTTGCTGGCCCCGTGGTGCGGGGCCTTGAGGAGGGTCGTCCTGGGAACGACGCCCCGGCCGACGAGGTGGGTGAGTTGCCGCACTTCCGAGTCGCCGCTCAGGAACGCCGTGAAGCTTCCGTACCGCACGACGAGGGCGATCGAGCGGTCGTTGAGTCCCGTCGTTCCCGGCGGGAGGAGCGGCAGCACCTCGATCTCCACCTCGCCGAGCGTGAGCGTGCGGGGGGACGCTTCGAGGTAGGTGATCTCCGGCCGGGCGTCGAGTGCCGCCATTAGCCGCCGATAGGTCGGCGTCGTATGCGGCTGACCGTTGTCCATGTAGAAGCGAACCGGGAACGTCTCGATCACCCCGAGCATACCGCCGATGTGGTCCGCGTGCGGGTGCGTGGCAACCGCGAGGTCGATTTCGTTCACGCCGAAACCGCGGAGTGTGGCGACGACATCGTCGGGGCCCGCGTCGATCAGCGCAACCTGCCCCCCGGGCGCCTGGATGAGGACCGCGTCGCCCTGCCCCACGTCCAGAAACGTGACCTGGAGCACGGTGTCCGCAGCCGGGACGCGCGCCGCGCCGGCAGATGACCTGACCCGCGCATCGGCCGTTGCGGGCAGGACGGCCAATAACGTGAGGATAGTCACGCAGGCTGAGGCCAGCGGAGTGGCGTTGGTCGTTCCGCGGCGTCTCGTCATAATGACCGTCAAAATGACCGCTGCGTCGTCGATTTGTCACTCGCTCCTCCGTCATCGGTTTTCTGCCGCAGTACGTCCGGGCCTGTGTGGACCAGCCGTCTTGCGCGGCGGGCAACGGGCGAACCACTGTGCGGATTGTCCCGTTTGCCGCAGATGCCGGCCATCATCCCGGAGGTTCCGATGGCGCCCCAGTTCAGGATCGAGCGATCCCCCCGTCTTACGATCACGCTCCTCGTACCCCTCGCGCTCGCGCTGGGCGCTGCCCCGCCCGACCCGGCCGTCGCCCAGACGGCCTCCGAACGCGCGGCCGCCGCGGCGTCGGTGCTCGACTTCCGGGAGCTGGGACCCGCGATCATGGGCGGGCGCGTGGCCGATCTCGCCGTGGTCGAGAGCGACCCGCGCATCTTCTACGTCGGCCTCGGCGCCGGCGGCGTGTGGAAGACGACGAACGACGGGATGACGTGGGACCCCGTCTTTGACGATCAGCCGACGGCGTCGGTCGGAGCCGTGAGCGTGGCGCCCTCCAACCCCAACCACGTCTGGGTCGGAACCGGCGAGCCGGCGAACCGCCAGAGTTCTCCGTGGGGCGTCGGCGTCTTCAAGTCGACGGACGCGGGCGGCACCTGGACGCACGTGGGGCTCGAGGACACCCGCCACATCAGCAGGATCAAGATCGATCCGCGGGATCCCGACGTCGTGTACGTCGGGGCCGTCGGCCACCTGTGGGGTCCGAACGAGGAACGCGGCCTCTTCAAGACGACCGATGGCGGGGCGACGTGGGAGAACATCCTCCATATCGACGAGCACACCGGGATCATCGACCTCGTCATGGATTACAACGACCCGAACACGCTCTTCGCCGCGACCTATCAGCGGCAGCGCACGGGCTTCGGCTTCGCGGCCGGCGGCGGCGGGTCGGGGCTCTGGCGCACGACGGACGGCGGGGAGAACTGGACCCGGCTCGAGGAGGGGCTGCCGGAGGGCGAACTCGGCCGCATCGGACTCGATGTCTACCGCCGCGACGGCAACCTCGTGTACGCGATCGTGGAGGCGCACGAGGGCCAGGGCGTGTACCGGTCCACCGACCGCGGCGAGACGTGGGAGTTCATGAGCGACCGCAACCCGCGGCCGATGTACTTCTCCCTCATCCGGATCGACCCCAACAACCCGGAGCGGATCTACCTCGGCGGCGTCCAGTCCTCGGCCTCGGACGACGGCGGGCGCACCTGGTGGCCGGGGAACGCGACGGACCAGATCCACTCCGACCACCACGCGCTGTGGATCAACCCCGACGACTCGAACCACCTCATCAACGGGAACGACGGCGGGCTCGCCTTTTCGCGCGACGGCTCGGTCACGTGGCGTTCGATCCGCAACATGGCGATCGGCCAGTTCTACGAAATCGACGTCGACATGAGCGATCCGTACAACGTCTGCGGCGGCCTGCAGGACAACGGGAACTGGTGCGCCCCGCATCGCACGCAGGCGACGTGGGGCGTCCGCAACCGCGAGTGGAAGCACATGTGGTTCGGGACGGGTTCCACAACCACTCCGACCCCGAGGATCCCAACATCATGTTCTCGGAGTCGCAGGGCGGGAACATGGCGCGCATCGATGTGGCCACGCGCGAGGGACAGTCGATCCGGCCCTTCCCGCGCCCGACGGGGGACGAAGCGGAGGGCGAGGAGCGCAGCTACCGGTTCAACTGGGATTCGCCGTTCGCGATTTCACGACACGACCGCGCGACGATCTACCTGGGCGGCAACCACCTGTTCCGCTCGCGGGACCGGGGCGGAAACTGGGAGGAGGCGAGCCCCGACCTCACGAAGCAGATCGACCGCGACACGCTCGAGATCATGGGCCGCGTCGTGACGGACGAGACGCTCTCGGACAACGACGGGATCGCCTCCTACGGAAACATCACGGCCTTCGCGGAGTCGAAGCACTCGCCCGACGCACTCTACGTGGGGACGGATGACGGAAACCTGCAGGTGACGCTCGACGGCGGCGCCACGTGGACGAATGTGATCGATCAGGTGCCGGGCGTGCCGTCTCGCACCTACGTGAGCCGTCTCGAAACGTCGTACGCGGTGGATGGACGGGTGTACGTGACGTTCGACGGGCACCGGAACGACGACTACGCGCCGTACGCCTACGTGAGCGAGGACCACGGCGCGAGCTGGCGGCAGATCACGGCCGGCCTCCCCGACGGCTGGTCGGTGAACGTGATCCGGGAGCACCCGCGGAACCCGAACCTGCTGTTCGTCGGGAACGAGATCGGCGTCTACATGTCGATCGACCGCGGCGAGTCGTGGGCGCGCATGGTGAACAACCTGCCCGTGGTGCCGGTGGACGACATCGCGATCCATCCGCGCGAGAACGACCTCGTCGTCGGGACGCACGGACGCAGCATCTGGATCCTGGACGACATCACGCCGCTCGAGGAGATGTCGGCGGACGTGTTCGCCTCCGACTTCCGGCTCTTCGGCGCGCGGCGCGGCACGATGTGGTCGATGGGCATGGACTGGCCCTTCCAGCCGGCGACGTTCATCGCGCCCAACCCGCCGGCCGGGATCCCCCTCCGCTACTACCTGGGCGACGGGGCCGACTCGGACGGCGCGAGCCTCGAGATCCTCGACGGCGGCGAGGTCGTGCGCTCCATGGACGCCGGCGGGGAGGCCGGTGTGAACGAGGTGCTGTGGGACTTCCGCGTCGATCCCGCCTTCGAGGCGGACGGCGGGGGCGGCGGCTTCTCGCGTGGGCCGCCCGCGGGTGCGGGGCCGCGCGTGCTGCCGGGCACGTATACGGTGCGGCTGACGGTCGGGGACGAGAGCCAGGAGACCGAGGTCGGCGTGCGGCTCGACCCGCGGCGCGACGCTAGCCGGGCCGCGCTCGTCGCGCGACAGGACGCGATGATGCGGGCCCACGCGCTGGCCGGTCCGGTACGCGATGCGCGGCAGCGGATCGGCGCCATGAACGGTCGGCTCGACGAGATCCGTGCGCTGCTCGATGACGCGGATATCGAAGATGGCGACCGCGAACGGATCGAGGGGATCGCCGAGGCGATCTCCGGCCAACTTGAGGAGATCGACGACGACCTGGATGACGCCGCCGGGGGCACCGGAATCTCGCAGATGGAGGGGTGGTCCGGCGAACCCACGTCGGATCAACTGTACCGGATCGATCGGGCGTGGGAGGCGCTGCCGACGGTGGCGGAGCGCATCAACGCGCTTCTGACCGCGCGCATGCCGCGGCTGGAGGCGTTGCTCGGCGACCTCGCGGTGACGCCGGATCTGGGCGACCCGATCCGCATCCCGCCGCGGCGGTGACGCCCGCGGGGCGACAGGCCGTCGTGAGGCCGCCCGCCGCAGCGCAGCGCCGCGGGCCGCGCAGACACAGCCGGCTCGCGCCGTGAGCGAACGCACACCACAGCCGCAGCGGGCGAGCATCGCCGTCATCGGGGCCGGCATCGTCGGCAGCTGCCTCGTCGAACACCTCGCGCAGCGGGGCTGGGACGACCTCGTCCTGATCGAAAAGGGTCCGCTGCCCGACCCCGGCGGCTCCACCGGCCACGCGTCGAATTTCATCTTCCCCACCGACCACACCCGCGAGGCCGCGATGCTGACGCTGGAGAGCCAGCGGCAGTACGAGGCGCTAGGGGTGCAGACGACCTGCGGTGGCGTCGAGGTGGCCCGCACGGAAGCGCGCATGGAGGAACTGCGCCGCCGCATGACCTCGGCGCGCGCGTGGGGCATCGAAGCCGAGCTGCTCTCCCCGGAGGAGGTGGCCGAACGGATCCCGTTCTTGAACCCCGACGTCATCCTGGGCGGCTTCTGGGCATCGTCCGTATCGGTGGTCGACTCGGTGCGGGCCGGAACCCTGATGCGGGAACGGGCCCGGTCCCGCGGCGCGCTCACAATCCTGGACAATACCGAGGTCACGGGATTCGACGTCGAGCCCCGGCCCTTCGGCCGCCCCCGTTTGCGGGCCGTCCTCACCGCGCAGGGCCGTATCGACGTCGAGCACGCGGTCATCGCCTGCGGCGTGTGGAGCCCTCCCATCGCGGCACTGGCCGGCGCCTCGATTCCGCTCACGCCGGCGGTGCACCAGATGGCGGACCTCGGCCCGGTCGACCTCCTCCGCGCCACCGGCAACGAGATCGGGCACCCCATCGTGCGCGACATGGACGCGTCCATGTACGAACGCCAGAAGTACGAGGCGATGGAGGTCGGATCCTACGCGCACCGCCCCATCCTCGTGCGCCCGGAGGAGATCCCCTCGCGCGAAGCGTCCGAACGCTCGCCCACGGAGATGCCGTTCACGGCGGACGACTTCGCGCCCCAGCTCGCGCAGGCGCGCGAGATCATGGGAGAGTTGCTCGAGGGTGCCGAGATCGGATACGCGATCAACGGCCTTCTCTCCCTGACGCCCGACACGCACCCCGTGCTGGGAGAGACCCCGGAGGTTGCGAACCTGTGGTCGGCGGCGGCCGTGTGGGTCAAGCAGGGTCCGGGAGCGGCGCGGCTCCTCGCCGAATGGATCACCGACGGCCATCCCCGCCTGTGCGACGCGCACGAATCGGACGTCACCCGCTTCCAGCCGCACGAGCGCACCGGCCGCCACGTGCGGGCCCGCGCACGCGAGCACTTCAACAAGACGTACGGGATCGTGCACCCGCGCGAGCAGTGGGAGTCCCGCCGCGACGTACACCGCTCGGGGCTCCACGCCCGCACCGAGGCCCTCGGGGCCGTGTACTACGAGGCCAGCGGCTGGGAGCGGCCGCAGTGGTACGAGTCAAACGCCGACCTCGTCGAACGGTACGGCATCGCCGAGCGGCCGCACGAGTGGGACCGCCGGTGGTGGTCTCCCATCATCGAGGCGGAGCACCTGCACCTGCGCGAGAAGGCCGGCGTCGTGGATCTGGGCGCCTTTCAGATCTTCGATGTGACGGGCTCCCGGGCGCTCGCCTGGCTGGAGACGATGGCGGCCAACGCGTGCGACCGGCCGCCCGGGACGTCCATCTACACTCCGCTGCTGACGCCGGACGGGGGCTTCAGGGCCGACCTCACGATCCAGAGGCTGGCGGCGGACCATTTCCGGGTTGTGACCGGCGCCTTTGACGGCGCCCGGGACGCGGCGTGGTTCCGGAAACGCCTGCCGGAAGATGGTTCCGTCCGCTTCGAGGATCTGTCGGGGGACGTGTGCACGCTGGGCGTGTGGGGGCCCGGGGCGGAGGCGCTTCTCGAAGTGGTATCCGGGACGAGGCTCTCGCAGGCCGCGTTCCCCTACGCCACCGTGCGCGACATCATCCTCGACGGAATCCCAACGACGATGTGCCGCATTTCGTACGTGGGTGAGAGCGGGTGGGAGATCTACGTGGAGGCCGCGCTCGCCACACGGGTGTGGGACGCCGTACGGGAGGCGGGCCGGGCGTTCGGCCTGCGCCCGGTGGGCGGCGGCGTCTATGGTACGACGGGCCGCATCGAGAAGGGGTACGCCGTCATGGGGGCCGAACTCACCTCGGAGTACTCACCGGTGGAGGCGGGCCTGGCGCGGCCGCGCGTGAAGCGGGCGGACTTCATCGGCCGGGCCGCGTACCTCGAGGCCCGGGAAGCGGGGCCCGCGGCGCTGCTCCGCACACTCACCATGGACGATCACGCCGACGCTTCCGGCCTCGCCCGCTTCCCCACCGGAGGCAACGAGCCGCTGCTGGGGCCGGACGGGGAGCGCATCGTGGACGCGCACGGAAGGGAGTCCCGCGTCACGTCGGCGGGGATGGGTCCCTCCGTGGGGAAGTACCTCCTGATGGCGTACCTGCCGCCGGAACTCGCCGCCCCGGGAACCCGGCTCCGGGTCCTCTACATGAACGAGGCCTTCCCGGTCACCGTGGCGGCCGGCACTGCCCTCTTCGACCCGACCGGCGCTCGCATGAGGTCGTAACCCGGCCCGACCGCCTTGCCCCGCCTCCGGGACCGAGGCTACATGGCGGCGTCGCGGCCCTGGGCCAGAGCGACCTCGCGGGTGCTCGGGTTCGCGGACGGGCGGAACGGCACCTCGCACACGCGGGCCGGATCGGGCTGGCCCGGCTCGCTCGCGTACTCGTCGGGAAGCCACACGGCAAGTTCCGTGCCGATGGCGGATTGGGTGGGCGGGACGTATCCGAGCGCGATGTTGCCGCCCAACTCGGGAGCGTACCACGGAGACGTGAGGTATCCCACCGGGTCGCCGCCGTCCGCGCGCGACACGAGCCAGAAGTCGGGCGCGTAGTCGTCGATCGGTCTGCCGCCGAGCTTCATCCCCACCATCACGAGGGCGAACGGAGGGCGTCCCGCATCGATCTCGGCGCGCTGGCGCTCCAGGGCGGCTCGCCCGATGTAGTCGCCCGGCTTCTCGCGCGGCACCTGGTAGGCGAGGTTGCACTGGAACGGGCTCGTCTCGTGGTCGATGTCCTGTCCCCACGACAGGATTCCTGCCTGAATTCGGCGTTGGTGCCCCGGGGCCGTGACCATGAGTTCGTGTGCCTCTCCCGCCGCCAGCACCGCACGCCAAAGCGCTTCGGCGTTCAGCGTCGCGTCCCGCAGATAGATCTCGTACCCCTTCTCCCCGGAGAACCCGGTCTGCGAAACCACGACGGAGCAGCCGCCGATCTCCGCCTCCAGGAGCCCGTAGTACGGGATGTGCCGCACCGCATCGCCCACGAGGTCGACCATCAGATCGAGTGACCTCGGCCCCTGGATCTGCAGGGGACAGACATCGATCTCATCGATCTCCACGCGCATGCCGAGCCCGACGTTCACGCCCTGGAGCCAGAACATCAGGTCGGAGTCCGCGAGCGAGAACCAGAACTCGTCCTCGGAGAGCCGCAGGAGGACCGGGTCGTTGAGGATCCCGCCACGCTCGTTGCACAGGATGACGTATCGCGCGCGCATCGGGTCGATCCGGGTCGCGTCGCGGGTGATCACATAGTCGGTGAAGGCCTCCGCGTCGGGTCCCCTGACGCGGATCTGCCGCTCCACGGCAACGTTCCACATCGTGACGCGGTGGGTGAGCGCCTCGTGCTCCGCCGCTGCGCCCCCGTCCTCGGGCCGCACGTAGCCGCGCGGGTGGTAAACGCGGTTGTAGGTGGTGGCCCGCCAGCAACCCGCCTCGTGGGAAAGGTGCCAGTAGGGCGACTTCCGGACGCGGGTGGAGATGAGCAGTTCCACCGGCGTACGCCCGCTCTGTCGCAGGTTGACCGGGACGATCCGGTCCGACTGGTCCACGCTCGCGGGTTGGCCACACGTCATCGCCATCGAACGTCCTCCTGGCTAACGATAGATGTCGCCGCGGTCGCCCCATGACTCGAGGGGTGATTTCGGACGGCGCTTACGCGTTCTTCCAGTCCGCGAGAATCTCCGCGTCGCGGTCGAGGTTCAGCTGGAGTTGCTCCCGGCGTTCCTCGGCTTCGCCCAGGAACCAGTCGAGCGTCTCGCGCGCGGTGACCGCGAGAGGACGGAAGCGCAGCCCCGCCTCGACGCCCCGGCGCGAGCGGACCTGCGCCAGTCCCCGCGTGGGGCCGCGATGCGAGTACCAGAGGGGGAAGCGCGCGGGCGGCTCCCGGTTCCGGAGGAAGGCTTCGTCCACCCACGTGAACGACACGCGCGACGTCGTGACGGCGCGGACTCCGTACAGGAACTCGTCCATCCGGGTTCTGTCGAGCGTCGGCCCGGCGACGTTGAAGGTCCCGCCGGTATCCTCCTCCAGCAGGTGCATGCAGAACTCGGCCAGGTCCCGCACATCGATGAACTGCACCGGGTTGTCCATGTCGCCCGGCGCGATCACCTCTCCCCCGTGGTGAATCCGGACCGGCCAGTACGTGAAGCGGTCGGTAGGATCTCCCGGGCCCGCGACGACGTGCAGGCGGGTGACGGTGCCGCGGTCGCCGTAGATGTCCTGCACCGCCTCCTCGCACAGCACCTTCAACTCCCCGTAGTACCGTCCCACATCCTCGCTCTCCGGGTCCGTCACCTCGAGCAGTCGCGCATCTTCCGGCAGTTCGTCCTGATCGAAGTCGTACACGGAGCCGGTGGAGGTGAAGAGGTACCGGCCAACCGCATCGCGCAGGAGGTTGGCCGAGTCGCGCACCAGGCGCGGGACGTAGCCGCTGTTGTCGATGACATAGTCCCATTCCTTCCCCCGCAGCGCGTCGAGCGCCCCGTCCCGGTCCCCGATGAGGGTCTCGACGCCGGGAAAGAGGCCGGGGTTCGTGCGCCCGCGGTTGAAGAGCGTGACCTCGTGTCCGCGCGCCAGGGCGTGCCGCACCATGTGCGGGCCGATGAAGCCGGTGCCGCCCAGGATGAGCAGTCGCCCGGGCCGGGCCGCGCCTTCGGCCGCGGTCGCTTCGGCATCGGTCGAGGGTCGCGTCTCTCCCGCGCACGCCGCAGCCCCTGCCGGGAGCGCCGCCGCGCCCGCGACGGCGAACGAGGTCCCCGCGAATTCACGTCGTGTCATCGTCATCGAACATCCTCCTGTTTCCGGTCGCCGGGTCCCGCGGGATTGCCGCGGGGGGCCCAGCGTGCCGCCGTACGCTCAGGATCGCATCTCGCGCAGCGCCTCGCCAAGGAGGGCGATGTCCGCCTCGAACGACTCCGGGGCGAGCGGGCCGAAGGAGAAGCGGAAGAAGCTCGACAGCGGCGAGTCGTCGCCGAGGCGCTCCATGTCGCAGTCGGTCCCCTTGAGGATCGCGGCCCCGCGCGTGAAGAGATGCTCGTTCAGCCGCTGGGCGGTCCAGCCGTTCGGGAGCCGGCACCAGTGGTAGAAGCCGCCGTCGCCCGAGAAGAGTTCGAGGCCGAGTTCCTCGAAGGCCCGGCCGTAGCGCTCGCGCTGCATGGCATAGAAGGCGGGGACGGCTTCCCGGACGTGGCGCATGCGCTCGGGTTCCAGGAGTTCGACCGCGTAGCACTGCGACGGATGGGACACGCCGCCCATCCCGAACGAGGAGAAGTTCGAGAGCACCTCGATGTGCCGCTTCGCCGCCACGGCCCATCCGATGCGGATGCCGGGCGCCTGCAGACCCTTCGTGGCGGCGCCGACGACGAACAGGTTGCCGCGCTCGATGTCGTCGACGTGCGCGAGGGCGCTCACCGGCTCGTCGTGGAGGAGCTCATAGGCCTCGTCGACGAGGAGCCCGAAGCCATCCTGCGCGCTGGCCTCCACGAGCGCCGCGAGTTCCTCCCCCGTCCGCGTCACACCGGTCGGATTGCACGGATTGCTCAGCAGCATCAGGGTGCGCCCGTCCCGCGGCGCCGTATAGGCCGGGACCGGGGGCCGGAACCCGTTGTCCACGCCGCTGTGCACGAGGTGATAGGGACGTCGCAACCGCTCGAGGACATCGTAGTACGGAGTGTATTCCGTGGACGCGAGACGGACCTCGATATCGGGTTCGAGGAAGAGCAGAAGCGCCACGATCGCGGGACGCCCGCCCGCGAACACCATCACGTTCTCCGCCGTGATCTCGACGCCGTACGACTGCCGGTAGTAGGCCGCGATCGCCTCTCTCAGCGCGGGGAGCCCCCACGCCTTGGGATACTTGCGGTGCTCGGAGGTCACCGTCACGGTCGACGGAAGCTCCGGGCCGTCCGGCAGGGCGACCGTCCGCGGGAACCCCTGGCTCCACGGGTTCGTGCCGGGCTCGCCCATGTAGGTACCGAACGCCCCCAGGAAGGCGTACAGAGTCTCGTAGATCCCCATCGGGGGCACGTATCTCAGGTACAAGCCGATCGCTCCTTCGGTTACGGGAGACCCGGGCACCGGTCAGCGGAGGCCCGGGCGGGGGTCGGGACAGGGTCAGGGGGCCGGCGATGCCTCCACCGTGAGCGTCATGAGCATCCCGCGGCTGTCGTGGCCGGCCACATCGCACACCACGGTGTAGCTGCCGGGAGAGAGTTCGAGTTCGACGAGCCGAACCTCCCCCGTGTTCACGTCCGTCTCGGTCTCCCAGAGGACTTCCCCGCTCGCGGGGTCCACGAGCTTGAGGTTGTGCATCTCGAAGCCCTGGTTGCTGAGGCGGAGCACCGTGGGCCCCGCCGGCAGTCTCGACGGCATGCCGATCGCGTACTCGAGCAGGGCCACGTCGACCGCGTCGGCCGCGTACACGGCCGACAGATCCGGCTCCGGGGCCGAACCGGCCGCGTCCGGGGCGGCGGCCGCTCGGGCCGGGTCCACCGCCGCGTCCGCAGGCTCCCCCTCTCCGCCGCATCCGAAGGCGAGGACCGCAGCGACGGCGAATATGCCGCGACGACGCGCGGCCAACGGCGCGATCCGCCCCGCTGTCGGCGACCTCAGCCGGGGCGGCCGCAGCACTTCTTGTACTTCAGGCCGCTGCCGCAGGGACACGGCTCGTTCCGCCCGGGGGTTTTCGTGGCCGTCGCCGGAGCGCCCGTCCGGCGGGGGCTCTGGCCGGCACGGAGGGCTGCGCGGGCCGCGGTGTCATCGGGGGCCAGTTCCTGCACCGCGGCGGAGGCCGCGACGCCGGTGGCCGAGAACGCCGACTTGTCCCCGGGGGCCTCGCCTGACGCGGCGTCCGGCGCGGGAGCCGCTCCCCGGCCGGGGGCCATCCCGCTCGCGGCGCCGCCGCCCGGCTCCACGGGACCGCTCATGCCGGTGATCTGCGGCGCCGGCGGCGGAAGCGGCGGCCGGCGTTCGATGCGTGCGCGGAAGAAGCGGTTGGCCACCGTCTTCCGGATGTCCGTGATCAGGCTCACGAACATCTCGTACGCCTCCTTCTTGTATTCGACGAGCGGATCCTTCTGCCCCCACGACCGGAACTGGATCGAGGAGCGCAGATGGTCGAGGTCGTAGAGGTGGTCCTTCCATTTCTCGTCCAGCACCGACAGCACGATGAAGCGCAGGACCTGTTCCCAGAGTTCGTCGAAACTCTCGAGCTTGACGCGGAACTGCTGGTGGGCGCTCTCGAGCACCGCATCGTACAACTCGCCGGTACCCGCCCAGTTGTCGGCGCTCGCTTCCTTCTCCGCCTCGGACGCCTCCCCGCGGTCCGCGCCGACCCGGGGCAGAAACTCGTTGTGCAGGAAGTACTCGATCAGGAGGTGCTCCCGCAGTCCCGGGAGGTTCCACCGGTCGTGCGAACTCTCCTCGGGAACGTAGGCGTCCATCTCCTCGCGGATCGCCTCCTCGACCATCTCCCACGTCTCGCCCTTGAGATCTTCCCCGCCCTCGAGCGCATAGAGGCGCAGGTCGTAGACGACCTCCCGCTGCTGGTTCATCACGTCGTCGTAGTCCAGCAGTCGCTTGCGGGCGTCGAAGTTCTGCGTCTCGACCCGCTTCTGCGCGCGCTCGACGGACTTCGTGATCCACGGGTGGCTGATGACCTCACCCTCCTGCACGCCCAGGCGATCCATGATCTTCGCCACGCGCTCATGCATGAAGAGCCGCATGAGGTCGTCTTCGAGCGACAGGAAGAAGAGGCTGGCCCCGGGATCCCCCTGGCGCCCCGAGCGGCCGCGGAGCTGCCGGTCGATGCGGCGGGACTGGTGGCGTTCCGTACCCAGGATCTGGAGTCCGCAGGGCGGCTCCTCCTCGCACCCCCGCTCCTTGATCTCGGCTCGCGACAGGTCCGGTTCCTCGCCGGTGCGGCCGAACGCCGGGGTGTCGGAACGGATCCCGCACACGTCGCACTGCACGCACGGGGAGGCGAGTTTGATGTCGGTGCCGCGTCCGGCCATGTTCGTCGCGATCGTGATCGCGCCCGGCTGGCCGGCGTTGCGGACGATCTCCGCTTCCCGGGCGTGCTGCTTGGCGTTCAGCACCTCGTGGGCGAGGCCGCGCCGCTTCAGCATGCGGGCGATGACCTCCGACACTTCCACGCTCGTCGTCCCCACGAGGATCGGAAGGCCCTCGCCGTTGATCCGTTCGATCTCCTCGATAAGCGCGGCGTATTTTTCCTTCTTCGTCTGAAAGATCACGTCGTCGTGATCCAGTCGCCGCACCGGCCGGTTCGTGGGGATGACGACGACTTCGAGGCCGTAGATCGCGTGGAACTCGCCCTCTTCCGTCTCGGCGGTGCCGGTCATCCCGGCCATCTTGTCGTACATCCGGAAGTAGTTCTGGATCGTGATCGTGGCGAGCGTCTGCGTCTCGCCCCGCACCTTGACCTTCTCCTTCGCCTCGACCGCCTGGTGGAGCCCGTCCGACCAGCGCCGCCCGTGCATCTTGCGGCCGGTGTGCTCGTCGACGATCAGGACGTCGCCGTTCTCCACCACGTACTCCACGTCCTTCTCGTACAGGGAGTACGCTTTCACAAGCTGGTGGATGACGTGGATCTTCTCCGACTTCTCCGCGTATTCGCGTTCGAGCCGTTCGATCTCGCCGCGCTTCTCGTCGGTCGTCAGCGACTCGTCGTCCTCCACGTCCTGGACATCCTCCGAGATGTCGGGGACGACGAACGTCTCGGGGTCTTCGGGCGAGAGCACATCGAGGCCCCGTTCGGAGATCTGGATCGTCTGCCCCTTTTCGTCCATCGAGAAGAGGAGCATCTCATCGATCTCGGGAAGCCGCTTCTCCCGCATGAGGTCGGCTTCCGTCCGCTGAATGAGCTGCTTGACGCCGGAACGCGTCTTCAGCTTGAGCAGCCGCTTGTTCTTCGGCGCGCCACGCTGCGCGGCGAGCAGCTTGAGCCCTGCGTCCCGGCGCTGCTCCGTATCCTCGTCGGCTTCGGTCTCTTCGAGCAGCTTCGTGCCCTCGGCCACGAGGCGGTTGACGATTCGCGTCTGCTTGCGCGCGATCGCGGCCACCTGGGCGTTGTGCCGCTGATACACGTCGCGTTCGTCGCGACCGGCGGGTCCGGAGATGATGAGGGGCGTTCGGGCCTCGTCGATGAGCACCGAGTCGACCTCGTCGATGATCGCGTACGCGTGTCCCCGCTGCACGCGATGCCGGAGTTCGATCACCATGTTGTCGCGCAGGTAGTCGAACCCGAATTCGTTGTTCGTCCCGTAGGTGATGTCGGCCTGGTAGGCGGCTCGCCGCTCGACGCTCCCCGGCTCCGTATCCTCGAGCACGCCCACCGTGAGGCCGAGATAGTCGAAGACCGTGCCCATCCACTGGGCGTCGCGTCTGGCGAGATAGTCGTTGACGGTGACGAGGTGGACGCCCCGGCCGGGGAGGGCGTTGAGGTACAGCGGCATCGTGGCCACGAGCGTCTTCCCCTCACCCGTGGCCATCTCGGCGATCTTCCCTTCGTGGAGAACGATCCCTCCGATGAGCTGCACATCGTAGGGGACCATGTCCCACGCCATCTCGTTCCCCGTGACCTCGATCTCCGCCCCGAGGAGTCGGCGGCACGCCTCCCGCACGGTTGCGAACGCCTCGGGCAGCACCTCATCGAGCACGGCCTGCAGCGCCTCGTTGAGTTCGCCCTCCGTCGCCGCGATGCGTTCGGTGAGGTCGGCGCGGCGCGCCGGATTCTCGGTGAAGCGACGCTTTTCCCGCAGCGCCTCGACGGCCTCCTCGAACTCGGCGGTCCGCTCGGCGATGATCGCCCGGAACTTCCCGGTCTGCGCCTTGAGAGCGTCCTCCGGGACATCCGCGAGCCGCGACTCGTGTTCCTTGATCCTTGCGATGATCGGCCGCATGCGCTTCATCTCGCGCGTGAAGCGCGTGCCGAGGACCTGCGTTACAACGTTCTTCAACATCCGGGGCTCACTGGGTTACATGGCGCGCCCGGCGTCCGGCCCAGGCGCGCTCGACATCGTGTCGGATCGTTTCCGGAACGAGGAGGTGGACCGAACGCCCCTCCTCGAGGCGCTGCCGGATCCGGCTCGCCGAGATATCCACTCGCGTGACGTTCGCGACAACATACTCGATCGGCGTGGATTTCGGGGAGGGCGCGGGCTCCCGGCCGCTCCGCGGCATCACCGCGATGCGGGCCAACTCCGGAATCCGGCGCCAGCGGTCCCAGCGGTGGATCGCCGCAAGCTGGTCCGCCCCGATCGCGAGGACGAGCCGGTCGGAAGGAAAGCGCCGCGCGATGGCTTCCAGCGTGTCCACCGTGTAGGAGGGACCGGCCCGCTCGATCTCCATCGGGCTGACCTCGATGCCGGGCAGGTCGGCAAAGGCCCGTCGCGTGAGGTCGAGGCGAACCTCCGCGGTGAGCGTGACTTCGCGGTGCGGCGGATCGCCCGCGGGGATCACGAGCAGCCGGTCGAGGCGCAGCTCTTCGACAAGGTCGCGCGCCACCGAGACGTGGCCCACGTGCGGAGGATCGAAGCTCCCGCCGAGGATGCCCGTCCGCCGGCCGGCCGGCGGGACTTCAGTGGCGGGATCCGGCATCCCCCGCGGGGCCCTCCTCCGCCGCCGGATCTTCGTCCGCCAACAGCAACCGGGTTTCCTCCGATTCGGGAAACTCCGACAGCAGCCGCTCCCTTATGGTTCCGGCCTCGGTTTCGAACCCCACCTGGCGGTAACTGCGATACAATCGCAACAGAAGATCCGGCAGGAACGCCCCGGTCGGCTCCTCGGCCAGCGATTTTTCGAAGTAGACGATCGCGGACTCCGCCAGTCTCATGCGATCCTGGTAGTACTTCCCGATTTCGTAGCTCTTCTCGGCCAGCTTGGCGCGCGCTTCCGCAATCAGCCCTTCGGCCCGCTCTCGGTGAGGGGTCGTCGGGAAGAACTGCAACAACCGTTCGCACTCCTCCAGGGCCCGCCGGGTAAACTCCTGGGAGAGCGTCACCCGGGGCGAGGCCGCCAGGTACGCCCGGCACAGCCCCAGCTGCGCGTCGTCCGCGAGGGGACTGTTGGGCCGGTTCGTGGCCATGCGCCGGAACTCCTCCACGGCGTCGAGTTCGTTGCCCGCCCGGAGCTGGCCCTCGGCGGCGAGGAACTGCGCGCTGTCGACGAGCGGATTCAGGGGATCGCGGATCATGAAGGCGAGGAAGCCGTCGGCCGCCCTCCGATATTCCTCGGCGTCGAAGCGATCCTGCGCCCACTGGAAGAGATCCGGCGGCTCCAGGTCGCCCGGGGGCCCGGAACTCGAACAGCCCGCGAGCATGAGAACCGCGGCGGCGAGCACCCCGCCGAGCGCCTCGCGCGGCGCCGTCCCGGCCGGAAGCCTCATTCGAAGCCGAAGCGGATCTGTCGGATCCGCTCCTCCGCACGCCGGACGAGAGCGTGTGTGCGCGTCGGGTTCAGTTCCAGCACGCGGGCGTAGTTGACGAGCGCCTCGTCCGTCTGGTCGAGCGCGAGGTGGAGTTCGCCGATGAGGAAGTGTGCCTCGACCATGTGCGTCCGCGGCACGCCGAGTTCGACCATCTCGGTCAGCTTCTCGAGGGCGGCCGCGGGGCGGCCCTCCGCCCTGTCTTCAGCCGCGGACACGTAGAGGCAATTCCCGTAGCGGTAGCGGGCGTCCTCCGGGTTCGACCGGCTTTCCTCCATCGCCTCGAGGAAATCCCGATAGAAGGGCAGCGCGCGAGGGCATGCACCGAGCTGTTCATATGCGAGGCCGACATCGTACAGCACCGCCGGCTCCGGCTCCCCCTCCCCGGCGAGGAGCGCAAGGCGCAGCGAGAGGGCGCGGGCGTAGTCACCCTCAGCCGCATGATAGGTGGCCAGGGAGCGCTGGAGGTCGGCGGGAAGATAGCCCAATCCCCAATCGACCAGGGGCTGGAGCGCTCGGGACATGTTCTCGGCCGCCCCCCGCTCCCGCGCGGACCACGCGAGCCCGGCGAGGGAGGCCGCCGCCTGATGCCGCAGCCGGGGGTCGCGCTCGGCAAGCGTCTCGTAGACGGTGAGCGCCTCGTCGACATCGCCGCGCGCGGCATAGGCCTGCCCGAGCCGGAGGAGGAGGTCATCCGTGTCGCCGCTGACGCGCCGGGCGAGGAGGTACTCGGCGATCGCCATATCCGCGTCCCCGACGGCCAGGTATCGATCCCCGCGCACGACGGACCGGTCCACCGGGTCCTCGCACGCCGCGAGCGCAAGCGTCGCCAGAACCCCGGCGGTCCCCTGTACGATCCACTGTCGGACGGTCACCATGGGCGCCCCTGCCGGCCTTCGTTCCCCGAATGTCTCAACTCTCCCCGCTTTCGACGCCACCACCTATGTGGCCCGTTGCCTCGCCCGAGGCGCGCGGCCCGCCCTTGCGCGTCCAGCGCCGCACAAGCCCGTACAGAAAGATACAGCGCAGCGCGGAAACGCCATCGCGCCATCCGATCTTCTTGCCCTCCGCGTACGTCCGTCCCGCGTAAGAGATCCCCACCTCATACAC
Organism: Candidatus Palauibacter sp.; assembly: GCF_965261555.1. Classification (GTDB taxonomy): domain Bacteria; phylum Gemmatimonadota; class Gemmatimonadetes; order Palauibacterales; family Palauibacteraceae; genus Palauibacter. The sequence continues at coordinate 3,450,523 of NZ_OZ253465.1, forward strand.
GCGCCAGCCACCCATGGCGACCTTCGCCGTGATTTCCGGTTCGACGCCGAAAGCCCGCTCCTCGATCGTGAGCTGCTCGATCACTTCCCGGCGGAAGCATTTGTAGCACGTCTCCATGTCCGTGAGGTTGAGGTTCGTCATCATGTTCGACAGCCGAGTCAGCCACCGGTTCCCCACGTAGTGCCAGTAGTAGAGGACGCGGTGCGGCTGCCCGCCCATGAATCGCGACCCGTAGACGACATCCGCCCGGCCGGCGAGGATGGGCTCCAGGAGGCGCGGATACTCGGCGGGGTCGTACTCGAGATCGGCGTCCTGAATGATGATGATATCGCCGCTGACGCCCCGGAACCCGGTCGAGAGCGCCGCGCCCTTCCCCCGGTTCCGCTCGTGCGCGAGGACACGGTCGACCAGCCCTTCCGCTTCCAGCCGGTTCAGGATCGACGCGGACGCGTCGGCCGAGCCGTCGTCGACCGCGACGAGTTCCACGTCCGGGGCCACCTCCTTCACGCGCCGGACGATCGCCTCGAGCGTCGCCTCCTCGTTATAGACGGGCATGACCACGGAGACCCGGGCCCGCCCCATCTCCTCCTCGCCTCCCCCCTGCGCGGTCATTCGACTGCCGTCCCGGGAAGCACCTCCCGAAAATACTCGACCGTACGCTTCAGCCCGGCCTCGAGCGGGACCCGGGGCGTCCAGTCCAGCCGCTCGGAGGCCAGAGAGATGTCCGGAGACCGCATTCTCGGGTCGTCTTCGGGCAGCGGACGCACCTCGACGGTGGACGCGGAGTCGGTGGCCGCGAGCACGAGATCGGACAGCATGCGGATCGTATACTCGCCGGGATTGCCCAGGTTCACCGGCGCGTGGACATCGGCGTTGAAGAGACGCCAGATCCCCTCCACGAGGTCGGACACATAACAGAAACTCCGTGACTGGGAGCCGTCTCCGTAGACGGTGAGCGGCTCCCCCCGGAGCGCCTGGACGACGAAGTTCGAGACCACGCGGCCATCGTCCGGACGCATGCGCGGTCCGTAGGTGTTGAAGATTCGCACGATGCGCGTGTCCACGCCGTACTCGCGGTGGTACGCCATCGTGATGGCTTCGGCGAAGCGCTTCGCCTCGTCGTACACCGAGCGCGGACCGACCGGGTTCACGTTGCCCCAGTATGTCTCGGGCTGCGGATGGACGAGTGGATCTCCATAGACTTCCGAGGTGGACGCGAGCAGCAGCCGGGCGCCGCTCGCTCTGGCCAGGCCAAGGGCGTTGCGCGTGCCAAGGGCGCCCGCCTTCAGCGTCTGGATCGGGAAACGAAGGTAGTCGACCGGGCTGGCCGGCGAGGCGAGGTGGAAGACCCCTTCGATCTCCCCCTCGATCTCGATGGGCTCCGACACGTCCCGCTCGAGAAACGCGAACCTCGGCTCGTCCCGCAGATGGGCGAGATTGCGCCGTGTCCCCGTGATCAGGCTGTCGATGCCGACGACCGAGTGCCCTTCGGCGAGGAGGCGATCGGTGAGGTGCGAACCGAGGAAGCCGGCGGCGCCGGTGACGACCAGCCTCATGCGATCTCCGCCGGACCGATCTGCCTGCGCCCGACCGGGTAGTGCTCGAACCCTCGCGAAGCCATGCGGTCCGGTTCGAACACGTTGCGCCCGTCGAATACGATGGGGCGGGCCATGCGCTTCGCGAACCGGGACCAGTCGGGACGCCGGTACTGGAGCCACTCCGTCACGACGACAAGCGCGTCCGCCCCGTCGAGCGCCTCGTACTCGTCTGCTGCGTACTCCACGGCGTCCCCCAGATAGAACTCGCGCGACTGTTTCATGGCGGCGGGATCGTGCGCCACGACCGACGCTCCCCGTTCGCACAGCGCCTCGGCGACCGCGCGCGAGGGCGCCTCGCGCATGTCATCCGTGCGAGGTTTGAATGCAAGCCCCCAGAGCGCGAAGCGCAGGCCGGCGAGATCGTCGCCGAACCGCTCCCGGATTTTCCGGACGAGGACGGTGGTCTGGCGATCGTTCGCCTCGGACACGGATCTCAGGATGCCGAGGTCGACCCCCTGCTCTTCCGCGGAGCGGATGATTGCCCGCACGTCCTTGGGAAGGCAGCTGCCGCCATACCCCGTGCCGGCATAGAGAAAGGCCGAGCCGATGCGGGGGTCCGAACCCACGCCGCGGCGCACGCGCTCGATGTCGGCTCCGGTCTGTTCGCATAGTTCGGCGAACTGGTTCATCAGGCTGATCCGGGCGGCGAGCATCGCGTTCGCCGCGTACTTGGTCAGTTCCGCCGAGGCGATGTCCATGAAGATCAGTGGATTCCCGGAGCGGACGAAGGGTTCGTACAGCTCCTCCATGCACCGCCGGGCGCGGTCCGAATCCACGCCGCAGACGACGCGGTCAGGGTAAAGGAAGTCCCCCACCGCGTCTCCTTCCTTGAGGAACTCGGGGTTGGAGCACATGTGGAAGGGCAGATCGGTCCGTCGGGCGATCTCGGCCCGCACGATGTCGTTCGTCCCCACCGGAACGGTGCTCTTCATGACGACGACCGCGTCGGGACGCAGATGGTCTCCGATCACGCGAGCCGCGTCCAGCACGAAATCGAGGTCCGCCAGCCCGTCCTGACCGGGCGGCGTACCCACCGCGACGAAGATGACATCTGCCGTCCGGATGCCCTCCGCCGCGTCCGTCGTGAACCGAAGCCTTCCGGCGGCGAGGCCCTCCGAGATCAGGCGCTCGATGCCGGCCTCGTAGATCGGGACGTCTCCGGAGTTCAGACGCCGGATCTTCTCTTCGTCAACGTCGGCACAGGTGACGCGGTTACCGGATCCGGCCAGACAGGACCCCGCCACGAGTCCAACGTATCCGGTGCCGATCACGGTGATTTCCATCGAGTTCTCCGTCGCTCTTCGTTCAGGGGCTCGGCGTCAGGCCGCGCCGGAAGTCGAGACCCAGTCCATGGTGGCGTGTACACAGGCCCGCAGGTCCCGCGCCGCGCGCCACCCCGTCGCGGCTCGCAGCCGCGTGGGGTCACCGACGACGACTTCGGGTTCTCCGCGCCGCACAAGGGCCGGATCGCGCACGATCTCGGGCTCGATTTCCGCCCTCTCGAGCACCCACTCGAGCAGGCGGCGGATCTTCGTCGCGATCCCGGAGCACACGTTGTACGCCACGTGGGGCGTCTCGTCGAGGTCCGCGATGCCCGCGAGCGCCCGGACGCCATCGCGCACATCCGTGAAGTCGCGCGCCACATCCAGATTGCCCACCGCGAGCCGCGGCTCCGCCGTTCCTCGCCGAATCGCGAGGGCGCGACGGCAGAAGCTCGGGAGTACGAACGCGGGGCGCTGGCCGGGACCGACGAGCGGAAAGAGCCGCGCGACGACCACGCGTACGTCCAGAGCCGCGCCGGCTCCGCGCGCGAGAACATCCTGGGCGGCCTTGGTCGCACCGTACACGCTCGTTGGCCGAAGCGGCGTACGCTCTCCCATCGGTCCGCCGCGACCGCCGCCGTACGCGTCCGCGGAACCCGCCACGACGACGGCCTGCACGTCCGCAGGGGCCCGCGCGATCGCTTCAACGAGGCTCAGCGTGCCCGCGCCGTTCACCGCGAGAGCTTCGCGGGACCGCCTGCCGGCCTCGGCGCCCGACGAGAAGCCGGCAAGGTGGAAGACGCGGCGGGGACGGATGGCGTGCACGACTGAGGCGACGGCGTCGGCGTCTCGCACATCGAGCCGTGTCCATTCGGCCGCCGCCCGGGCGGCCGGGGAAAGGGTCCCGGCGGAGGGCGCCTCCCCGAGCATCGTCGCCGTCACCTCGTATCCGAGGTCCAGCAGATGATCGACCAGGTGCTGCCCGATGAACCCGTCACCGCCCGTCACGAGGACCCTCACCGGACGCACCCCATCGAGCGACGGGCATCGGGGAACACGAAACTAGAGCGCTCGCGCGAGGCGCCGCGCGGCGTAGGTCACGACCAGGTCCGCCCCCGCACGCCGGATGGCCAGAACCGATTCCAGGCTGGCCGCCTCCGCGTCGAGCCAGCCCCGCGCACCCGCGGCCTCGATCATCGCGTATTCCCCGCTCACCTGGTACGCGGCGGTGGGCATCCGGAACTGATCCTTGACCCGTCGGATGATGTCGAGATTCGGCAGCGCCGGTTTCACCATGACGAGATCCGCCCCTTCGGCGATGTCGAGCCGGACCTCGCGGATCGCCTCATCCGCGTTCCGCACATCCATCTGATACCCGCGCCGATCCCCGAAGGCGGGTGCGGAGTCCGCCGCGTCCCGGAAAGGGCCGTAGAAGACGCTCGCGTACTTCGCGGCATAGGACAGTATGGCCACGTCCTCGAGGTGCGCTTCGTCGAGCGCGGCGCGAATCACTCCGACCCGACCGTCCATCATGTCCGATGGTGCAACGATGTCCGCCCCCGCGGCCCCGTGAGTTACGGCCTGGGCGGCGAGCCGCTCCAGCGTCGGGTCGTTCGCGACGCGGTCGCCGTCGAGGATCCCGCAGTGGCCGTGATCCGTGTACTCGCACATGCAGACGTCCGTGATCAGGACCAGGTCGGGAAGCGCGCGGCGAAGCGCCCGTAGCGAGCGCTGGATCACGCCGTCCGGCTCCTCCGCGGTCGAACCTCGCGCATCCTTGCTTGCGGGCAGGCCGAACAGGAGGACGGCCCTTATCCCTTCGTCGAACGCGGCGCCGGCTTCCTCGACGGCCGTCTCGACGCTCAGGCGGTCGATTCCGGGCATCGAAGGGATCGGCTGCCGGGGCGGTCCCCGGTCATGGATGAACATGGGGTAGATGAGATCGGAGGCCTCAAGCCGGGTCTCCCGCACGAGTTCGCGCAGGGCGGCCGTGCGACGCAGACGGCGCAGCCGAGTGACGGGGAAGGAGGCTTCAGGCATGGCCGTGAGTCGCCGCGAAACGGCCGGGGCGGGCAGCGGACGCAACCAGAGCCTCCACGAGCCCGGGCATCGAGTGGGTGGCCGCCACGACGTGCACCGGCAGACCGAGTCCGGAGAGCGTCGATGCGGTCACCGGACTGATTGCGGCCACGAGAGCGCCGCCGGTCTGCGCGCCGACGAGTTGCACGAAGGCACGGGCGGCGGACGAGGCCGTGAAGGTCAGCCAGTCCCCGCGACCCAGTTCGATGAACTCGCGGATAGCGTCTCGCACGTCGCGGTTGACCTCTACCGCGTAGGCCGGGGCAACATCGACCCGCGCTCCGGAGGCGACGAGTCGTTCCCGCAGCACGGGCCGTGCCCGCTCGGCCTGCACGAGCAGGATTCGCGCGTCCGGAAGGCTCCCCGGATCGGTCGCCGCCACGATCTCCTCCGCGAGCGCTTCGCCGCGATAGACCGGGGGCACGAGGCATTCCGCCACTCCGAGCGCGCGTAGCGCGTCCGAGGTCGCCGGACCCACGGCGGCGAACCGGCCCGTCGCCAGCGCGCCCATCGAGTCCGCTTTCGACGCAGCCTCTCCCAGGCGGTGGACGGCGTTCACACTTGTCAGCACGATCCAGTCGTATTCGGCCAGGCGGGCGGCCGCCCGCCTCAGCGCCCCCGCATCGGATGGAGGGATCAACCGGATGGTCGGCGCCGTCGTTACGGTCGCCCCCGCGGCTTCCAGGAGGGTGCGGAAGCCTTCGGCCTGCTCGGCGGGCCGCGTGACGAGCACATGCTGGCCCGCGAGCGGGGGAGAGATCACCGGACCGCCGACGCTAGTGTGTCGTCAGGACGCCTTGACGACTTTTCCCGCCTTGATGCACCGCGTGCAAACGAGCACACGACGACGACCCGAACCATCCACGATCTTCACCCGCTGGAGGTTCGGCATGAAGCGCCGCTTGCGCTTGTTGTTCGCGTTGCTGACGTGGTTCCCGACGCCGGGTCCCTTGCCGCAGACGTAGCAGAAATTCGCCATGACCCGCTCAGTCTTCGCTCAGTGCACGTACACGGAGTCGGCGAGCAGGAAGGTCGGGGACGATGGAATGAGTTCGCCCATGCCTTCCTGAACCGCTCCGGACTCGACCCAGACGCCGGCGATCGAATCGTTGAATGTATAGATCTGCCCCGAGACGGCGACGCTGTCGCCGCCGTAAATCGTGGTGTTGGTCATCCTGAGGATCTGGATCGGGTCGGGTTCCAACAGCACGGGATAGGCGACGCCCGGGGCAAGCTGGAGAGCAAACGCGCCCTGTCCCAGACCGGTCGCGATGCGGATTCCTTCGATCACCACGCGGCGGTTGACGGCTCCCTGCGGATCGGCCAGGAGGTCGGACGCGTCCAGATCACGGGCCGCCTCCATCTCGGCCGCTTCGGCTGCGGCGCGTGCTTCCTCGATGTCGCGCGACTGGAGGTTCAGCCAATACATGAACCCTCCGATGGCCGCCAGCGCGACGATGCTGAGGATGACGCCGAGTCCACCTTCACCTTTGTTGGACATGTCTCTTCTCCCGGTTCCTCACGCCTCGCGATCGGTGAATTCGATGAGCGCCAACTCCGCTCCGTCACCCTTCCGCGCGCCCAGCTTCAGAATCCTCGTGTATCCGCCCGGTCGCTGCTCGAAACGCGGGCCGATCTTCTCGAAGAGCTTCCGCAGCGCGGCGCGGTCCGCGATCTGCCGGCCGGCCAGCTGCCTGCTGTGCAGATCGCCTCTCTTCGCCAAAGTGATGAGCTTTTCGGCGAACGGCCGCAACTCCTTCGCCTTCGCCTCGGTCGTACGGATCCGCTCGTGCAGGATGAGACTCGTCGCCATGTTTCGCAGCATCGCCTTCCGATGGCTGCGCGTCCGACTGAGTTCCCGCCCCTTCTTTCTATGCCTCATCGTCGCTCCGAGCTCCGTTCCCCGCCAGATCTTCCTTCAGGTAGAGGTTCCCCTCTTCATCCCGCAGGAACGACATGCCGAACCGGAGTCCGTGCGTGCCAAGGACCTCCGCAAGCTCCTCGAGAGACTTCTCTCCGAAATTCTCCAGCCCCAGAATATCGTCCCGCGACCGGGTGACGACATCGCCCAGGGTCGTGACGCCCTGCTTCTCGAGCGTATTCCTCGAGCGGGCCGAGACCTCGCTGAACTCCTCGAGCGAGCGTTCGAGCAACTCGACGAGCCCCGAATCGATCGGCTCCTTTGCGCTCTCCTCCTGGACCGGCTCGACGGCCTCCGGCAATGTGGGCACGGTCCCCATCTGACTGAAGTACGACAGGTGCAGCCGGACGATCTCCGCCGCCTGCGAAACCGCCTCCGCCGGATTCAGGGCTCCGTTCGTCTCGACGTCCACCTCGAGCCGGTCGAAGTCCGTGCGCTGGCCGACCCGGGTCTCCCTTACATCGAAATTCGCGCGGGTCACGGGATTGTAAACGGCGTCTATCCGGATCGTCCCGACCGGAAAGTCACGCTTGGTCTCGGTCTCCTCCGGAGGCACATGGTGCTCCGCCATGACGAAGCCGCGGCCACGATTCACCCAAAGGTCGAAGGTGAGAGGACGTTTCTCGGGCAAATCCTCCTGCAGCGTGAAGAGCACGAGGTCCGGGTTCACCACCTGAACCGATGCATGCTCCGCGATCTGCTCCGCCGTTACCGGGCCGGCCTTGTGCGCCGTCAGCGAGAGCTTCGCGTCCTCTTTGTCCTCGTCCATCACCAGAACCAGACGCTTCAGGTTCTGAATGATCTGATGTACATCCTCCGCGACCCCGTCGACCGTCTGGTGTTCATGCTGAACGCCGTCCGCCCGGAAGGCCCAAACCGCCACCCCGGGAAGCGAGGACAACATGATCCGCCGGATCGAGTTGCCGATCGTGTGTCCGAACCCGCGCTCCAGCGGCTGGAGAAGAAACGACGCGCGCGCCCCATTGGGGGATCGCTTCTGTTCCTCCATCGCTTCCGGAAGCACGAGACCGGCCAGATCTACCGACACCGTCATATGCACTTCACTCCCTGTTTTCGCTCAGCGACTTCCGCGGGCCGGATGCGGCGAAACGCGCCGGCCGCGCGGGCCTACTTGCTGTAGAGTTCGACGATCAACTGTTCTTCGACGGCGAGTGGAATGTCGGATCGGGACGGGCGCTCGAGCATGCGCCCGCTCGCTGCGTCATAGTCGACGCCCAGCCACGACAGCTGATCGCGTGACCGACGATCCTCGATCGCCTCGATCACCACCGGCAACTTCCGTGCTTTCGGCGCCACCGACACTTCCGCGCCGGGCCCCACGGAATAGCTCGGCACGTCGACCGTCGCCCCTTCGACCCGCACGTGGCGATGCCGAATGAGCTGCCGCGCCGCCTTGCGAGAAGGCGCGAAGCCGAGCCGATAGACGATATTGTCGAGCCGGCTCTCGAGCGCGACGAGCAGGTTCTCGCCCGTGACGCCCGGAACGCGGGAAGCCTTCTTGAAGAGAGAGCGGAACTGCTTCTCCGCGAGTCCGTAGATCCGCTTCACCTTCTGCTTTTCCCGCAACTGCACGGCGTACTCCGACTGGCGCCGACGACGGCGGCCGCCACCATGCTGCCCGGGGGGAAACGCACGACGCTCGATCGCGCACTTCTCCGTGAAACAGCGCTTCCCCTTGAGGAAGAGCTTCTCCCCCTCGCGCCGGCACAGCCGACAAACGGGTCCCGTATAGCGAGCCATCTATACCCTCCGCTTCTTCGGCGGACGGCATCCGTTGTGCGGAATCGGCGTCACGTCCTTGATCGAGCGGATCGCGAGACCGGCCGCCTGCAGCGCCTGAATCGCCGACTCACGTCCCGATCCGGGGCCCTGCACCTCCACGTGGACCCGCCGCATCCCCATGCCGGCGGCCTCGCGTCCCACCGTCTCGGCCGCGATGGTGGCGGCAAAGGGCGTCGACTTCTTGGAGCCCTTGAATCCCGCCTTTCCGGCACTGGCCCAGGCGACGGTGTCCCCCGTCAGAGTCGTGATCGTGATGATCGTATTGTTGAAGGTCGCCTTGATGTGGGCGACGCCCTCGGCATCGACCTGGCGCTTCTTCTTTCTTACCCGCTTTGCCATTCCCTGCGCGTCCTCCGTTTGGACCGAACGTGGTTGTCGCGTCTACTTCCGGGGCGTCCTACTTCCGGGGCGCCTTCTTCTTGCCGGCCACGGCGCGCCGCGGCCCCTTGCGGGTCCGGGCGTTGGTGTGCGTTCGCTGGCCGCGCACGGGCAGATTCCGCCTGTGCCGCATCCCGCGATAGCATCCGATGTCCATCAGACGCTTGACGTTCATCGAGGTCTCGGTGCGCAGCGCACCTTCGACCTTGTAGTGGCTCTCGATGACCCGACGCAGCTTGTTGACGTCTTCGTCGGACAGCTGATAGACGCGAACGTCCCCATCCACGCCCGTTTCGGCCAGGATGTTGCGCGCCGTCGAGTGGCCGATCCCGTAGATGTACGTGAGGCCCACCTCGATTCGCTTGTTCCGCGGGAGATCGACTCCGGCTATACGTGCCATGGTTTCCTGCCTATCCCTGCCGCTGCTTGCACTTCGGATTTCGACTGCAGATCACCCGGACGACACCGCGCCTGCGGATGACCTTGCAATGCTCGCAAATTCGCTTGACACTCGAACGAACCTTCATGCTTCCGTCCTCTGGTGGCGGTTCGATGGCAACCCTTCAAAATACCAGCCCGAACCGATCCGAACAAATTCCATCGCCGCAACCGGGGCTTTCCCCCGGTTCACTTGTACCGGTACGTAATCCGCCCTCTCGTCAAATCGTAGGGCGACAACTCGACCGCAACCCGGTCCCCCGGCAGGATCCGTATGTAGTTCATTCGAATCTTGCCGGAGACGTGGCAGACGATCTGATGCCCGTTCTCCAACTCCACTCGAAACATCGCGTTGGGAAGCGCCTCGGCGACCTCCCCCGTCATCTGGATCGGTTCTTCCTTCGCCAACTCAGGCCTCCCCTGCTGCTCGCGCGGGACTCGCGACGCGCGTCAACACGCGCGGGCCTTCCGACGTCACCGCCACGGTATGCTCGAAATGCGCGGAGAGGCGTCCGTCCCCCGTCACGACCGTCCATTCATCGTCGAGTGTACGGATCTCCGGCCCGCCCGCGTTAACCATCGGCTCGATGGCGATGACGAGCCCCGCCTGCATCCGGAACCCGCGGTTGCGCACTCCGTAGTTCGGAACCTGCGGTTCCTCGTGAGGCGCCTCCCCCACGCCATGCCCCACCAGCTCCCTGATCACACTGAAGCCCTCGGCTTCGACGTGCGTCTGTATCGCCCAGCCCAGATCTCCGAGCTGGGCTCCGGGACGCGCCACCTCGATGCCCACGTCGAGCGCCGTGCGGGTCACACCGAGAAGACGTTCCGTCGCCGGCAGCACTTCTCCCACGGGAATGGTAACGGCCGCGTCCGCGAACAGACCGTCGAGCTTGACGCCGACATCGACGCTCACGATGTCGCCCGACTCCAATTCACGCCCGAACGACGGAATGCCGTGGACGACCTCTTCGTTGATGCTCGTGCACAGCGTCGCCGGAAACCCGTACAATCCCTTGAAGGCGGGCGCCGCGCCCGGGTTGTCGCGGATCAGCGCCTCCGCCATGTCGTCCAGTTCCCCGGTGCTCCGTCCGGGGATGGCATGCTCCGCCGCCATCTCGAGGACCTCCGCCACGATGGCTCCCGCGGTCGCGATGGCGTCGATCTGAGCGGACGACTTCAGCCGGATCAACCGGCCACCTCCGCCATGTGCAGCGTCTCGAAGAGACGTTCCCGCACCGCCTCCAGCGTTCCCGTGCCGTCCACCGCGGTCAGTCCCGTCCCGGAGCGCGCGTAGTAGGCGAGCAGGGGCTCGGTCTGCGCGCGGTAGACTGCGAGCCGATTGCGGACGGTCTCCGCGCGGTCGTCCGAGCGCTGCGCAAGAGCGGCTCCGCACTCCGGGCAGGGCGCATTCGCGCCGACGGCGCGCACATGGGTCACGAGGCCGCACGCTCCGCAGACCCGCCGCCCGGAAATGCGATCGACGAGTTCTTCCTCCGGCGCCTCGAGCGAAAGCACCGCGTCCAACTCGATGCTCCGGTCGGCCAGCAGTTCGCCGAGCCCGTCGGCCTGAGGCACCGTGCGCGGGAATCCGTCGAGCACGAATCCGCCGCTCGCTTCCGAACCGTCGAACGCCTCGGCGATGAGTCCCAGAACGACTTCATCCGGCACGAGTTCGCCCGCCTCGTAGTAGACTCGAACCCTTTCGCCGAGCGGGGTTCCGGCCTGAAGCGCGGCGCGGATCATATCGCCGGTCGAGAGGCGCGGAACGGCGAAGCGTTCGGCCAGAAATTCGCCCTGGGTGCCCTTCCCGACCCCGGGAGGACCCATGATGATCAACCGCACGCCCATCACATGTAGCGCTGTCGGCCGCGATACTTGACGCGACCCTTCTTCATGAATCCCTCGTACTGACGCAGCAGCAGATGCTGTTGCAGTTGCTGCATCGTATCGAGCGCGACGCCCACCACGATGAGCAGCGAAGTGCCGCCGAAGAAGAAGGTCTGAAGATCGAAGATCGAGAAGATCAGGTAGGGCAGAACGGCGATCAGCGCCAGGTAGACCGCGCCGGGCAGCGTGATCCGCGTGAGCACGTGATCGATATAGTCCGCCGTCTTCGCTCCGGGCTTGACGCCCGGAATGAACCCGCCCTGGCGCTTCAGATTCTCCGCCAGATCCGTCGGGTTGAAGATGATGGACGTGTAGAAGTAGGTGAAGTAGACGATGAGAACGACGAACAGCACGTAGTACCACGCCGTCCCCACCTGGAGCGCCTGGCTCATCTCGTAGATGAAGCGCCGGGCGCCGGAGCTGCCCGGTCCGGGATTGCCCATGAACGCGGCCAGGGTTCCCGGAATAATGATGATCGACTGCGCGAAGATGATCGGCATCACGCCGGCGGAGTTGATCCGCAGGGGGATGAACGACCGTTGCCCTTCCCGGATCCGGCCCCTGCCCACGACCTTCCGCGGGATCTGCACGGGGATCTTGCGCTGGGCCAGCGTCAGAGCGACGACCGCCGCCATGATGGCCACGAGCGTCGCCGCGAGGGCGGCGAGCTTGATGAGCGAGATGCCGCCGGCCTGGTAGAGCTCGAAGGTGTTGAGCACCGCTCCCGGGAAGCCCTGCAGAATCGAGAAGAAGATGAGCAGGGACATGCCGTTGCCGACGCCGCGCTCGGTGATCTGCTCGCCGAGCCACATGACGAACACGCCCCCGGTCGTAAGCATGAGCACGGTGAGGAGGCGAAATCCGAGACCGGGATCGAGAACCGCGCCCGGCTGAGCCTCGAGGAAGAGCGCGTAGGTGTAGGACTGCCCGATACACAGCACCACGGTGGTATACCGCGTCCACTGCGTGAGCTTGCGGCGGCCCTCCTCCCCTTCCTTCTGCAGCTTCTCGATCGCCGGCATGACGGCGGCGAGGAGCTGGAAGAGGATGCTCGCCGAGATATAGGGCATGATGCCGAGGGCGAAGACGGTCGCGCGCTGCAGGCCGCCCCCCACGAAGAGGTCGTAGATGCCGAAGATCGTGCCCTGGAACTGTCCGGCGAGGGCCTGCAGGGCCACGACGTTCACACCCGGCGTCGTGATGTGGGAGCCGAGCCGATACAGAGCGAGGCACAGGAGAGTGAAGAGGATCTTCGCCTTCAGCTCCGGCACCTTGAAGATGTTCGCCGCGGCAGCCGCCGCGTTCTGGCCGTTCGCCATCCCTTACTCGATGACCTGGGCGGTGCCGCCGGCCGCCTCGATCTTCTCACGGGCCGAGGCGCTGAAGGCGTGCGCGCGCACATCGACCGCCCGCCCGACGTCTCCGCGCCCGAGGATCTTCACGGGACGGTCCGTTCCGCGGATGACGCCGCTCGCGCGAAGCGTGCCGGGATCGATCCCGCTGCCCTCCACGCGATCCAGTTCCGAGAGATTGACGATGTGCCACTCGGTTCGCCGGTGCGGCTTGAATCCCCGCTTGGGCGTACGCCGGTAGAGCGGCATCTGGCCGCCCTCGAACCACGCCGGGATCGACGCGCCACTCCGTGACTTCTGGCCCTTGTGGCCGCGTCCCGACGTCTTGCCCGAGCCGGACCCGTGACCGCGGCCGCGACGTTTCGCCGAGGACTTCGAACCGCGGGGCGGAGAGAGATTGTCGAGCCCGATCCGCTCGCGTTCAGCCATCTTGTCCGACCTCCTCGACTTCAACGAGATGCGCCACCGCGTGGATCATCCCGCGTATCGCGCGGTTGTCCGGTTGCACCACCTGGTCCTGGTGGTGCTTGAGGCCGAGGGCGCGAAGCGTGTCGCGCTGCTTGCGCTGCGCTCCGAGACCGCTCTTCACCTGACGAATCCTCAGCCGCTCACCCACGCATGGCCTCCCGGATCGTGGCGACATCCACCCCGCGTTCGGCTGCAACCTGCTCCGGCGTGACCAGATCCTGCAGTCCACTCATCGTGGCGCGAACGATGTTGAGAGGATTGTTCGTGCCGAGGCTCTTCGTGAGGATGTCCTGCACGCCGGCGCACTCGAGTACCGCGCGGACCGGACCGCCGGCGATGACGCCGGTTCCCGGACCGGCGGGCTTGAGCAGCACCCGGCCCGCGCCGTGGCGCCCGAGGATTTCGTGAGGGATGGTCCCGTTCACGATCGGCACGACGACCATGGCCTGACGCGCCTGCTCGAATCCCTTGCGGATCGCCTCGGCAACCTCGTTCGCCTTGCCGAGAGCCATGCCGACACGGCCCTGCCCGTCACCGACCGCCACGAGCGCGGTGAACGAAAAGCGGCGGCCGCCTTTTACGACCTTCGAGACGCGATTGATGAAGATGACGTTCTCCTTGAAGTTGTCACCGTCGTCGCGCCGTTTTCCCCCTCTTGCCATGAAGCCCTCTCGTTAGAAGCGGAGACCGCCGTCGCGGGCGCCTTCGGCAAACGCCCGAACGCGGCCGTGATAGGGATACCCGCCGCGGTCGAACACGATCTCGCCCACGTCGGCCGCGACCGCCTTCTCCGCAAGTGTCCTGCCCGCAAGATAAGCGTCGGCGACCTTGCCGGAGCGTTCCCCGGCATCGCCGTCCGTGCCGGCAAGTGTCGAGACGCCGAGCAGCGTAACGCCACGATCGTCGTCCACCAGTTGGCCCTCGAGATGCCGCAGACTTCGGAACACAACGAGACGCGGCCGGCCGGCCGTTCCCCGGATCTTCTTCTTGATCCGGGCGTGTCGACGCGTCCGCAGCCGGTGCCTCTGTTTCGTCCGCCCCCTGATGTCCATCGTCTTCCCTCTGTCTGGTCTGCCGCTCAGGCTGTGGCCGTCGCCTTGCCGGCCTTGCGGCGCACGTACTCGCCCACGTAGCGGATGCCCTTCCCCTTGTACGGTTCGGGCGGTCGGATCGCGCGGATCTCCGCCGCCATCTGCCCGACCTTCTCCTTGTCGTTCCCCGACACCTTGACCAGCGTCGGCGACTCGACGCTCAACGTGATGCCCTCCGGAGGTTCGACGGTGACCGTATGGCTGTACCCGACGCTGAACACGACGGTGCCGCCCTTCTGTTCCGCCCGGTATCCGACGCCGTGGATCTCCAAACGCTTCTCGTACCCCTGGGACACGCCCGTGACCATGTTGGCGATCAGGGACCGCGTGAGTCCGTGCAGAGCCCGGTGCCGCGCCTCGTCGGAGGCACGTTTCACGGACACCGCACCCTCGGACTGCGTGATCTCCATATCGGGGTCGAACGACCGCTCGAGCGCACCCCGAGGGCCCTTCACCGTCACATGCGCGCCATCGATCCTCACCTCGACGCCGTCCGGCACGGGGATTGGCAGCTTTCCGATTCTCGACACGCTATCTGCTCCCTCGCGGGGGCGACCGCCGGCACCGACTCCCGGCAGCCCCGCTAGTAGATTCTCGCGATGATCTCCCCGCCGACATGCTGCCGACGGGCGTCGCGGTCCGTCATCAATCCGTTCGATGTCGACATGATCGCGATCCCCATCCCGGCCCGAACCTTGGGGATCGAGTTCGCGTCGACGTACTTCCTGAGGCCCGGCTTCGACACGCGTTCGAGCAGCCGGATCACCGGCCGCTCGTCCGACGTGTACTTGAGATACACGCGCAGACGGCCGTGCCGATCGTCGTCGAGCACCTTGTAGCCGCGAACGAAATGGTTCTCCGCCAGGATCCTGGCGATCTCGATCTTGATCTTCGAGAGCGGGATGTCGACGCGCCGGTGTCCGGCTCGGCCGGCGTTGCGGATGCGCGTCAGCATGTCCGCGATCGGATCGGTCATGCTCATCTCACCAACTCGCTTTCCGAACGCCCGGGATCTCTCCGCGGAGCGCCTGCTCCCGGAAACAGATCCGGCACAAACCGAACTTCCTCATGTAGGCGCGGGGCCGGCCGCAGCGATAGCAGCGCCGCACCTTGCGCGAACTGAACTTCGGCTTGCGGTTCGCCTTCACGATCAGTGCTGTCTTTGCCATTCAGCCTCTTCCCGCTAGATGACGACCGGAACCTCATCGCGAAACGGCATACCCATCTCGCGAAGCAGGACGAGTGCCTCGTCGTCCCGGTTGGTCGTCGTGACAAACGTGATGTTGAGCCCGTGAATCTTGACGATCTCGTCGTAATCGACTTCCGCGAAGACCATCTGCTCCCGGATTCCTACCGTATAGTTGCCGCGTCCATCGAACGCCCGGCTCTTGAACCCCCTGAAGTCCCTGATTCGGGGCACGGCCGTGCTGATGAACCGATCGAGGAACTCGTACATGCGTGCACCGCGAAGCGTCACCATCGTCCCGATCGGCATGCCTTCACGCAGACCGAAGTTCGAGATCGAGTTCCGCGCCCGCGTCACGACGGGCCGCTGGCCGCTGATCACCGCGATCTCGTTCGAGGCGGACTCGATCAGCCTCGGATTGTCCTTCCCTTCGCCGAGCCCGGCGTTGATCACGATCTTCTCGAGCCTGGGGATCTGGTGCGGGTTCGCGAAGCCGAAGGTATCGGCAAGCTTCGCCCGGACCGTGTCCTCGTAGTGTTTCCGCAGCCGCGGCTTTCCGTTTTCCGAACTCATCTTTCTCTAGCCCGCCGTCGGGATGGGGTCGTCACAACGCTTGCAGATCCGCTCGATCGTGCCGTCCGCATCGCGCTGGCGGCGTATCCGCGACGGCTCATCGCACTGGGGACACACGAGCATCACGTTCGAAGCGCTGATCGGCTCTTCGTAGGTCACGATGCCGCCTTCGGTGACCCCGCCCTTCGCGTTGGCCACGGGACGCTTGTGATGCTTGCGCATGTTCACGTCCTGCACCACGACGAGTCCCCGCGAAGGGATCGTGCGCAGCACCTGGCCCTGGGCGCCGACAAAGTTGCCCGCGATCACCCGGACCGTGTCTCCGGCTCTCATGTGCAGTTTCTTGCGTGTCATCTTCGGTTCAGATCCTCGTGCGACACCTCGCGGCCCGCGGCCGCTAGATCACTTCGGGGGCAAGCGACACGATCTTCATGAATCTCTTCTCGCGGAGTTCACGCGCCACCGGCCCGAAGATACGTGTGGCGGTCGGCTCTCCCGCGTCGTTGATGATCACCGCCGCGTTTTCGTCGAAGCGGATGTAACTGCCGTCGCGCCGCCGGCTCTCCTTTGCCGTTCGCACGACGACCGCCCGAACCACCTGTCCCTTCTTCACGTTCCCGTGCGGGGTCGCGTCCTTGATCGTCGCGACGATCACGTCGCCCACGCGGGCGTACCGGCGGCGCGACCCGCCGAGGACTCGAATGCAAAGAGCCCGGCGGGCACCGGAATTGTCCGCGATGCGGACCATCGATTCCTGCTGAATCATCTCGTCGTGCCCCCGTTACTCGGGACGCTGGACCAGCTCGAGCACGCGCCAGCGCTTGAGCCTGGAGAGCGGACGAGTCTCCTCGATCCGCACCAGGTCACCCACCCGATATTCGTTCTCTTCGTCGTGTGCCTGGTACCGCTTCCCGCGGCTTACCTGCTTGCCGTACAGCGGGTGCGCGAGCCGCCGCTCGACGGACACCACGACGGTCTTTTCCATGCGGTCGCTCACGACCGTTCCGAGCCGAACCTTGCGCCGGCCCTTCGTCGCCGATTGATCAGCCAACCTGATTCTCCTCGCTACGCGCCCGCTCGACCTGCACGGTCTTCAGTCGCGCGATCTCGCGACGCAACGTCTTCAGGAGCGACGGGTTCTCGAGTTCCTCGAACGCGGCCCGGTAGCGCAGACGAGCGATTTCGTCCTTCGCGCGGGCGAGTTCCTCGGCGAGTTCCTCGTCGGTGAATTCGCGAATCTCCATCGCCTCGAGCGACACCTAGTCCTCCCGCTCCAGAAAGCGTGTCTTGACCGGAAGCTTCGCCGACGCCAACTGCATTGCCCGCCGCGCGAGTTCGATGTCGACTCCCTCGATCTCGAACATCACCCGACCCGGCTTCACCGGCGCGACCCAGTACTCGGGGTTCCCCTTGCCCTTCCCCATCCGGGTCTCCGCGGGTTTCTGCGTGAGCGGCTTGTCCGGAAAGATGCGGATCCAGACCTTTCCGCCACGCTTGATGTGCCGCGTCATGGCGACTCGAGCGGCTTCGATCTGACGGTTCGTGATCCAGCCCGGTTCCACGGCCTGAAGCGCGTAGTCGCCGAACGAGACCTTGTTGCCGCGATGCGCGGCGCCGCGCATGCGCCCCTTCTGCTGTTTCCGGTACTTGATCCGCTTCGGTTGCAGCATCTGTCTCTATCCTCGCCCGCGACCCGCGCGGCGTCGCCCGCCCGCGGTGTACGTCTGACCACGGCGGTCCTCCACGATCTCGCCGTGGAAGATCCACACCTTCACGCCGATCGTACCGAACGTCGTCCGGGCCTGCCGCTCCGCGTAGTCGATGTCCGCGCGCAACGTGTGCAGCGGCACGCGCCCTTCGTGATAGCCCTCCGAGCGCGCGATCTCGGCCCCGCCGAGCCGCCCGCCGCACTGGATGCGGATGCCGCCGGCGCCCGCTCGCATCGCCGCCTGCACGGCCCGCTTCATCGCGCGGCGGAAGCTGATCCGCTGCGTCAACTGGTGGGCCACGTTGTCCGCCACGAGTTGAGCCTGGGTCTCCGGACGGCGAATCTCCTCGACGTTGACGGAAACTTCCGCGTCCGTCAGCAGGGCGAGTTCGTCACGCAGCTTGTCGACCTCGGCCCCGCGCTTGCCGATCACGACGCCGGGACGACCCGTGTGGATCGTGACGACGATCTTGGACGGCTTGCGCTCGATCTCCACCTGGGCGATCGCCGCATGACCGAGCCGCGCCTGCAGGTACTTCCGCAGCTTCTCGTCTTCCGCGAGCAGCTTCGGAAACTCCTTGCCCTGTGCGTACCAGCGCGACCGCCACGGCTTGACCGAGCCAAGCCTGAATCCGTACGGGTGTGTCTTCTGGCCCATTAGTCTCTCGTGTCCACGACGACCGTCACGTGACTGCTCCGCTTGAGCCGGGGGGTCGCCCTGCCGTAGGCGCGCGCTCGCCAGCGCCGAAGCGTCCTGCCTTCGTCGACGTACGCCTCGCGCACATAGAGTTCGTCCACGTCCAGCGTCTCCCCGCCCTCGTCCGCCCTGTAGACCGCATTGGCGACGGCCGAACGGAGCAGCTTTCCGATCGAGCGCGCCGCCTTCTTCTTCGAGAATTGCAGGATAGCGTACGCCTCGTTGATGTCCCGCCCGCGAATCTGGTCGATGACCAGACGCATCTTCCGGGCGGACATGCCGAGGTTCTTCGCCCTGGCTGTCGCCTGCATCAGACTCTGCCCCTCCGGTCTCGCGTGGAACCGGCGTGCCCGCGGAATGTCCGCGTCGTCGCGAACTCTCCGAGCTTGTGCCCCACCATGTTCTCCGTCACGTAGACCGGGATGAACTTGTTGCCGTTGTGCACCGCGAGCGTGTGCCCGACGAAGTCCGGGCTGATCGTCGAAGCCCGAGCCCATGTCTTGACGACCGACTTGTCTCCGGAATCGTTCATCCGCTGCACCTTCATAAGCAGCTTCTCATCGATGTACGGTCCCTTCTTCACGCTTCTCGGCATCGGATCTCTCGCTCCTACTTCGTGGCCCTGCCGCGCTTGCGGCCGCGCACGATCAGCTTGTCGCTCGGCTTGTGCTTCTTCCTCGTCTTGCGACCCTCCGGCTTGCCCCACGGCGACACGGGCGGACGACCGCCGGAACTGCGCCCCTCCCCGCCCCCGAGGGGATGGTCCACGGGATTCATCGCCACGCCGCGCACCTTGGGCCGCCGACCCTTCCACCTCGAGCGGCCCGCCTTTCCGGCTCGAATGAGTTCGTGGTCGACGTTGCCGACCTGCCCCACCGTGGCCCGGCAAGATTCCGGCACCATGCGCATCTCGGTGCTGGGGAGCCGCAAGGTGACCGTTCCCCGCTCCTTCGCGACGACCTGGACCGACGCGCCGGCCGAGCGGGCGAGTTGCGCGCCCTTGCCGGGGGCGAGTTCCACGCCGTGTACGACCGTCCCGAGCGGAACCTCGCCGAGCGGCAGACAGTTGCCCACGTTCGGGTCGATCCCGGACCCGGAGAGGATGGTGTCACCCACACCGAGACCCCGCGGGTGGAGGATGTAGCGCTTCTCCCCGTCCGCGTAGTGGATGAGCGCGATGCGGGCCGAGCGATTCGGATCGTATTCGATCTCCGCGATGACGCCGGGCACGCCGTCCTTCCTGCGCTTGAAGTCGATGCGGCGGTAACGCCGCTTGTGACCGCCCCCGCGCCTCCGGCTCGTGATATGTCCGTGGTGGTTGCGGCCGGACTTCTTCGGCAGACCCTCCGTCAGCGACTTCTCCGGCTCGCTGCGGGTGATTTCCTCGAAAGTCGATACGCTGCGGTATCGAGAGGCCGCCGTGACCGGCTTGAACTTGCGAATCGGCATCGATCAGGCTCCCTCCAGCACATCGACGGGACCGTCCGCAACTTCGATGATCGCCTTCTTCCAGTGCGGCCGACGGCCCATCGTGCGCCCCATGCGCTTCTTCTTCCCCCGCACGTTCATCGTGCGCACGGAGGTGACCCGCCTTCCCTCGAAGATCGCCTCGAAGGCGCGGCGGATCTCGATCTTGTTCGCGTCCGGCGCCACCTCGAACGTGTATTTGGGACGGGGTTCCACCTCGCCGAGGTCGATGCGCGCCTGGAGACGCCGTCCCACCCCGTCGGTCCCCTCCGACTGGAGGCTCGTGGATGTCTTCTCCGTGAAGAGCGGACGCAGGATGATCTCGTTCGGTGCGCGCGTCATGCTTCACCTTCCCCGGCGGAGTCCCCTGCCGCATCGAAGACCGACGACTCGACGAGTACCAGGTCGGACCAGAGGATGTCGTACGCCGACGCCTCTCCCCATGGGAGCACGCGCACGCCGGGCAGGTTTCTGGCCGACAGGTGGACGTCGGGTTTGTGGCCCGCCGTCAGGAAGAGGATGTTCTCCGAGCCGCGGCCGATGCCGGCCAGCAGGGCGGCGACGTGCCGGGTCTTCGGCGGATCGAAACCCAGAGGCTCGATGAGCGCGAGGTCGCCGTTCATGGCTCTCGTGTTGAGTGCGGAACGGATCGCCAGCCGACGGATCCGCCTCGGCACGCGCACGCGATAGGAGCGCGGCTGCGGGCCGAAGACGACCGAGCCGCCGCGCCACAGCGCCGACCGGATCGAACCGGCGCGGGCACGTCCCGTCCCCTTCTGCCGCCAGGGCTTCCGCGATCCTCCGCGAACGGTCGAGCGGGTCTTCGTCGATGCGGTCCCCTGTCGACGGTTCGCCAGCACGGCGGTGACGACCTGATGGAGCACGTCTTCGTTGACCACGCCGTCGAACGGCGTCTCGGGCAGGGCCCGCTCGGCCCCGGCCGTGCCGTCGGAACTGTACGTCGCGACTTTCATCGGCCCGGCCTCACCATGACGAGGTTGTTGCGCCCGCCCGGGACGGAACCCTGAACGATCAGAAGGTTCTTTTCGGCGTCGACCCGAATGATCCTCCGGCTCATCGCCGTACGCTGCGTCCCCCCCATGCGGCCCGCCATCTTCCGCCCCTTGATGACTCGGGACGGGTCCGTGCCGGCCCCGATCGAGCCCGGGGCTCTGAGAACGGACGTTCCGCCGTGCGAGCCGCGACCACCGCCGAAGCCGTGCCGCTTCACGACGCCCTGGAACCCGCGACCCTTGGTCGTGCCCGTCACGTTCACCCGCGACCCGGCATCGAACATGCCGACCGTGAGTTCCTGGCCCAGCTCGAGCTTCTCGCCTTCGAAGTCGAACTCCGCGAGAACGCGCGGTACGTAGTCGAGTCCGGCACGCGCGGCGTGGCCCGCCGTCGGCTTTCGCACGCGCCCTTCCTTCACGCGACCGAAGCCCAGCTGCACGGCATCGTATCCGTCGCGCTCGGCGGTCTTGATCTGGACGACCGGACAGGGTCCGACTTCCAGCACCGTGACGCCGACGGCCTTCCCGTCGTCGTCGAAGATCTGCGTCATGCCGATTTTGCGGCCGATCAACCCGGGCATCTCGCTACTCGACTTTGATTTCCACATCGACGCCGGCCGCGAGATCCAGCTTCGTCAGCGCGTCGATCGTCTGCGGACGGGAGTCATGGATATCGATGAGCCGCTTGTGCGTCTTCAGTTCGAACTGTTCCCGCGACTTCTTGTCCACATGCGGACTCCGCAGGACCGTGAACAGCTGACGGCGCGTCGGGAGCGGGATCGGCCCGCTGACGGACGCACCGGTCTTCTGCGCCGTCCGGACGATGTCCGCCGCCGTTTGGTCGATCACCGCTGGATCGAAGGCCTTCAGCCGAATCCGAATCTTCTGCGCCATATCTGTGCGCCGTCTCGTTTTCCGGGGCAGTCCGCTAGTCGTGGATGGCGGTGACGACCCCGGCGCCCACCGTCCGGCCTCCCTCGCGGATCGCGAACCGGAGGTTCTCCTCCATCGCGATCGGCGCGATCAGCTCCACCGCCATATTCACATTGTCCCCCGGCATCACCATCTCCACCCCCTCGGGCAGCTCCGCCGAGCCCGTCACGTCCGTCGTCCGGAAGTAGAACTGCGGACGGTACCCGTTGAAGAACGGCGTATGCCGCCCGCCCTCGTTCTTCGTCAGCACGTACACCTCCGCCGAAAACTTCCGGTGCGGTGTGATCGACCGAGGGTGAGCGACCACCATCCCCCGCTCCACCTCCGTCTTCGCCACCCCGCGAAGCAGAAGCCCCGCGTTGTCCCCCGCCTGACCCTCGTCCAGGATCTTCCGGAACATCTCCACGCCCGTCACCACCGTCTTCTTCTCCGAGCCCAGGCCCACCAGCTCCACGCCCTCGCCCGTCTTGACCACCCCGCGCTCGATCCGGCCCGTCACCACCGTCCCGCGACCCGTGATCGTGAACACGTCCTCCACCGGCATCAGGAACGGCTTGTCCGTCGCGCGCTCCGGAACCGGGATGTAGCTGTCCAACGCTTCCATCAACTCCCCGATGCACGCCGTCTCCGACGCCGACGGATCCCCGCTCTCCAAAGCCTGCAGCGCCGAGCCACGTACCACCGGCACGTCATCGCCGGGAAACTCGTACTCGCTCAGAAGCTCCCGTACCTCCAGCTCCACCAGGTCCAGCAACTCCTCGTCGTCGACCTGGTCCACCTTGTTCAAAAACACCACGATGTACGGCACGTTCACCTGGCGGGCCAACAAAATGTGCTCCCGCGTCTGCGGCATCGGTCCGTCCGCCGCCGACACCACCACGATCGCGCCGTCCATCTGCGCCGCGCCCGTGATCATGTTCTTCACGTAGTCCGCGTGGCCCGGGCAGTCCACGTGTGCGTAATGTCGCCCCGCCGACTCGTACTCCACGTGAGCCGTCGCGATCGTGATCCCCCGCTCCCGCTCCTCCGGAGCCTTGTCGATCTGATCGAACGCCACGTACTCCCCGTATCCCTTCTGTGCCTGTACCTGGGTGATCGCCGCCGTCAGCGTCGTCTTCCCGTGGTCCACGTGCCCGATCGTCCCCACGTTCACGTGCGGCTTCGTTCGCTCGAACTTTTCCTTCGCCATCGCCCCTCGTTCTCCTGTGTCTCGTCTGCGGCCTGCTCGCGGACGGCCCCTTCGCCGCCTACGAACCGTTGGCGGAGACGATCTCCGCCGTCTTGGAGCCCGGAACTTCCTCGTAGTGCGAAAACTGCATGGTGTAGACCGCGCGACCCTGACTGATCGAGCGCAGGGACGTCGCGTAGCCGAACATCTCCGACAGCGGCACCGACGCCCCGACGACCTGGGCCGACGAACGCTGGGTCATGCCGCCGATCTTGCCCCGTCGGCTGGAGAGGTCTCCCATCACATCCCCGAGATAATCGTCGGGTGTCACGACTTCCACGTTCATGACCGGCTCGAGCAGGACTGGTTGCGCCTTGCGCGCACCTTCCTTGAGCGCGATCGAGCCCGCGATCTTGAAGGCCATCTCGCTGGAATCGACCTCGTGGTACGAGCCGTCGATCAGCGTGGCCTTGATGTCGATGATCGGGTAGCCGGCGACGATCCCGGAATCCAGCGCCTCGCGAATCCCCTGTTCCACCGAGAGCACGTACTCGCGGGGCACGTTGCCGCCCCGGATCTCGGAGTCGAAGATGAAGCCGCCGCCGGGATCCGTGGGCTCGAGGTTGATGATCACGTGCCCGAACTGTCCGCGGCCGCCGGACTGCCGCACGAAGCGGCCTTCCACCTTGCGGACGGCCTTGCGGATCGTCTCGCGATAGGCGACCTGCGGACGGCCGACGTTCGCGTTGACCCTGAACTCGCGCTGGAGCCGGTCGACGATGATTTCGAGATGGAGTTCGCCCATCCCGCTGATGATCGTCTGCCCCGTCTCCTCGTCGGTGTAGACGCGGAATGTGGGGTCTTCCTCGGCAAGCTTCGCGAGAGCCCCCGACAGCTTCTCCTGGTCCGCTTTCGTCCGGGGCTCGATCGCCACCCGGATCACGGGCTCGGGGAAGCTCATCGACTCGAGCACGATCGGATCGGTCGCCGACGAGAGCGTATCTCCCGTCCGCGTATGCTTGAGTCCGATCGCGGCCGCGATGTCGCCCGCGAACACTTCGTCGCGCTCCTCGCGCTTGTTCGCGTGCATCTGGAGCAACCGGCCGAAGCGCTCCTTCCGCCCCCTGGACGAATTCAGCGCCTTCGAGCCGGCTTTCGCCGTTCCGGAATAGACTCGGAAGTACGTCAGACGTCCCACATACGGATCGGTCGCGATCTTGAACGCGAGGGCCGCAAACGGCGCTTCTTCGTCGGCTGCACGCTCGACCTCCGTCTCATCCTGCTGGGGGAGGTGGCCGGTGACGGGAGGGACATCGAGGGGAGAGGGGAGGAAGTCGATCACGGCGTCGAGCAGGCGCTGCACGCCTTTGTTCTTGAAGGCGGAGCCACACAGGATCGGCGTGATCCCGTTGGCCAGCGTCGCCTTCCGCACGGCACCGCGGATCTCATCCTCGGTGAGCTCTTCCCCTTCGAGGTACTTCTCGAGCATGGGTTCGTCGTATTCGACCGCGGCCTCGATGAGGGCGCTCCGCAACTCCGCCACCTCGTCCACCAGGGCGTCCGGCACGGGGCCTTCGGTCCAGCGCGCGCCCAGGGATTCATCGTCGTAGACGACCTTGACCTCGCGAATGAGGTCGACCATGCCCGTATAGAGTTCACCCTCGCCGAGGGGGATCTGAAGCGGATGCGCGTTCGCACCCAGGCGGTCGCGCATCATCCGGACGACGTTCATGAAGTCGGCGCCGACGCGGTCCATCTTGTTGACGAACGCGATGCGGGGGACACCGTACTTGTCGGCCTGCCGCCATACCGTCTCGGACTGCGGCTCCACGCCGCCGACGGCGCAGAAGAGGGCCACCGCACCGTCGAGCACGCGAAGGCTGCGCTCCACCTCGACCGTGAAGTCGACGTGCCCCGGCGTGTCGATGATGTTGATGCGGTAGGGTTCGCCGTCGTGCGTCCAGTTACAGGTGGTGGCGGCCGATGTAATCGTGATGCCGCGTTCCTGCTCCTGCTCCATCCAGTCCATCGTCGCGTCGCCATGATGCACTTCGCCCAAGCGATGCGTCCGGCCGGTGTAGAACAGCACCCGTTCGGTCGTCGTCGTCTTTCCGGCATCGATGTGCGCCATGATGCCGATATTCCGAAGCCGCTCGAGCGGCGTTCTTCTCTCCATGAGTCGATCTATTGGTCTCTATCTGCCGAACCTCGGGTGCCGGACGGACCCATTACCAGCGGTAGTGCGCAAACGCCTTGTTCGCGTCCGCCATCCGGTGCACGTCCTCTTTCTTCCTCACCGCCCCCCCGTCGCCGCGGGCGGCGTCGAGCAGTTCACCGGCGAGCCGCTGCGCCATTGTCTTGCCGGAGCGGGCACGCGAGTGCTGCACGAGCCATCGGCGCGCGAGTGAATCGCGCCGCCGGTACGACACTTCCATCGGTACCTGGTACGTCGCGCCACCTACGCGCCGGCTCCGAACCTCGAGGATCGGCTTCGCGTTCTGCAGCGCCTGCCGGAACACGTTCATCGCCGGCTGTCCCGTCTTCATTTCGATGTTCTGCATCGCATCGTAGAAGATCCGCTCGGCGAGGGACTTCTTCCCGTCCAGCATCAGCATGTTGATGAATTTCGTGACCTCCGTGCTCCCGTATCGGGAGTCCGGAATCACCTCACGCTGTTCGGCACGGTTTCGTCGTGGCATCTCGTTTCGCCATATCCGGCTCCGGGTTCATCCGGAGACTTCGCAATAAAGCCCGGCCACGGATTCCGAGGCCGGGCCCAACGGTGTTCGGCCCGCTCGAATTTCCGAGAGACTCCGAGCTATTTTCTCTTCTTCGAACCGTACTTCGACCGGCCCTGGTTCCTGTCGTCCACGCCCGACGCGTCGAGGGTCCCGCGGATGATGTGATAACGAACACCCGGCAGGTCCTTCACTCGTCCGCCCCGGATCAGCACGATGCTGTGTTCCTGGAGGTTGTGGCCCTCGCCTCCGATATACGCGGTGACCTCGTATCCGTTCGTGAGTCGCACGCGGGCGACCTTCCGCAGTGCCGAATTCGGCTTCTTCGGCGTCGTGGTGTACACGCGCGTGCACACGCCGCGCTTCTGGGGGTTTCCCTCCAGTGCCGGCGCCTTGCTCTTCTTCCGGACCTTCCTGCGGCCCTTGCGGACCAGCTGATTGATGGTCGGCATTCCCGCTCCATCGCTCCCTTCGGCCGCACCGGTGCGCCGATCACCGAACTCGGGGCCCGGCCGTTGGGGGTAAAAAAATCGGGGACGGATCCGAACCGCCCCCGCGGCGACTGCCGACCGGTCGGTCGACAGACAAGAGAGAGTAGTCTTGACGCCTCTCGGTGTCAAGCAACTTCCGTTGCGGAGAGGGGGTGCGGAGATCCCGTAAACGCACCCCCCGCTTCGGTGTCGAACGGACGTCAGGTCGTCAGAACCGCGCCCTCCTCCGCCACTGCGACCTCGTCTTCCTCAGCCTGGTCCCGAAGGTCCGAGAAGAGGCTCCGGGGCATCTCCTCAGGCACGACTCTGCGCCGCATCGAGTCGATCTGCTCCTTCAGCGCGTCGTCCACGAGGAATTCGATATCGGAGAATCGGTGCGTCCCCGTACCTGCCGGGACCAGATGCCCGATGATGATGTTCTCCTTGAGCCCCCTGAGGCGGTCCTTCGCTCCACGCACGGCGGCGTCGGTAAGCACGCGCGTCGTCTCCTGGAAGGAGGCCGCGCTGATGAAGGACTCCGTGGTGAGGCTCGACTTCGTGATCCCGAGCAGGATCGGCTCCGCCCGCGGGGGTTTGCCTCCACCTTCGAGGACCTCGCGCGTCGCGTCGCGGAACTCCATCCGATCCACATGCTCACCCTCGAGGAATTCCGTGCCGCCCGGATCCGTGATGCGGACCTTCTGCAACATCTGACGCACGATCACCGCGATGTGCTTGTCGTTGATCCGTACGCCCTGCAGGCGGTACACCTCCTGGATTTCGTTGAGCAGGTACTCCTGCACCGCCCGGGGTCCCCGGACCCGCAGGATGTCGTGCGGATTCACCGGACCCTCGGAGAGCCGGTCACCTGCCCGCACGAGGTCTCCTTCGTGCACGCGGAGGTGCTTGCCGACGGGGATCTGATACACCATCTCCTCGCCGTCGTCCATCGTCACGATGATCTCGCGCTTCCCGCGCTTGATTCCTCCGAACGATACGCGCCCGTCGACCTCGGTAATCGTCGCGGGATCCTTCGGCCTCCGCGCCTCGAACAGCTCGGCAACCCGCGGCAATCCACCCGTGATGTCGCGGGTCTTGTAGGCCTCGCGGCTGATCTTGGCGAGCGTCTCCCCCGCGTTGACGGCCTGTCCATCCTGCACGAGCAGCTGTGTGCCGACCGGCACGATGAACTCGCGCAGCTTGGCGCCCTTCCCGCTCACGATGTTGATGACGGGGTGGAGCTTCTTCTCCCGGTCGTCGATGATGACCTGCTGACGGCGCCCCGTCGCCTCGTCGAGTTCCTCGCGAACCGTCTCTTCCGGCACGATGTCCGTGAACCGGATCTTCCCCTTCTTGTCCGCCACGATGGGTTCGGAATAGGGGTCCCAGCCGAAGAGCAGATCCCCATGCGCCACGTCGGTGTCGTCCTCCACGAAGAGCGTTGCGCCGTAGGGGATGGCGAGCCGCGACAGGATGCGGTCGTCCGGCGTCTTCATGAGAAGTTCGCCCTCACGGCTTGTGACGATCGTATCGCCCGACGGACTCGTGACGGTCGTTACGCGCTCGAATGCGATCCGGCCTTCGAGCTTGGAGCGCCTCTGGGTCTGCGCCGCGATCCGTGCCGCCGTCCCTCCGATGTGGAAGGTCCTGAGCGTGAGCTGCGTCCCCGGCTCGCCGATCGACTGCGCCGCGAGGATTCCCGCCGCCTCACCGAGGTCGACGAGTTCCATCGTCGCGAGATTGCGGCCGTAGCACTGCTGGCAGATGCCCCGCCGCGACTCGCAGGTGAGGACCGACTTGATGCGAACCTGCTGGACGCCGCTCTCATCGATGGCCCGTGCCCGCGCCTCCGTGATCATGTCCCCGGCCTCGACGATGACTTCGTCGTCGATGGGGTCGATCACGGCTTCCGCCGCGATGTTGCCGGCGACGCGATCGGACAGCGGCTCGATGATGTCCTCGCCCTCCTTGAGCGCCGTGACGTCGAGCCCGAGGATCGTATTGCAGTCCTCCTCGATGATCGTGACATCCTGCGCCACATCGACGAGCCGGCGCGTCAGGTAGCCGGCGTCCGCCGTCTTGAGGGCGGTGTCGGCGAGCCCCTTCCGCGCGCCGTGCGTCGAGATGAAGTACTCGAGCACGCTGAGGCCCTCTCTGAAGTTGGAGCGGATCGGGCTCTCGATGATCTCGCCGATGCCGCCGGTCAGCTTCTTCTGGGGCTTGGCCATCAGGCCCCGCATTCCCGCGAGCTGCCGGATCTGGTCGCGGGAACCCCGGGCGCCCGAATCGAACATCATGAAGATCGGGTTGAAGCCGTGCCTCGATTGCTGGAGTCCGCGGACCATCGCGTCGGCGACGTCGTTGTTCGCGTGGGTCCATGCATCGATCACCTTGTTGTATCGTTCCCCGAAGGAGATCACGCCGCGGTGGTACGCCTTCGTGAACCGGTTCACGTCCTCCTGGGCCTCTCCGAGGATCTCCTGCTTCTCGGTCGGGATTTCCATGTCGTCGAGTCCGATGGAAACGCCGGCCTTCGTCGCGTTGCGGAATCCGAAATCCTTGAGTTGATCGAGGAACGACGTGGTGTCCTCGAGTCCCGCGAGCCGGAACGACCGGAAGACGAGGTCTCCCAGCGCACCCTTGCCCAGCGTCTCGTTCACGTACGGCACCCGGGAGGGCAGGATCGCGTTGAAGAGGGCGCGCCCGACGCTGGTCACGACCCACTTCCGCTCGACCTGGCCGTCGTCGGCCTCTTCGTCGACGAGCAGCCGAATCGGCAGGTGGT
The DNA here is from genome assembly GCF_965261555.1 of Candidatus Palauibacter sp. Lineage (GTDB taxonomy): Bacteria > Gemmatimonadota > Gemmatimonadetes > Palauibacterales > Palauibacteraceae > Palauibacter. The sequence goes on from NZ_OZ253465.1 coordinate 3,479,541, forward strand.
AGTCCGGCGTCCCCGCGGGCGAGCGCAGATATCCCGCTTCGAGCGCCATTTCAACCTGGTCCGCGCTCGCGAAGTGAGGGAGATCCGATCCCGCCTCGTATTCGTCGAAGTCCGGCCGGACCTTCGTCATGTAGTAGCAGCCGAGGACCATGTCCTGGGACGGCGACGCGATCGGCCGACCGTTCGCCGGCTTCAGAATGTTGTTGCTCGACAGCATGAGGATCCGCGCCTCGAGCTGCGATTCGAAGGACAGTGGAACGTGAACCGCCATCTGGTCGCCGTCGAAGTCCGCGTTGAACGCCGCGCACACGAGCGGGTGAATGCGGATGGCCTTCCCCTCCACGAGCACCGGCTCGAAGGCCTGGATCCCCAGCCGGTGAAGCGTCGGGGCCCGGTTCAGGAGCACCGGGTGATCCTTGATGATGTCCTCGAGAACCTCGTAGACCGTCGGGTCGTCGAGTTCGACGAGCTTCTTGGCGCGCTTCACCGTCTCGGCGTGCAGCCGCCGCTCGAGTTCATGGATGATGAACGGCTTGAACAGCTCGACGGCCATCTTCTTCGGCAGCCCGCACTGGTGAAGCCGGAGCTCCGGACCCACGACGATGACCGACCGGCCGGAATAGTCGACGCGCTTTCCGAGCAGATTCTGCCGGAACCGGCCCTGCTTGCCCTTGAGCATGTCCGACAGGGACTTGAGCGGCCGCTTGCCCCTTCCGCGAATCGCCTTGCCGCGGCGCCCGTTGTCGAACAGCGCGTCCACCGCCTCCTGGAGCATGCGCTTCTCGTTGCGCAGGATCACCTCCGGCGCGCGCATTTCCAGCAGCTTCTTGAGCCGGTTGTTCCGATTGATCACGCGACGGTAGAGGTCGTTGAGGTCCGACGTCGCGAACCGTCCGCCATCCAGCGGGACGAGGGGACGCAGATCCGGCGGGATCACCGGAATCACATCCATGATCATGTGCTCGGGGCTGTTGCGCTTCGAGACCTCGTCGTCGCTGTTGCGGATCGCGTCGATCACCTTGAGCCGCTTGAGCTTCTTCTTCTTCCGGTGCTTCGAGGTCTCGTGCACGACCTCGTAGCGCAGCTGCTCGGCGAGTTCGTCGACGTCGAGCTGCCCGAGCAGCGTCCGGATCCCTTCGGCCCCGATTTCGGCGCGGAATTCGGTATCTCCCTCCTCGCGCGCCTTGTCCGTCAGCTCCCAGTACTCATCCTCTTCCAGAACCTGCTTGAACTCGACATCCTGCCGGCCCGGCTCGGTGACGACGTGCGCGGCGTAGTAGATGACCTTCTCGAGATCCCGCAGCTTCATCCCGAGCAGGTAGCCCATCTGCGAAGGAAGCGTCTTGAAGAACCAGATATGGGCCACGGGGACCGCGAGTTCGATGTGACCCATCCGCTCGCGTCGAACCTTGGACAGCGTGACCTCGACTCCGCACTTGTCGCAGATGTGGCCGCGGTATCGGATCCGCTTGAATTTTCCGCAGTGGCACTCCCAGTCCTTGACCGGCCCGAAGATGCGCTCGCAGAAGAGGCCGTCGCGTTCCGGCTTGAACGACCGGTAGTTGATCGTCTCCGGCTTCGTGACCTCTCCGTGACTCCAGGAGCGGATCTCCTCGGGAGAGGCGAGCTTGATCTGAATCCAGTCGAACTCGGATGAACCCGCACTGCGATTTCGCGGAAAATCGATCATCTGTCACCCTCTTGTTTCGCTAGAACAGCGGCTCCGACTCGTCGCCGCCGAGCGTCACGCTCAGCCCCAGCGCCTGTAGTTCCTTGACGAGCACGTTGAAGCTCTCGGGCACCCCCGGCTTGGGCAGGTTGTCGCCCTTGACGATCGCCTCGTACACCCGGCTCCGTCCCGTCACGTCATCCGACTTGACGGTCAGCATCTCCTGCAGCGTATGGGCCGCACCGTAGGCTTCCAGCGCCCACACTTCCATCTCGCCGAAGCGCTGCCCTCCGAACTGCGCCTTGCCGGCCAGCGGCTGCTGCGTGACCAGGCTGTAGGGGCCGATGGAGCGCGCGTGGATCTTGTCGTCGACGAGGTGTGAGAGCTTCATCATGTAGATCTCGCCGACCGCGATGTCCGCCACGAACTCATCGCCCGTGCGACCGTCGCGCAGCCTCATCTTGCCGTTCGAACGCAGCCCCGCGCGCTCCATGAGCTCGACGACGGCCGCGTCCACACCCGAGGTGATCCTGCGCCGCCCCGAGAGCGCGGCGGTCTTCGGCCAGCCCTCGGATTCCAGCTTCGCCGCCGTCGTCGCGCCCGAGACATCGCGCACGACCCGGAGGACGAAGGCGGCCAGGCTCCGCAGGTACGAGGCGAGCTCGCCGCCTCCCTCGAGATAGGCGTCGAGCGTGCGTCCGAGACTGGCCGGGTCATCCGAGACCGGATCGTCTCCTTCCCGGGCCTGAATCTCGTTGACGAGCGCCTGGATCTTCTCGTAGGAGATTTCGGGCGGTTCCACGTCCGATCCGAGCGTGCGAGCCGCCCAGCAGGCGCCCCCGATCTTCAGGAGGGCGCCGATCTCATGCTCGGTCGCTCCCTGGAAGACGGGCGTATTCGCTTCGAAGCCGAGAGCCCGGGCCGCCCAGCCCAGCGTGGTCTCGAGAATCTGTCCCACGTTCATCCGGCTCGGTACGCCGAGCGGATTGAGTACGATCTCGATGGACTGTCCGTCGGGCAGGACCGGCATGTCCTCTTCGGGAACCACGCGGGCGATGATGCCCTTGTTCCCGTGCCGGCCGGCCATCTTGTCTCCCACCGAGATCTTTCTTTTCTCCGCGAGGTAGACCTTCACGAGCTGGACGACGCCCGGGGACAACTCGTCGGGCTGGAAGATCTTGTCGATTCCCTCTTCCGTGCGCTCGCGTATCCGCTCCACCCGCGTGCGCGCCTCGGCCTCCACGCGGCGGATCAGGTCGTTGGACTTCTCCGTCTTCACCTTCAGCGTCGAGAGGTCGATCTCTCCCAGGTCGATGCTCCGAAGCTTCGTCTTCGTCAGCTTGGTGCCCTCGGCGAAGAGCGGTTCGAGGGAACCCCGGCCGAGGCAGAGAACGACCGTCTCCCCCTGAAGCAGTTCCAGGATCTCCTCGTCCCGGGCTTCCATCACCCGTGCGATTTCTTCGCGCTCGCCCTCGCGCAGTTCGGCGATTCGCTCGCCGTGCTCCCGTTCCAGGAGCGGATCGTCGATCCGCCTCGAGAAGATCTTGACGTCGATCACGGTCCCCTCGACGCCGGGGGGAACGCGCAGCGAACTGTCCTTCACATCCTTCGCCTTCTCGCCGAAGATCGCCGTCAGCAGCTTTTCTTCGGGGGAAAGCTCGGTCTCCCCCTTCGGGGTGATCTTGCCGACGAGGATGTCCCCCGAGCGGACCGCGGCACCGATGCGGACGATCCCCCGGTCGTCGAGGTCGACGAGCGCTTCCTCGGCCACGTTGGGGATCTCGCGCGTTATCTCCTCCATCCCGCGCTTCGTGTCCCGGACGTGGAGTTCGAGTTCCTGGATGTGGACCGACGTGTAGACGTCCCCCTTGACCAGCTTCTCGCTGATCACGATGGCGTCCTCGAAATTGTGGCCGAACCAGGGCATGAACGCGACAAGCGCGTTACGTCCGAGCGCGAGCGAGCCGCCGTCCGTGCCGGCACCGTCCGCGATCACGTCGCCCGCTTCCACGCGGTCCCCGACCCGGACGATCGGCCGCTGGTTGATCGCCGTGTCCTGATTCGTGCGCCAGAACTTCCTGAGCCGATAGGAGTCGTACTGCGTGAGGCGGGCGAGCGGGATCTCGCCGGCCGCCCGTCGGGGCTTGCCGGTGTCGACCTCGACCTCGTCCGCCGTGACCCGCGTCACCGTCCCGGCGCGGCGCGCAAGTACCACCGCGCCGGAGTCCCGGGCCACCTTGCCCTCCAGGCCCGTACCCACGAGCGGACGCTCGGGGAAGAGGAGCGGCACGGCCTGCCGCTGCATGTTCGACCCCATCAGCGCCCGGTTCGCATCATCGTGCTCGAGGAACGGAATGAGCGCGGGCGACACGGCCACCAGCTGATCGGGCGCGACATCCATGAAGTCGATCTCCTCCGGCGGCAGCAGCGGATAGTCGTCGCGCCGCCGGCAGAGGACGAGCGAGCGGGCGAACGTCCCATCGGGGTTGAGTTCGGCGTTCGCCTGCGCGACGGAGTATTCCTCCTCTTCGCTCGCCGAGAGCCAGACGATTTCGTCCTGGGAGACCCGCTCGTTCACCACCCTGCGGTAGGGGGTCTCGAGGAAGCCCAGCTCGTTCAGGCGGGAGTAGGTGGTCACCGACGTGATGAGCCCGATGTTCGGCCCCTCCGGGGTTTCGATCGGACACATCCGCCCGTAGTGCGAGTAGTGCACGTCCCGCACCTCGAAGCCCGCGCGCTCCCGCGTCAGCCCGCCCGGACCCAGCGCGCTCAGGCGTCGCTTGTGCGTGAGCTCGGAGAGCGGGTTCGTCTGATCCATGAACTGGCTGAGCTGCGAACTCCCGAAGAAGGCCTGGATGACGGCGCTTACCGTACGCGCGTTCACGAGGTCGTCGATGGAGATCTTCTCGGGGTCGCTGTTGATCGACATCCGCTCGCGGACGAGGCGGGCCATGCGCGACAGTCCGACGGAAAACTGGTTCGCGATGAGCTCGCCGATGGACCGCACGCGGCGGTTCCCCAGGTGGTCGATGTCGTCCGTGTATCCGCGGCCCTCGTGCAGTTCGACCAGGTAGCGGACGATCGCCACGAAGTCGGACGGGTCCAACACCACGAGATCGCCCGCGGGGATATCGAGGCCGAGCAGCCGGTACACGTCCTTGAGCCGGTGGTTGATCTTGTGTCGCCCCACCCGGCCCAGGTCGTATCGCTTGGGGTTGAAAAAGAGCCGGTCGAGCGCGCCCCGGGCCGTCGCCAGGTTCGGCGCCTCGCCGGGCCGGACGAGAGAATAGATGGAGTGAAGCGCGGCCGCCTCGCTCGCCGTCGGATCCTTCGCGAGCGTATTGCGCAGCAGCGGGGACTCCCCGCGCGGACCGCCCGTGAACACCAGGGCCTCGCGAGCCTTCTCCGCCTTGAGTTGCGCGAACAGACTCGAATCGAAGCGCGCCCCTTTCTCGGCCAGGACTTCTCCGGTGTCCTCGGCCACGACATCGGCGGCGAGTTGCGGACTCGAACTCCAGTCGCGGCGCATCGCGAGGTCCTCGTAGGTCCCGCGCAGCGGTACGAACGTCGCGCTCGAGTACACCTCCACCTCGGACACACCCGCGCGCACGAGGCGTTCGAGGGCTTCTTCGCTCAGCGTCTCCCCACGGCGCACGATGAAGGCATCTTCCTCCTCGAACACCTCGACACTTGTGATCTCCTGATCGAGGATGCGCTGCATCAACTCCGCATCGAGCGGATCACCGAGAGCCGCAACCGGCTCCCCGCCATCCGCGCCGGGAAGGTCGTCCGCCAGCCAGTGCGGGGCGTCCGGCGCGGGCTCGTAGCCGCGCAGTTCCAGCGCCTCGGGGTCCTCCCCGAAGTCCGGGTTCGCGATGCTCCGGGCCACCAGCGTGCCCGTAACCTCGCGATGCGTCGACGCCTCATCATCATCCTCCGCGTCGATCCGCACGAGCCGACGCCGGCAAAAGCACTCGAGGATGTCCACGTCCCGCCCGTAGCCGAACGCCCGTAGAAGTGCGGTAGCGGGGAATTTCTTCTTCTTGTCGATGTGGACGTGGATGACGTCGTGGATATCGAGGGTGAATTCGACCCAGGATCCGCGGAACGGGATGATCCGCGACGAGAAAAGACGCGTGCCGTTGGGGTGCAGCGTCTCTTCGAATACGACGCCGGGGGAACGGTGAAGCTGGCTCACGATGACCCGCTCCGCTCCGTTCACGACGAACGTTCCCTGCTCCGTCAGGAGCGGCAGATCCCCGAGATAGACTTCCTTCTCCAGGATATCGCCGGGACGCTTTTCGTCGTCCTTGCCGACCGTCTCGAAGATGACCAGCCGGAGCCGCGCCTTCAGCGGCGCGGAGTAGGTCATGTCGCGCTCGATGCACTCCTCGACCTCGTACTTCGGGTCTCCGAGAGAGTAGCTGACGAACTCCAGCGAGAAGTTCTCGTTGACGTCCGTGATCGGGAAGATCTCCCGAAACACACGCTCGAGACCGAGGTCCCGGCGCTCCTCCTCCATCGCCTTCGATTGCAGCAGACGCTCGAACGCCTCCCGCTGCACGTCCAGGAAATGCGGCATGTGCATGGGGCGGGCGAGCTTGTCGAACGAGACCGCAGGTCTGCCGTTGGCCGTCAAATCGTACCTCCCGCGGAGAACCCCGCGAGTACATGGGAGATGCGGAAATACCGGAGACCGCCCGGAAGCGGTCGCGCCGGTTCGTGCACGGTGTGAGGTCGGACCCCTGCGTCATCGGCCCGGCTGCGGTCTCTCCGCAGTCCGGAACCGACCGGATGATCGACGCCGGGGCCTGCCACGCTCTTCAGCGCGGCTACTTGAGATCCGCCGTGGCGCCCTGCTCTTCGAGCTTGGCCTTGATCTCCTCCGCCTCCTCCTTGGACACGCCTTCCTTGACGGGTCCGGGGGCGTTGTCGACGACGGCTTTCGCTTCCTTGAGACCCAGGCTCGTCACTTCGCGCACGACCTTGATCACCTGGATCTTCTTGCTGCCCACCGCCGTGAGGACGACATCGAACTCCGTCTGCTCCTCCTCGGCGGCGTCCCCTGCGCCGCCGGGAGCGGCGGCGACGGCGACCGGCGCCGAGGCCGACACGCCGAAGGTCTCCTCCATCTTGTCTTTCAGCTCGGCGGCTTCGAGCACCGTCAGCGAGCCGATCTGCTGCAGAAGGTCGTCGATTTTGGACATGTTCTTCCGTTCCCTGGATCCTGTATGCATTCCACACGCCCGCACGTCACGGGCATGCGCCCCACTTCAGGCGGACTCGTTCTTCCTTCCGACCTGTTCGATCATGTCTGCGATATCGCGGAAGAGCGCATTCAGAGCGCCGGCCATGCCGCCGACGCTCGCCGTGAGCCCGCCCGCGATGGCGCCGAGCAGAACCTCGCGCGACGGAAGATCGGCGATGCGCCCCACTTCCTCCGGCGATGTCTCCACCCGATTGATGACGCCGACCTTCACCACCGGCCGATCCTCGTTCGCTTTCGCGAATTCCTTCAGGACCCTGGCCGGCGCGACCGGGTCGGCGTCGCTGAGGATGAGTCCCGTCGGACCCTCGAGATGGGCGCTCAGATCCGGGAGATCCAGATCCTCGAGCGCCCGCTTCATGAGGGTGTTCTTCACGACCCGATAGCTCAGGCCCTCGTCTCGGAGTCGCGTTCGGAAATCCGTGATCGCCTTCACGTTCAGCCCGGTGAAGTCGGTCAGGTAAATCGTCCCGCTCTCTTCGATCTGCGCAGTGAGTTCCTGCGTGACGCGCTGCTTTTCTTCGAGTCTCATGGATCTATCGGTACAGGTCCTCGTCGACGGAAACACCGAGACCCATCGTGCTGGTCACGGTCACGCTCTTCACATACCGGCCCTTCGCCGCGGCGGGCTTCAACCGCACGATCTCGTCCATGAGGGCATCGAGATTCTCGTTCAGCTGGTCGAGTTCGAAGCTCACTTTTCCGATCGGCGCATGTACGTTGCCGGTACGGTCCACGCGGAATTCGATCTTGCCCGCCTTCGATTCGCGCACGGCCCGACTCACGTCCATGGTGACCGTGCCGGCCTTCGGCGTGGGCATGAGGCCCCGCGGGCCGAGGATCCGGCCCAGCCTGGCAACGTCCTTCATGAGATCCGGCGTCGCGATCGCCACATCGAAATCGAGCCAGCCCTCCTGAATCTGCTCGATGTAGTCGGTCCCCGCGTAGTCCGCGCCGGCCTCCTTCGCCTCGGCCTCCCGGTCCGCCTTCACGAGGGCGAGCACGCGCACCTTGCGGCCCGTGCCCGCAGGCAGGATGACCGTGCCGCGCACGATCTGGTCCGCCTTGCGCGGGTCCACGCCGAGGCGCACCGCGGCCTCGACCGTCTCGTCGAAGTTCGCGAACGCCGTTTTCTGCACGCGCTCGAGCGCCTCGCGCGGCGCGAGGGCGCCGTTCGACGGAGCGGCCTCTACGGCGGAGCGGTATTTCTTGCCGTGTTTCGGCATGTTTCCCGGTCTCTCCCGATCAGTCGGCCCGCTCGATCCCCATGGATCGTGCGGTGCCCGCGATCATCCGCATCGCGGCCTCTTCATCGGCCGCGTTGAGATCCTTCATCTTGATCCTGGCGATCCTGCGCAGCTGGTCGTCCGTGACCTTGCCGACCTTCTCGCGGTTCGGAACCGGAGAACCCGACTCGAGACCGAGTTCCTTCTTGAGCAGCTCCACCGCCGGCGGCGTCTTGGTGATGAAGCTGAACGTCCGGTCCTTGTAGACCGTGATCTCGACCGGGATGATCGTGCCGGCTTCCTGCTGGGTCTGCGCGTTGAACGCCTTGCAGAAGTCCATGATGTTGAGGCCGTGCTGGCCCAGGGCAGGACCCACGGGCGGGGCCGGATTCGCCTGCCCCCCCGGAATCTGCAGCTTGATGAATCCGGTAACCTGTTTCTTCGGCGGCATCAGAACCCCTGCAGCTGCGTGTAGTCCAGTTCAACCGAGGTCGGGCGTCCGAACAGGCTCACCTGCACGCGCACCTTGCCCTTCTCCGCAAACACTTCCTCCACCGTTCCGCTGAAATCGCTGAACGGTCCTTCCATGACTTCCACGACCTGCCCCGGCCGGAAGGGGATCTCCGTTTCCGGACTCGCCTGCTCGAGTTCGTCCGCGATGCCGAGGATCTTGTTCATCTCCTCGGTCTTGAGCGGCTGGGGGTCTTTCCCGCTCCCCACGAACTTGATGACGCCGGGGACGTTGTTGACGACGTACATCGTGTTCTGGTCCAGCAGCATCTGAATCAGCACGTAGCCCGGGTAGAGCCGCTTCGTCGACTTGACGCGCTTCCCTCCCTTGATCTCGACGACTTCCTGCGTGGGGACGATGACCTCACGAATCGGAGGCTCATCCCCGTACTCCTGGATCTTCTGCTCCAGAAGCGTCTTCACCTTCTTCTCGTGGCCCGAGTACGTCTGCAGCGCGTACCAGCGCGGCGCGTCCTCGGGCGGACCGGTCTGCGCGGCTCCCGCGCCCGCGGACTCAACCACCGAACGACCTGACGATGAATCGCACCGCCGCCGCGAAGACCGAATCCATGGCCCCGATGACGATGGCCATGATGAAGACGAAGATCAGGATGCCGATCGTTGCACCGCGCAACTGATCCTTGTCGGGCCATGTGACCCGACGCATCTCGACCTGTACCTGTTCCGCGAACTCCTGGGTTCTTCTGACGATGCCGGCCAATCGAACCCCTTACCGTGTTTCTTTGTGCATTTTATGTCCGTTGCAGCGGCGACAGTACTTCTTCTGCTCGGCCCGCTGCGGATGGGTCCGCCGATTCTTCGTCGTCGAATAGTTGCGCTCTTTGCACTCCGTGCATTCGAGCGTAATCCGAACCCTCATTTTCGTTTCCTAGTCGTGGATGGCGGTGACGACCCCGGCGCCCACCGTCCGGCCTCCCTCGCGGATCGCGAACCGGAGGTTCTCCTCCATCGCGATCGGCGCGATCAGCTCCACCGCCATATTCACATTGTCCCCCGGCATCACCATCTCCACCCCCTCGGGCAGCTCCGCCGAGCCCGTCACGTCCGTCGTCCGGAAGTAGAACTGCGGACGGTACCCGTTGAAGAACGGCGTATGCCGCCCGCCCTCGTTCTTCGTCAGCACGTACACCTCCGCCGAAAACTTCCGGTGCGGTGTGATCGACCGAGGGTGAGCGACCACCATCCCCCGCTCCACCTCCGTCTTCGCCACCCCGCGAAGCAGAAGCCCCGCGTTGTCCCCCGCCTGACCCTCGTCCAGGATCTTCCGGAACATCTCCACGCCCGTCACCACCGTCTTCTTCTCCGAGCCCAGGCCCACCAGCTCCACGCCCTCGCCCGTCTTGACCACCCCGCGCTCGATCCGGCCCGTCACCACCGTCCCGCGACCCGTGATCGTGAACACGTCCTCCACCGGCATCAGGAACGGCTTGTCCGTCGCGCGCTCCGGAACCGGGATGTAGCTGTCCAACGCTTCCATCAACTCCCCGATGCACGCCGTCTCCGACGCCGACGGATCCCCGCTCTCCAAAGCCTGCAGCGCCGAGCCACGTACCACCGGCACGTCATCGCCGGGAAACTCGTACTCGCTCAGAAGCTCCCGTACCTCCAGCTCCACCAGGTCCAGCAACTCCTCGTCGTCGACCTGGTCCACCTTGTTCAAAAACACCACGATGTACGGCACGTTCACCTGGCGGGCCAACAAAATGTGCTCCCGCGTCTGCGGCATCGGTCCGTCCGCCGCCGACACCACCACGATCGCGCCGTCCATCTGCGCCGCGCCCGTGATCATGTTCTTCACGTAGTCCGCGTGGCCCGGGCAGTCCACGTGTGCGTAATGTCGCCCCGCCGACTCGTACTCCACGTGAGCCGTCGCGATCGTGATCCCCCGCTCCCGCTCCTCCGGAGCCTTGTCGATCTGATCGAACGCCACGTACTCCCCGTATCCCTTCTGTGCCTGTACCTGGGTGATCGCCGCCGTCAGCGTCGTCTTCCCGTGGTCCACGTGCCCGATCGTCCCCACGTTCACGTGCGGCTTCGTTCGCTCGAACTTTTCCTTCGCCATCGCCCCTCGTTCTCCTCTCGGACTACGGGTTCGGCGGAGTGGCCCCGCGACGGATGCTCCTCTTGCTCGCGCGCGGGCTACGCCCTTTGTTTCGTCAGTGGTCTCGTGAAGGTGGTGGGGGGAGGATTCGAACCTCCGAAGGCATAAGCCAGCAGATTTACAGTCTGCCCCGTTTGGCCGCTTCGGTACCCCACCGCCGGTACCTGGCGCCCGATCGACGCCCGATCGATAAGTTCCAGGGTTCGCCGCTTCGGGGCGGCTGTTCGTCCGACTCGACCGAGCTGGCGGTGGGACTCGAACCCACAACCTCCGGATTACAAATCCGACGCTCTACCGGTTGAGCTACGCCAGCGACCCTTCCGCACAACAGTCTTCTAACATAGGGGTACGCGTGGCCGACCGTCAAGGTGTTTTCGGGCACCCGATTCGGTCGCCATTCGAGGCCGCCGTGCCCTCATTTTATCGCCCGGAGCGGACGCGGCACCTGGATCGTGCGACCCCCGATCCGAAGGCGAGTGAACTCCGCCAGATCCTCCACGCTCACCCCGCGGGACTCGAGCTCGGCGCGAATCGCGTCGGCGCTTGCGAAGTCCCGGTTCGTTCGGGCGCGTTCGCGTTCCCCGACGCGAGCCGTGGCCCATGCGACGAGTTCGTCGTCGCCACCGGATGACTCGCGGTCCCGCACGGCGAGCACCCCGAAGACGCGATCGAACGCGTCGATCATGGCAAGCGCCGCCTCCACGCCCGACGGGGCTCGAGGATGGGCGCGGTCGAGCAGGTGATTCGCTTCCCGGACGAGTCCGAACACCGCGGAAAGTGCTTCACTCACGTTCAGGTCGTCGTCCATCGCGGCTTCGAACGCAGCACGCGCTCGCGCCGCGACATCTCCGAGATCGGTCGAGGCATCGGTCTCCGCCTCGCCGGCCTCGCGCAGCCGGTTCCTGAACTCGTACAGGCGGTTCACGGCCTTCGCCGCGGCCTCCAGGCCGTCGAAGGTGAAGTTCAGCTGGGCCCGATGATGTCCGCTGAGCAGCAGATACCGGACCGCCGAGGGCGCGTGTCCGCGGTCGACGAGTTCCGGGATCGTAAAGCAGTTGCCGAGCGACTTCGACATCTTCCGGCCTTCGACCAGAAGGTGTTCGGCATGGAGCCAGAACTCCGAGAACGTCTTCCCCGTCACCCCTTCCGACTGTGCGATCTCGTTGGTGTGATGCGGGAAGAGGTTGTCGATTCCTCCGGTGTGGATGTCGAGCGTTTCGCCCAGGTGGTGCATCGCCATCGCCGAGCACTCGAGGTGCCAGCCCGGCCGGCCCGGCCCCCACGGAGAATCCCACACCGCCACGGCCCCATCGGCGTCGGGGTCGCCGCCCTTCCAGAGGACGAAATCTCTCGGGTCGTCCTTGTCGTACTCCTCATCCCCCGCGGCCCTGCCGGCGGCCGCGAGTCCCGCGCAGTCGATCCCCGCCAGCCGCCCGTATTCGGGCGCACGCCCGATCGCGAAGTATACGGAACCCTCGCTCTCGTAGGTGAGTCCCCGCTCGGAGAGGGCTTCAATCAGCCGGATCATCCCCTCGACGAAGCGGGTCGCCCGCGGCCGATGCTCCGGTTCCTCGAGCCCGAGCGTCTCCCAGTCCTCGATGAACATCTCGATCACGGGATCGGTGACGTCGGCCAGCGGCACGCCCCGGGCAGAGGCCGCCGCGATCGTCCGATCATCGACATCCGTCAGGTTCATCACCTGGCAGACCTCGTATCCCTTGAACCGGAGGTAGCGACGAAGCAGGTCTTCCCACGCAAAGGCGCGGAAGTTCCCGATATGCGCGCGATCGTACACCGTGGGCCCGCAGGTGTACATTCGCACGCGGCCCGGTTCGAGGGACTTGAACGGGCGGAGCCGCCGCGTAAGGGAGTCGTAGAGCCGGAGACTCATCGCCCGCCCTGAGGGAGGTAGCGTTCCGTTCGCCAGGCACGGTATGCGGCGATTTCCTCCGCGTGGCGTTCACGGGAGACCTGCAGGCAACCACCGAGCTGGCGGTCCGACCGGTCGAGGATGAGTCCCGCGAGGACGCCGGCCTCGCGCGCGAAGGCGAGTTCGTCGAGCGGCTCGTACGCGGGCCCGCCGAAGAGGAGTCGCGCCGCGACCCACCCGTCGATGAACCCGTCGACGGCCTCGACTTCCCGTGAGAAGAGCTCGTCGCAGGCCACGTCGGGATCCTGACGCACGGCGTGCATCCGCAGGACCGCGTAGCTCTCGTACGCCCGGCCGGCCTCCCGCAGATTTCCCGGCATCACGAGCGCGGCGCTCGAATCCGTCACGACTTCGACCGCGTTCCATGGCCAAGCATCCCGCGCCTCGGATTCGTCCAGCTCCCGCCCGAACGACCGGTAGTAGAGCACGAGAGGGTCCTCCACGAGATCGGTCATGAGGGAGTCGGAACGATCCCGGAAGCGGAGGAGGAGGTCGGCCTCGAACTCCACGACGCTGCCGGAAGGGGCCGTCAGGCGATACTGGGCGTCAAGCGACTCCGCGCCGACGAGTCCGGCGAGCACGGCCAGCGCCGCCGCGATCCGCGGTCGGCGGCCCGCGCTACCCGCCGGCCGCGGTGAGGACGAGTTGGGGGCGTTCCGCCTCGGAATCCGACCGCCGGTCGAGGAGCCCCGCGAATTCGAGAACGTCATCGCCTGCCCCACCGAGCAGCTCCCGCTCGCGGGCGAGCAGGTTGTTCGAGACCTCGAGCGCCGACCGCTCGCCGGTCCAGTGCTCCTCCACCACATCCCAGCCAAGCTCCTCTCCGATCCGGTGCGTCACATACGCACAGCAGAAAACATCATCCAGAAAACCATACGGTCCGACCTCATCTTCCGGGATCACATCATCCGGACTCACGAGGTAGGCGATGGCCGCATCCACCAGAATCCGCTGCTGTCGGGTCAGACGCGGGTCCTTCATGAGCGTGAACATCAACAAACCGTAGACGGGCGCGAGGATGACGACGTCACGCAACGTGCCGGCGTATCGTGCGACCTGATCCTTCATCCCCTGGAGGTAGGCGCTTGGCATCCCCTTCCAATCCCGATCCCGGTGGAACGCGCAACCGGGCGGCCAGGCCTGATGGGCACGGCGCGGCGGCGGGCGCGACGCCCAAACATACCACCGGCTCTTTCGCGCTGTAACCCCTTCATTCTGCTCGGTCACGGGGTTCCGGCGGCGAAGGGCTACTCGACCGTCACGGTCTTCGCGAGGTTCCGCGGGCGATCCACGTCGCAACCCCTCAGGACCGCGATGTGGTAGGCGAGAAGCTGCAACGGAACGACGTTGACGATCGGTTGCAGGAGAGGCAGCGTCGCGGGCACCGGGATCAGGTGATCCACCTTGCGGGCGAGATCGTCCTCCCGGCGGGTCACGAGCGCGATCACGCGGCCGCCGCGCGTCTTCACCTCCTCGATGTTCACGAGCACCTTCGAGTAGACGGCGCTGCGCGGAGCCATGAAGACGACGGGCATGTCCTCGTCGATGAGTGCGATCGGGCCGTGCTTCATCTCGGCCGCCGGGTATCCCTCGGCGTGGATGTAGGAGATCTCCTTCAGCTTGAGCGCCCCCTCGAGGGCGATCGGGAAGTTCGGACCCCGCCCCAGGTAGAGGAAGTTGCGCGCGGACGCGAACTCCTCCGCCACCCGCCGGATGTGGTCCTCCGTTGCCAGCACCTGTTCGATGAGGGCGGGAAGGCCGAGGAGCGCGCGCACGAAGCCGCGGCCCTCCTCGCGGCTCATCCCGCGCCGCCTCGCGATCATGAGGCCGAGGAGCGCGAGAGAAACGACCTGCGCCACGAAGGCCTTCGTGGACGCGACGCCGATCTCCGGACCGGCGTGCGTATAGATTCCGGCGCGAGTCTCCCGCGCGACCGTCGAGCCCACCACGTTGACGATTCCGAAGGTGGGGGCCCCGAGCCGCCCGGCTTCGCGCACGGCCGCGAGCGTGTCCGCCGTCTCCCCGGACTGGGAGATGCCGCCCACCAGGGTCCCCGGAGCGATGATCGGGTTCCGGTATCGGAACTCGGAAGCGTACTCCACTTCGACCGGGAGGCGCGCGAGTGTCTCGATCAGGTACTCGCCGACAAGCGCCGCGTGCCAACTCGTCCCGCACCCCGTGAGGATGATGCGCTCGGCACCGTCGATGTCCGGGCGGAATTCGTCGAGCCCGCCCAGCCGGGCCGTGCCTTCCTCCGCCAGCAGCCGGCCCCGCATCGCATCGCGCACGGTGTGCGGCTGTTCGTGAATCTCGCGGAGCATGAAGTGGGGGTATCCCGCCTTCTCGATCCGCTCGAGGTTCCAGTCGACGCGGCTGATTTCCTTCGGGACGGGCTCCCAGCCGGCGCGGCCGCGGTTTCTCCCGAGATCGACGGTCCGGTGTCCGGAAGAGGTGATGACGGCCATCTCGTCGTCTTCCAGATACACGATGCTGCGGGTGTGCTCGAGAACCGCCGCCACGTCCGAGGCCACCCAGGTCGCCTCTTCGCCCTTCTCCCCGATCCCGAGCAGCAGTGGGGCGCCGCGGCGCGCGACGACGATCCGCCCCGGGTCGTGCACGCTCATGACGGCAAGCCCCAGCGTACCCTCCACCTGGGTCAGCGCGGCGGCGACGGCGCGCTCGAGGTTCCCCTGGAACGCTTCCTCGATCAGGTGCGCGACGACCTCGGTGTCGGTCTCCGACGTGAAGCGGTGGCCGAGTTCGGTGAGCTTCGTTCGCAGTGCGTCGCAGTTCTCGATCACGCCGTTATGGACCAGCGCGACCTCGCCTCGGCCGCCCATCAGCGGGTGGGCATTGGCGTGGGTGGGCGCACCGTGCGTCGCCCAGCGGGTGTGAGCGATTCCGGCCTTGCCGGAAAGGGGGACGTCGACGAGCCGGTCCGCCAGGTCGTCGACGCGGCCCGCGCACTTGTGGAGATCGAGCCTGGAACCGGTGTGGACGGCGAGGCCCGCCGAGTCGTACCCGCGATACTCGAGGCGGCGGAGGCCGTTCAAGAGAAGAGGGGCCGCCTCCGCTGACCCGACATAACCGACGATTCCGCACATCGGCCGCTCAGACCGCGCGCCGCACGAGGGCTTCGATCCAGTCCGCGCGCTCGTCCGCCAGTTCTTCGCACGGCGCCTCCGCCATGACGCGGAAGATCGGCTCGGTTCCGGACGGTCTGGCGTGGATCCACGACCCATCCGGCCACTCGAGCCGGACTCCGTCCTGCCGGTCCATCTCCGCTCCGGACGGGGCCGCGGCCGCGATCGCGGCAAGCGCCTCCTCCACACCCAGTCCATCCCGGGAGATCGTTCGCTTCACAATCCGGTACGAGGCCCGCTCGTCGACCACTGCGCCGAGCGTGGAACGGCTCTCCGCGAGAAACTGCAGGATGAGGGCGGCGGCCAGCGGGGCGTCCCGCGTGAGGTGCAACCCCGCATAGATCACGCCGCCGTTTCCCTCTCCCCCGATCGAGCTCCCCGCCTCGAGCATGCGGGCGACGACGTTGGCCTCCGCCACCGGCGTGCGGAGCAGTGGCACGCCGACGCGATCCGCCGCGTCCTGAATCAGGCGGCTGGCGGAGAGGTTCGTCACGACGGGGGCGGGCTCGCGCGCCGCGACGAGTTCGACGGCCAGCGCGAGGGTCCAGTCCTCGCCCACGGGACGCCCGTTCTCGTCCACCAGGGCGAGGCGGTCGACATCGGGGTCCACGGCGAAGCCGACGTCCGCGCCGACTTCCGTCACGCGTGCGGAGAGCGTCCCGAGGTTCTCCACCAGAGGCTCAGGGGGTCGCGGGAAACGGCCGTCGGGTTCCAGATCGAGGCCGCTCACCCGGCAGCCGAGGCTCTGGAGCAGCGGGAGCATGATCGGCCCCCCGGCGCCGCGCACGCAGTCGAGTGCGACGTGGAAGGCGTTCGACGCGATGCGTTCGCGGTCGATGATCGGCAGCGAGAGAATCCGCTCGACGTGGGCGCGGCCGGCGCCTTCCCGCGCGTTTCTGTCTCCCGTGCGCGCAGACTCACCGTACTCGATCTCTCCCTCGAACCTTCGCTGGACGTCCCGTCCGGCAGCCGGCGAGAGAAACCGCCCCTCGCGCGCCACCAGCTTGAGCCCGTTCCAGGGCGCGGGGTTGTGGGAGGCCGTAACGAGAAGTCCGCCGATCGCGGCCTCGTCCTCCTCGACGGCGAGGAGACCCGTGGGCGTCGCCACCATCCCGAGGTCGCACACGTCCACCCCGACGGCCCGGACCCCCGCGGACACGGCGTCGAGCAGCACGGGCCCGGAGACACGGCTGTCACGGCCGATCAGGACGTGCCCCCCGCCGGGAGCTCCGGCGGCGATGTGGCTGGCGAAGGCGGCACCGTAGCGGGCCGCGATGTCGGGCGTGAGCCCTCGTCCGACGATGCCGCGAATGCCTGAAGCAGAAACGATGAGTGACCCTGACACGCTGTTCTCCACGAACGGTGAGATGGACGCGGGATCTTAATGGTTGGGCGTCCGCGCGGCTTGCGGCGACGGCTCCGGTCGCCCTCGCCGCACGGCGGGAATACTTTGCGACACTACACTGGATCCGCGATGCGTCGTGCCACGCGTCGTCTGCCTCTACCCGAGCCGGAGATGAAGACGTGGACCCAGCCGCCCGACGGTTCGGAACCCGGGCCATCCACGCCGGGCAGCGCCCCGATCCCACGACCGGGGCGATCATGACGCCTATCTTCCAGACATCGACCTACGTGCAGGACGCCGTCGGCTCGCCGCGCGAGGGCTACGACTACGCGCGGGTCAGGAACCCCACCCGCGAAGCCCTGCAGGCGAACCTGGCCGCTCTCGAGAACGGGCGGTACGGCGCGGCGTTCTCCTCGGGTCTCGCGGCGACGGAAGCCATCGTCAAGACGGTGCTCAACGCGGGCGACCACCTCATCTGCGGCGCGGACGTCTACGGGGGCGTCGATCGCATGCTGCGACACGTGTGGGAGCGGTTCGGCGTCGACTTCGATTTTGTGAACACGGGAGATCTCGATCAGGTTCGCGCCGCGATCCGCCCGGAGACGCGCCTCGTCCACGTGGAAACGCCGAGCAACCCGACGATGACGATCACGGATATTGCGGCGTGCGCCGCGATCGCTCGCGACGCGGGGGCCGTATTGTCCGTCGACAACACGTTTGCGACCCCTTTTCTCCAGCGCCCGCTCGACGATGGCGCCGATGTCGTGATGCACTCGACGACGAAGTTTCTCAACGGACACAGCGACATGATCGGTGGCGCGCTGGTCACGAACTCCGGGGAGCTCGCCGAAGGGTTCAGCTTTCAGCAGAAGACGAGCGGGGCCATCCCCGGCCCCTTCGACTGCTGGCTCGTCCTCCGCGGCACGAAGACGCTGCACCTGCGCATGCCGGCCCACTGCCGGAACGCGCAACGGGTCGTCGATGTCCTCCAGGGGCACGGCGAAGTCGAATCCGTCCTTTATCCCGGCCTGGCGAACCACCCCCAGCACGCCCTGGCCAGACGTCAGATGCGCGACTTCGGCTCCATGGTGAGCTTCGATCTGGGCACGGAAGAACGGGCCAACCGCTTCGCCGGACTCACGCAGGTGTTCCAACTGGCCGAGAGTCTCGGCGGGGTCGAAAGCCTGGTATGCGTTCCCTTTTCGATGACCCACGCCTCGGTCCCCGACGAAAAGAAGCGGGAGATCGGACTGGGCCCGGGACTCGTCCGGCTGTCGGTGGGCGTGGAGGACGGTGACGACCTCGCGGAGGACATCGAGCAGGCCCTGGCCCGCCTCTGAGCGGCGGGGTGCGGCAGTCCCGGAGTTGAAACAGGGAATCGGGGCCGGACGTAGAGCCGGGAGCGCGGAAGCCGGCCCCGCGAATCGGCCGGCTCACCATGAGCGCGATATGACGCGCAGGGGGTGATTGATGGCGGCAGGTGACGAACACCAGAGGCGGATCCTCACGCAGATCGCCGCGGTCTCGTGGGAACACCCGGCGGACCGGGCGGCGCTGAATACGCTCCGCAGGATTCCGGGGTTCGACCTCGCCCTGCGAAAGATCCTCGCGCTCTTCGGAGAGCGCGCGCTCCGACTGGCCTTCAAGGCGAACGCGGTACGGACGTCGGAGACGCAATACGCCTGGGTTCACGCGCGTCTCGCCCGCGTCTGTGAAGTGCTCGACGTGGAGAAGCCGCCGGAGTGCTACGTCTCGCAGACGCCGATCGTGAACGCCGGGGCCGTCGGTTTCGGCGAGCCGTTCATCGTCCTCAACTCCTCGATGCTGGAGATTCTCTCCGAGGACGAGGTCGAGAGCGTGCTCGGCCACGAAGTCGGACACATTCTGTCCGGCCACGTGCTCTACAGGACGCTCCTGATCCTGATCCTCAACCTGGTGATCCTCCGATACACCCTCGCGGGGCTGGCGTTGCGACCGATCCTCATGGCCCTGATGGAATGGTACCGGAAGAGCGAACTCTCGTCGGACCGCGCCGGGCTCCTCGCGGTGCAGAATCCGCGGGTCGCGATGTCCGCGCTGATGCAGCTTGCGGGCGGCGGGCGCGGCGTCTCCCTGGACCTGGACGAGTTCATCGCGCAGTCGGACGAGTACCGGGCGGGCGGCGACCTCCTCGACGCGGTCTACAAGGTGCTCAACGTGCTCGGCCAGACCCATCCGTTCGCGGTGATCCGCGTGGCCGAACTGCGCGACTGGATCGAGAGCGGCGAGTACGACCGCATTCTCGCGGGCGAGTACCAGCACCGGGACGAGAAGGACGACCGCCCGTATCGCGAGGATCTCCGTGAGGCGGCGAAGGGCTATCAGGACGGCGCTCGCGAACTCTTCGACGAGGTCGACGCCGCGGTGGACCGATTGCGGGATCGGCTGACCGGCGCCTTCAGGGGACGCGCGGAAGACTAGCCGCCGTTGCCCGGCGGGGACGGGCGCGTCATCCTGCCGCCATGAACCTCCTCATCATCGGAAGCGGCGGCCGGGAGCACGCCTTCGCGGACTGTCTCCGCCGCGACGCGCCGGACGCCACGATCTACGCGGCGCCCGGCAACCCGGGCATGCTCGACACGGCGGAACTCGTCGACATCGGGGCCGACGACATCGGACGTCTCCTCGACTTCGCGGCGGCGCGGCGCATCGACCTCACGGTCGTCGGACCCGAAGCGCCTCTCGCGGCGGGGATCGCCGACCGCTTCGCCGAGGCCGGCCTGCCTGTTTTCGGGCCCGACCGGGCGGGAGCCCGCCTCGAGGCTTCCAAGGCGTTCGCCAAACAGCTGATGCGCGACTGCGGCGTTCCGACGGCGGATCACGAGACGTTCGACGATGCCGCGGCGGCGCTGGACTACGTCGCGGGCCACGAGGAGCCCCTCGTCGTAAAGGCTTCCGGCCTGGCGGCCGGCAAGGGCGCGATCGTCTGCGAAACGCGCGGTGAAGCCCGGACGGCGATCGAGGAGATGATGGTCGACCGCAAGTTCGGGGACGCGGGCGGACGGGTCGTGATCGAGGAGTTCATGCGTGGAGTGGAGCTGTCCGTCTTCTTCGTGGCGGACGGGGAGCGCGCCGTCCCGCTGCTCACATCCCGCGACTACAAGCGGGTCGGGGAGGGAGACCGCGGCCTGAACACCGGCGGCATGGGGGCGTACTCCCCCGCGGCTCCCGCGGATCCGGATTTCATCGACGAGGTGCGGCGCGAGATCGCGCAGCCGGTGCTCGAGGCGATGGCGGAGTCCGGCGCCCCCTATCGCGGCTTCCTGTACGCGGGGCTCATGCTGACCGCCGCGGGGCCGCGCGTCGTCGAGTTCAACTGTCGGATGGGAGATCCGGAGACGCAGGTCGTCCTCCCGCTCACGCGTTCGAACCTGCTCGAGCCGATGCTGCGGGTTGCGCACGGTGACTCGCTCGCCGGCTGGCGTCCCGAAGCCGCTCCCGGGCACGCGCTCGTCACCGTGCTGGCGAGCGCCGGATACCCGGAGAGCTCGGATTCCGGGCGGCCGATCGAGATACCGGCCTTCGACCCCGCCGAGGTGAGGGTGTTTCACGCCGGGACCGCGATGAGGGAGGGTCGGCTGGTCACCGCCGGAGGCCGGGTGCTCGGGATCACCGGGTTCGGCGGGACGCTCGAAGAAGCGGCGCGGCGCAGCCGCGTGGCCGCGGCCCGGATCCGATTTGATGGCGCCCATTCGCGATCCGACATCGGCTGGCACGAACTGGATCCCGGCCGGCTCGGGCCCGACGAGTCGGCGCGAATCCGTCCCTCAAGTACGACCTCGGGTGGCTAGCGCGTCATCGTGCCGGAACTCCCCGAGGTCGAGACGATGCGCCGGGATCTCGCCCCGCTCCTCCGTGGCCGGCGGATCCGCTGCACCCGGGTCCATCACGACGACCTGATCCTCGGAGGGCTTTCGGCGCGGTCGTTCTCCCGCGCCGTGCTCGGACGCACCTTCGGAGACGTGGACCGCCGGGCCAAGTTCCTGCTCTTCCCACTCCATGGGGCGGACGGCATCGACGGTCCGGTTGAGAGGCTGATGCGCGTCCAGGTCCGCATGACCGGCCGTTTCGCCCTCGCCCCGCAACGTCCGGACCCCGCAGATTTCCGGCATCCGGGCCTCGACCTCGAACTCGACGATGGCCGGACGCTCTTCTACGACGATGTCCGCCGCCTCGGCGGCTTCGACCTGCTGACGCTCGAGGCATGGAAGACCCGCGAGGCCGCGCTCGGACCGGAGCCCCTTGGTCGAACGTTCACCGCCGCCCGTCTGGCTCGCATCGTCGCGCCGCTGCGGGCGCCGATCAAGAACACGCTGCTGGACCAGCGGCGCGTCGCGGGCCTGGGGAACATCTACGCCAGTGAGGCGTTGTACCGCGCGAGGATCGACCCGCGCCGACCGGCGGGGTCGCTCGACCCGCAGGACGTGCGCCGGCTGCATCGGGGGGTGCGGGCGGTCCTCCGCGAGGCGCTCGAGAGCGCGGGAACGACGCTGCGGGACTATCGCGCCGTCAACGGCCGCTCGGGCTCATTTCAGACGCGGCTGGACGTCTACGGGCGCGAGGGAGTCGCGTGCCCCGCTTGCGACCGACCGATCCGTCGGATCGTGCAGGCCGGACGGAGTTCGTTCTTCTGTGCCGGCTGCCAGCGTTAGCATCGTCCGCCCCGGGATGGGGTCGGCGCATGCCGGCAACGGCCTTCGGCGCGCATATTGGTCGCGGAGCCGTGTAGGAAGGGCCGGAACCCGGCATGCCGCGTCGGTCGCGGCGAGCCGGCCGGCGGCGGCCCGCCGCCGCGACCCGGAGGGGCAGAATCGAGTGAAATACTCGGATCACAGCGAGCAGACGCTGGTGGAGATGTGCCTCCGCGGCGATGAACGGGCGGCGCGCGAGATCGTGCTCCGGTTCGAACGTCCCGTCTTCTCTCTCATCTTCCGGATGGTGCGGGACCGGGAACTGGCGGAGGACCTGGCCCAGGAGACGTTCGTCCGCACGTTGAACAATCTCCGCCGCTACGATCCCTCCTACAAGTTTTCCTCCTGGCTCTTCAAGATCGGCTACAACCTGACGATAGATCATCTGCGCAGGAAGGAACTCGATGTCGTTTCCATGCACGGCGCGCCGGACGCGGTGACCCCGGACCGGCAGGCCGCGACGGAAATCACGCTGGTCTCGGGTGATGAACGACCCGATGAACTCCTCGAGGCCCGTGAACTCGGCTCCGAGATCGAAGCGGCCATCGGACAGCTGCGACCCGAATACCGAACCGCGATCCTCCTGCGGCACATCGAGGGCTACGCGTACGATGAAATTGCGCAGGTGATGGAGATCCCGCTCGGAACCGTGAAGACGTATATCCACCGGGCGAGAAACGAATTGAAGGCCGCTCTCGTACATCTGACGGAGCCGTAGGAGCGCGCAGCCGCTCTTGCCGAGGGTTGCCTGCGCCTCCAGGGGAGAACAGGAGTGAACTTGCCGCATCTTACACCTGAGGAAATCGAGCGAATGGCCCGCCGGAGGCGAGCGTCGTCCCCGCCCGGGACGGCGGCCGACCACCTGGCCGAGTGCGCCCGTTGCCGAAAGGAAGTGGAGGCACTGCGGGACGTCATCGCGTTTCTCGAGGGTCTGGCCGCGCATCGGCCGACCGACGGATTTGCGGAGGGCGTCGCACGGCGGGTCGACTTCGCGGGTGCCGCGCTCGATCACCAGCTGGCGCAGTTGCCCGCGTGGTCCCCGGCGCCTTCCTTCGCGAGCGATGTCCTGGCGCAGGTCGACCTGCCTCACCCGGCGCTCGACCGCGCGCTCTCAAGGCTCCGCACCTGGTCTCCCGCCCCGGCGTTCGCCTCGGCGGTCATGGCCCGCGTGCGATTGCCGGTCCCATTGCCGGAGCGCCTCCTGCGCTTCGCGCGCCGCCGCCGTGCGGCGCTGGCCACGGCGGGCGCAGCGATGCTCACCGTGTCGGGGGGCGCCGCGGCCTGGCTGTTCGGCGCTCAGGGCCTGGCGCCCGGCCAGCTTCTCACGGTGGCCTTCGGCGGTGCGCGGGCCGTGCTGGTCGACGCCATGCTCGCGACGGGCCGTTTGGCATACCGTCTCGGCCTCGTGGACGCGGCTGGATCGATCACCGACCGGATCAGCCCCGCCGCCGCGCTCGGCAGCCTGGCGCTATCGAGTCTTGTCGGACTCGCCTCTCTCTGGTTCATGGCCAGGATGTTCCGGCAGCCGCTTCCACAGCGCGTTCGCATCGAGAGGGCCGCATGAGGCGGGCGCTGGCGTTCCTGTCCTGTTTCGCGGTCGCGCTTCCCGTCGGCGCGCAGGAGGTCGGCATCGCCGACGCCGCGATCACGTTCTCCGCCGTCGGCCGGGCCGAGTTGTGGTTCGAACTGGAGAGCGGCACCGAGCATCGACTTCGCTTCGAGGGCGAGACCGTCGAGGTGGACGGAATCGGGATCGGATCCTACGCGGAGCGCGGAGGCCTGGAGAGCGCCTGGCGGGATTTCCTCCGCGAGCACGCGGGAGAGGACGCTTCCGCGGTGCGCAGCGGCCTGGTCGAATTCCGACGGTTCCTGGAGGAGTGGAGTTCATCGGCGGAGACTGCCGACGGGGATGCGGCCCGGGCCCTTGCCGGTCGGATCGACGCGATTCTCGGGCTCGCCGCGCCGTCGCCGGCCGGCGCGGCGCCCGCCCTCCCGGCGGGCGAGCCGGCGCCGGGGATCTCCGGCCAACCGGGACCCATGCAGATCGTCCCGGGCGGACTTGGCTTTGACGTCACGGGCGAGTTGGATCGGCTGCGCGACGCACTCGGACGGCTCGGCGACTCCGGCGAGTTCACCGAGGGCCGGCTGGCCATGATCGTCCATGGCGACTACGAGGTTCTCGCCGAGGCCACGATCCCGGGAGATGTCGCGATTCTCGACGGAACGCTGAGACTCGATGGAGACGTCGATGGCGACATCCTCGTGCTGGACGGTGCGCTCGTGCTTGACGGCGGCGCACGCGTGCGGGGCGATGTGCTTCAGGTGGGAGGCGAGATCGACTTGGGTGAAGATGCGTTGAGGGTCGAAGGGGAGATCCTCTCCGACATCCGCCTAACGCCTTCGGAACCGCCGGCGCGGGCAGCGCCGGACGTTCCCGCCGTTCAGCGCGTCGAGTCGTTCGAAGCCCCGATGCGCATGCGGTCCGCACAGCCGGGCCTCGGATCGCGTCTCGCGCGCAACTTCGGGCGGGCCGCCGAGGGGGTGATCGCCGCGGGTTGCGCATTCATGGTTTTCGCCGCACTCGGCTTGCTGCTCGTGTACTTCGGGCGCCGCCGGCTGGAAACCGTCTCGGACACGGTTCGGCTGGAGTTCGCCCGCTCGTTTGCCATGGGTCTCGCCGGGGAAGTGCTGTTCCTTCCCGTGCTTCTCGTCCTCACCGTGCTGATCATCACCATCCCGGTCGCACTCTTCCTCGTTCCTGCCGTGGCGCTCGCCGGGGTCTTCGGATATCTCGCGGCGGCGCACGCCGGCGGCGAGATATTCGCCCGGCGCCGCTTCCGCTCCGAATGGCTGGAGAGACTCCGCCGATCGAACTCCTATTACTACGTCGTCAGCGGACTCGCGCTTCTGATGCTCCCCTTCGCCGCCGGCGCCGCCCTGTGGGTGCTCGGCGGCGCGGCGGATTTCGTACGCGGCCTGATCCTCTTCGTGGCCATCGTCGGCACCTGGATCGTCGTCACGGCCGGGTTCGGGAGCGTCCTGCTCACGCGGGGCGGCGGACGGAGCGTCGTGATCGACTGGTCGGCGGACAGCGCTCCCGGCGACGGTGCGTCGGCGGGAGCCGGGACCGATCCGCCCTCCACCCCCCCGGATGATGCCTGATGCCCCGATAGCCCGCGCCGCGGCGCGCGCGCTGCCGGCCGTGTTCGTTTCCCTGTTGTTCGGCGGAGCGCTGGCGCCCGTCGCGGCTCAGGAGTGGCGGGACTTCCGGGCAGCGCGGCAGATCGGCGACCTGGAAGCGCTCGAAATCGAACTCATGTACGCGGGCGGGCGGCTCGACGTATCCCCCTCGGAGACACCTCTGCTTTACGATGTGCGGCTCCGTTACGACGCCGAACGTTCCCTTCCCCGTCGCGATTGGCGTCGTGTCGGTCGAACGGGACACCTTCGGCTGACCGCGTCGTCGTCTCCCGAGGACGGGCGCGCTGCCGACGATGCGACGTGGTCGGTCGACCCGGAACTCGAACTCGAGGACCTTCCTCGAGATGCGGACGCAGCCGGGAGGCTGGACCTGTCGCTGAATTCCTCGGTGCCCACGAATCTGCGGCTCGGGATCGGCGCCGGACGCGCGCGCCTGGACCTCGGCGGCACCCACCTTACGGAGCTTGAACTCATCACCGGCGCCAGCGATGTCGAGGTCGGTTTCGCACGCGAGAACCGCGCGGCGATGGAGTTGCTGTCCATCAAGTCGGGCGCCACGGCCTTCATGGCCGAGAACCTCGGCAATGCCCGCTTCCGGCGCCTGGAGTTCTACGGTCTCGTCGGCGACGTGGTCCTGGACTTCTCCGGATCCTGGCGATCGAGCGCCGAAGCCGAGATCAGGATGGGACTGGGCGAACTCCTGATGCGGGTTCCGGCGCACATCGGCGTCCGCGTTCGGCGGAGCGGACTCGCCTCACTGAGTGCGGAGAGCTTCGAGAAGGTGGGGGATTACTGGCTGAGTCCGAACTGGGAGACGGCGCGCGTACGGCTGGAAGTCACGCTGGTCGCCGGGCTCGGATCCGTCATCGTGGAGCACGGCTAAGCACGGGCTTAGCTAGCCGGCAGCCTCCTCGCGCAAGGCCTCCACCGCCTCCAGCCGGCCGACGGCCGCGGACGCGATGCTTGCGAAGGCCCGGGCTTCCGGTGCGTCCGGTCTTCCGATCGACGTGGGGACCCCTCGATCGCTCTCCTCGCGGACCGACACACCTAGCGGCACGGCGCCCAGGAAGGGCACGTCGATCGAGCCCGCGAGTCGCTCGCCGCCGCCGGCCCCGAAGATGTCGTGCGTCTCGCCACACCCGGGACACGCGAAACCGCGCATGTTCTCGACGATGCCGAGGACCGGCACATCGAGCTTCTCGAACATCCGGATACCGCGCAGCACGCCGCCGACCGCCACGTCCTGGGGCGTCGTCACCATGACCGCTCCGTCCACGCGCACGAGTTGACACAGCGACAACTGCGCGTCGCCCGTCCCGGGCGGCAGATCGATCACGAGGTAGTCGAGTTCTCCCCAGGCGACCTGCTGAATGAACTGGCGGATGACTCCCATGATGATGGGTCCGCGCCAGATCGCCGGGGCGTCCTCCTCGATGAGGAAGCCTATGCTCATGAGCTTCACCCCGTGCGCCTCCAGCGGCACGACTTCTTCACGGTCGATTCGGGGCTTCTCCTGGATCCCGAACATCGTCGGGATGTCCGGGCCGTAGATGTCGCCATCGAGCAGTCCGACGCGATGGCCCTGACGGGTCCAGGTTGCGGCGAGATTCGTGGAGATCGTGGATTTCCCGACACCACCCTTGCCCGAACTCACCGCGACGACGCGGCCCACGCCCGGCATGGGAGGCGCCTGCGAGGGGTGGCGGCGCGCCGCTCCCCCGTCGTCGCCCTTTGGGGGCGGCCCGGGACGCTTGGGCGCGGGATCCATGATCGGAAGCGGCCGGGGGCCGCGGGTCGGCGTGTCGGACACGGGTTGACGCTCGACTACGCGACGGCCTCGACGGAATGGACCATTGGGAGCGCGTGGCAAAGGTGCTGTTCGATCCCGGCCCGAAGCGTGG
Source organism: Candidatus Palauibacter sp. (assembly GCF_965261555.1). Taxonomy (GTDB): domain Bacteria; phylum Gemmatimonadota; class Gemmatimonadetes; order Palauibacterales; family Palauibacteraceae; genus Palauibacter. The sequence goes on from NZ_OZ253465.1 coordinate 3,506,584, forward strand.
CGGTCGACATGGGGCAGTCGTAGCAGGCGCCGACGAGCCGAACCGCGACGCACCCGCTCTCCGGGTCGAACGAAACGAGCTGAATGTCCCCTCCATCCGCGCGCACCGCGGGACGGATGTCGTCGAGGACTCTCTCGATCTCGTCGAGCGTGCTCTCAACGGTGGCGGTGCTCAAATCTTCTGGATCCTGGCGCGGGTCGGGGGAGCGTTTCCGTGCCCTGCGGACACCCCGAAGTCGACGTTCCGGAGGGCTTGAGAAAGGTAGGATTCCGCCGTCCGGCGGTCAACGAGAGCCGGGCAGGAAAAGAAGCTCGCTTTCCGCGCTCGTGGACGGCCGGCCCGGGCGGAGCGGGATGAGCGGACTCTCGGTCCACACGGCTCCCATGTCTCGATAGTGTGGATCGAGCGGGTTGCCGGCCTGGCCCGTGGGCAGCAGAAAGTAGCCCGCCATGTCCGCGGGCGCGGCGCGAGCGACGAATCTCGCGCTGGGACCGTACTCGCTCACGACCGGGAACCTCCACGCGGTGGAGTCGAGACGCGATCTCAGCGACGGGGCGTCGGGGCGAACCGTGTGGGGGCCGCCACGCGACGGATAGGGCCCGACGTGGAAGCCGAACAGGCGGTCGAGGAGCGCCACGGTTCCGAGCGGGTGGGCCGACCGCTCGCGATGGACTTCCCCCCATGAGCCCGCAGGCGCGACCGCCGCGGTGCGAGCCGCCTCTTCTTCCAGCGCTTCGAGGCGCTCGGCCTCCGGCGTGCGCGCATCGTCGATCCAGGCACTGTCTCCGGTTTCGACGATCTCCATGAACGCGAGATCGGGGAACCAGCCATCTCCGTCCTCGAACTCATCGGCGACGATGAGTTCGCGCAGTCGGTAGAGCCAGGTGAAGAAGGGTACGGCGCCCCTGGAGGCCGTCTCGGTGCGCAGATCCCAGCCCTCGAGCTGGAGCGCGAGCGAATCGAGACCCGCGCGGCGGGCGGCCCGCACGGCGCGCGGCCGGTAGCGCTCCGCCCAGAGGCTGTGGCTGTCCAGTTGCGTCTCGCGCATGTCCTCCACCGTCCAGCCGGTCGCGCGAGACACGAGGTCATCGATGCGCCGGGCGCGGAATGGCGCCGGATAGTAGGCGCCCACCCGTCCGAAGAGTGCCCGGGCCTGGAGGTTGTTCGCACTGACGAGATATCCCCGTTCCGGGTCTCGCAACGCGGGCATCGCCTCCGGTGGCCAGAAGCCCGGCCAGCCCGCGGGCAGGCGCTCGAAGGAGATCGGAGAGGCGCCTTCTCCAGCCGGGCGCAGGGGCACGGACCCGGCCATGCGGTAGCCGATCTCTCCGCTCGACGCCGCATAGACCACGTTCTGGTGAGGCGAACGAAAGTGCGCGACCGCCGCCACGAACGCGTCCACGTCGGAGGCCCGGTTCATCTCGAGGAGAGCCGCGAAAGGACCCCCGGGTTCGAGCCCGGTCCACAGCAGCGACAGCGTGAGTCCTCCGGCCGGCACGACATCCGTGATCACCGGGCCGCGTGCCGTCGAACGTACGACCCAGGTCTCCGGCTCGTCGCGCCCCCGCACGCGGATCTCCTCCGTGCGGGTCTCGAAGGGTCGCCAATCGCCGGCGTCGCGATACATCGACCCGTCGAGGTTGATGCCTTCGACGACGAAGTCCGCGTCGTCCACCTCCGCGTTCGTGAACGACCATGCGATATCCCGGTTGAGTCCGACGATGACGCCGGGGGTTCCCGGGATCGACAGGCCCGCGACGGCCAGCTCTGAATCCTCGGCCGCAATGGAGTTGAGGTACCAGGTGGACGGCGCCCGGAGGGCGAGATGCATATCGTTCGCGAGCAGTGGAGCGCCATCCGCAGTGCGCGATCCCGCCAGCGCCCAGGAGTTCGAGGCGTGGAAGCCGAAGCGGGAAAGGTAGATCAGAGGATCGGGGGACGAGGCCGCGACGCCCGGATCCGCGGGAATCGGGGTCGGCGCAACGGCGATCCGAGGCGGCGCCGTGCCTGAGGGGAGGGTGTCCTGGAGGATGGTGGGCCCCCAGGCCGGGTATCCGGCCCCCAGCGCCCGCCGGTGATCCGCGTCGAGCGTCGCGAGCGCGGTCATCCGGTCCAGTTCCTCCCGCCACTCCGAGAGGTCCAGCGACATGATGCGGCCGATCGAAAGGGACGCCTGCGGACTCCACGGCTGCGGCTCGATGCCGAGGATGAGGAATTCGGGGGGCCACGGCCCGCGCCAACTTGCGATGCGGGCGTTGACGCCCTCCGCGTATGCCTCGAGGAGGACCCGATCCGTCTCCCCGATGTCGTCGAGTTCGCGGCCCGCCGCCGACCACAGGTCCAGCGTACGCGCGAGGCGGTCCGCGTCGATGGCGACCGGACCGAAGAGTTCGGCCAGACGTCCGCGCGCGACCCGCTGGAAGAGCTCCAACTGCCACAACCGGTCGGAGGCGTGGATGAACCCCTGGACGCGCATGGCGTCGACTTCGGTCCCGGCGGAGATGGAGGGAACCGCCCATTCGTCGAACGTTACCGCGGCGGGCTCCGCCAGACCGGGGAGGAGGTGCCGGCCGGATCGCGGCTGCATGGATCGTTGCAGATGGAACCACGCAAACGTCGTGAGAACTCCCACGATCGCAAGGCCGGCCGCCAGTCCGACTCCCGCACGGCGCCGAAGGCTCATGGGTCCCGAAGGTCCGTGGGAGCGGGAGACGTCGGTCCCGCGTCGAGCAGGGCGTGGTGGAGCGACACGTAGCGCTCGCCGTCACGAATCACGAGCGCCCGGGCGACAAGGTCATCGAGCAGCCCGCGCACCCGGTCGAGAGGAAGTTCGAGCCGGTCGGCGAGCGGAGACACGCCCGTGCGGCCGAGACTCCAGATCTCGCGCCACACCGCGGTGGCGCCGGGATCGAGCGCGCCCATCAATAGCGGTTCCCCATCGGTGCTCTCGGCCGCGGCCGCGAGCCCCCGGTGCCGGAGAACCGAGTCGATCGGTCCGAGGTGGTGCTCCGCGATCCCGCGAAAGAGGATGAAGGACCGGTGCGTGGAGGCGTCCGACGCAAGCAGGACGAGCTTCGCGACGATCTCGTCCGCGCAGGAAAAATCGATCACGGGGACGTGGCGCAGGTCGAGGACCGCGAGGACCGTGCGGCCCGCATCGGCGATCTGGCGTTCGACCGTCGCCCGCACCGTCCGGCCGGTGGGACGCGTGACGAGGTAGCTGAACAGCGTCGTGTGAGCGACCGCCGGCCTCACGCAATCACGTCCTTTCGCTCTCGACCCGCTCGGGCAGGACGATCAGTACCTGAGCGCCGGGAAAGCGGGGCAGATTCGTGCTGAGCGGCTCGCCGTCGTCCCAGTCCGGCACCCGGGCGATACTCGCATCGCCGCTTCGGATCCGGATGGTGCCGTTCCACTTGATGATCTGGCTCCGGATCGCCTGCAGGCCCTGGCCGCGACCGGGATCCTGGAAGCGCGACTCTCCGCGCAGAAAGGCCGCCTCCAGCGCCGCTGCCGCCGACCACCGCTCTCCATATCGGCGCGCATGCTCGGCGCCCAGGGAGCCCTGGAAACCCACGCCCACATCCATCACGGCGAGCACGACAACGTCGCGGCCCAGACGGCGCTGCCACCGGTATCGCTGCGCGCACACCCAGCCGATCGAGTTGGCGTGTTCGAGGATGTTCTGGCACACCTCCGACAGCATGATGGAGAAGTGGATCACGGCGGGGCGGGGGTAGCCGAGCCGGTCGTGCAGGATGCGCTGCGCACGGTCCCGCACGCCCTCCACCACCGAATGGACGTCTTCGTGGGAGCGAATCGTCGTGACTTCGATGAGGGCGTCGGAGATCTCGAGAGACGGTTTCGGCAGCCGCTTCAGGTCGAACACCTGGGCGGCCGCGGGCCAGAAGCGCATGCGGTTGATGTAGGAGCGGACCTCGGAATCTCGCGGAGGCTCGATCAGCGGAGGCAGTCCCGTGCGCAGCCGCGCCTCCTGACCGACCGCCAGAAGGCCAATGAGCCCGTACGGCGAAACCCAGCCGACGGACCGGGCATCGAGCAGGAGACGCGCCTTCGGATTTCCCTCCGAGCGGACGCGCCGGACCAGCGTCTCGAAGGAGGACTCGTCCAGACGTTCGGGGACGCGGACGACCCGGCTCACGCGGGACCCCGCGCCCGACCTCCCGCCCTGCCGGTCAGGAGGCCCGTCTCGGAGCGGAGGTATTCGCCGAGCCCGGATGCGCCGCGGAATCCGGCGTTCCGTTGCGCCGCATGCGTGGCCGCCCGGACGGACGACTCGAGATCCTCGCCGCTCAACATCGTGACGAAGCAGGTCGCCCCCCACACATCACCGCAGCCGGTCGGGTCGCCCCCCGAGACCGTTGCTTCGGGCGCCACCTTCCCGCTCACGAGCGCTTCCGCGGGCGCGACGGCGCCGGGCTGCGGGCGCGGATCCGTCGGCACCTTCCAGAAGCCGCGGGTCGCGACCCAGGCCGCGCCGCGCTCCCCGAGCGTGACGAGGAGGCCGCGCGTGACCGGACCCACGACGTCCGCGGCCAGCGCCCACGGATCTTCCCAGCCCGCGGCCAGCGTGCCGAGTTCCTCCTCGTTCAGCTGCACGACATCGAAACAGGAGAGCCAGGCACGCCAGTCTTCGAGCGGACGCGGAGAGCGCACTCCGTCCGTCCCCACGCCGAGCATCAACGAGTGCAGATCCGCGTAGACCGGACCCTCCGCCGCCGTCCGGAGGGCCGCCGCAGCGGGGAGATCCACCTCCCAGCCCGCGATGAAATTCACGTAGATCGCGTCGCACGAGCGTGCGAGGGGCACGAGCTCCTCCCGGGTCCAGCCCGGTACTCCGCCGGTGAGCTTCTCGGAGCGTCGCGCATCGTCGAGGTAAACGAGTTCGACCCGGTTGTTCGGTTCCGTCACGGTCCACACGCCATCGAGGGAGTCGACCCGCTCGAGCTCCCCGAGGAAGAGATCCGCCGCCTCGCGCATGTCCTTTCCGATCTTGAGGATGGGAAACAGGGTCCAGCCATCCCCGGCCTCTGCCGCGGCGGCGTCGGCGGCGGCCAGCGCGTAGGCGATCCCCCCCCATTCCTCGACCGGCTCCTCCCGGCCGACGTCCCGCGCGCGGATCGTATCCCACACCATCGTCCCGACGATCCCGAGCCGCGGCATCGCTGACTCAGAGGGATCCGAGCCGCGCGACGCGGAACACGGCGGCGGCGCCGATGACTCCCCCCAGGCCGCCGAGTTCGGTGCGCACGATCCGGCACGCCTCGGCCGCCGGCCGCAGAGCCCGCTTCCTGACCTCGCGGCGCAGCGGATCGAAGAGATGCCTGCCCGCACGCGTCACTCCCCCCGAAACCACGATCATCTCGGGGTTGAGAATGTTGATGAGGTTTGACAGACCGGTCCCGAGGTACCCCGCGGTCTCCCGCATCACGTCGGCGGCGTACTCGTCGCCCGCCACGATGGCATCGGATACGGCTTCGGCCGTTATCGCCCGCAGGTCGCCTTCCACGAGATCCAGCAGCATGCTCTCGGCGCCCGCCTTCAGTCCTTCCACCGCGCGGGCCGCGATCGCGGGCCCGGAGGCGTAGGCTTCCAGGCACCCGTAGTTGCCGCACGCACACTTCCGGCCCGTGGGATCGATCGTCATGTGTCCGATCTCCGCGGCCGCGTCGGAGGCCCCGTGGTAGAGTGCGCCGTCGAGAACGATGCCGCCGCCGATCCCCGTCCCCAGAGTGATCCCCACGAGGTTGTCCACTCCGCGCCCCGCACCCTGCCACCACTCCCCGAGCGTCGCCGCGTTCGCGTCGTTATCGAGTTCGGTCTCGAGCCCGGTTCCCTTCACGATCAGGTCGCGGAGCGGGAAGTTCCGCCACCCCAGATTCGGCGTCTCGATCACGGTGCCGGTGTCGCGGTCCAGCGGGCCGGGCGCCCCCATTCCGACCCCGATGATCGCATCCTCCCCGAATCCGCCCTCACGCGCGGCATCGCGCTTGACCTCGTGGATCATCGACACGATCCGGTCCACGACGAATTTCGCGCCGATGTGGGCGTCCGTGGGCAGCGTGCGCATGCCGAGCACGGTGCCGCCGTCCACGGGGACGGCGCCGACGCTGATCGTGGTTCCCCCGAGATCGACACCGATGATGTGGTTTCTTCCGCTCACATCCCCTGTCCGCTTCGAGCTGGTGGGACTATCCGCCGCCGACCACGCTTCGGAGGATCATGGACGGGAATCATAGACCGGCGGACCGAACCGCTCCAGCCGCCGATCGGTGGTGTCGCAGAAATCCCGCGGTGTGGTGTCGCAGAAGTTCCACTAATCGCTTTCGACCTGCAGGACGGCGAGAAAGGCCTCCTGGGGGATCTCGACGCTCCCGACCTGCTTCATCCGCCGCTTCCCCTCCCTCTGCTTCTCGAGGAGCTTGCGCTTTCGCGTGATGTCTCCTCCGTAGCACTTGGCGGTCACGTTCTTGCGCAGCGCCTTCACCGTCGTCCTCGCGATCACGTCCCGCCCGATCGCCGCCTGGATCGCCACGTCGAAGAGCTGCCGCGGGATGAGTTCCTTCAGCTTGCGGGCCATCTTCTGCCCGAAGTCGTAGGCCCGGCTCCGGTGCACGATGACGCTGAGCGCGTCCACGGCCGCTCCGTTGAGGAGGATGTCCAGCTTCACGAGGTCCGATCGCTCGTGTCCCGTCACTTCGTAGTCGAGCGAAGCGTAGCCGCGGGAGACGGACTTCAGCTTGTCGTAGAAGTCGAGTACGATCTCGCCAAGGGGCATTGAATACGAGATCTCGACGCGGGTCGGATCCAGGTACTGGAGGTCGACGTACTTCCCGCGCCGGTCGTGGCAGATCTTCTGGATCGCGCCGATGTATTCGGCCGGAGACACCACGCGAACCCGGACGAAGGGCTCCCGCACTTCGCTGATGTGGACGCGGTCCGGCATCTTCGACGGGTTTTCAAGCTGGATCTCGTCGTCGTTCGTGAGCGTCACCTGGTATTCCACGCTGGGCAGCGTCGTGATGAGGTCGACGCCGAACTCCCGGTCGAGTCTCTCCTGCACGACCTCCAGGTGGAGGAGCCCCAGAAAACCGCACCGGAACCCGAAGCCGAGCGCGCCCGATGTCTCCGGCTCGTAGTTGAGGCTGGCGTCGTTCAACTGGAGCTTTTCGAGCGCCTCGCGGAGCTCCTCGAACTGGTCCGAGTCCGTCGGATAGAGGCCGGCGAAGACCATTGGTTTCGCTTCCCGGTAGCCGGGGAGGACCTCCGCGGCCCGGTCTCCCGCGTCCAGCACCGTATCCCCGACGCGGGTATGGCCCACGTTCTTGATCTGGGCCGTGAGATACCCGACCTCCCCGCAGCGGAGGGCGCCGGCGCGCTCGAACCCGAGGCGCATGAAGCCGACCTCGTCGACGTCGTAGACGGCGTCGTGGCGTCCGAACCCGATGCGCATGCCCTCGCGCAGTTCGCCATCCACGACGCGCAGCATGGGCGTCGCTCCGCGATAGCGGTCGTACTGCGAGTCGAAGATCAGCGCCCGCAGCGGTGCCTCGGGGTCTCCGCCCGGAGCCGGGACGCGCTCGACGATGGCGTCGAGAACCGCATCGACCCCCACCCCTTCCTTCGCCGACGTCCGGATCGTCGAGGCGGGATCCACACCGAGCAACTCCGAGATCTCCTCCGCCACGCGTTCAGGGTCGGCCGCCGGAAGATCGATCTTGTTGATGACGGGGACGACCTCGAGATCCGCTTCGAGCGCGAGGAAGAGGTTTGCGAGCGTCTGCGCCTCGATGCCCTGCGTGGCGTCGACGACGAGGAGGGCCCCTTCGCACGCGGCCAGACTCCGGCTCACCTCGTAGGCGAAGTCGACGTGTCCCGGCGTATCGATGAGGTTGAGCTGATACTCGACCCCGTCCCGGTATCCGTAGGCCATGCGGATCGCGTTGAGCTTGATCGTGATCCCGCGTTCCTGCTCCAGATCCATCGTGTCGAGGACCTGCTTGCGCATCCGGCGCTCATCCACCGCGCCGGTACGCTCGAGCAGCCGGTCGGCCAGCGTCGACTTCCCGTGGTCGATGTGCGCGATGATGGAGAAGTTCCGGATGTGCTCCGTGGCCCGGGACGCCGTCACAGCTCCACCACCAGTCCGTCGTACGCCGGCATCACGCCGGCCGGGAGGCGGCGCTCGATCTCCGCGTGCCTCGTCCTGTGCGCGATGTGCGTGATGTACGTGCGTCGGGCCCCGAGTCGACGCGCCGTCGCCGCGGCCTCCTCCATCGAGAAGTGTCCGGGGTGCGGGTCGCCGAACCAGAGCGCGTTCGTGACGAGAACATCGACGCCCGCGAACACCTCCATGGCATCCTCGGGTACGGACTTCGCGTCGATCAGGACCCCGAGACCGTCGAGGCGGAACCCGTAGCTGCGGTACGCTCCGTGCGGAAGCGCAACGACCTGCAGCGGGAGCCCGCAAGGCTCGATGACGTCGCGGTCGTCGAAGAGGATCAGATCGAGTCGGGGCACGGCGGATCCGGGCTGGCGCGGGGTGTCTCCCCAGATATAGGAGAAGCGCCTCCGGATGCCGGCGTCGAACTCGCGCGCCACGTAGACCGGGACGGGCCGACCCTGCCGCAGCGAAAAGACCCGCAGATCGTCGATTCCGTGCGTATGGTCCGCGTGCTCGTGCGAAAGAAAGACGGCGTCCAGCCGGTCGACGCCCGCCTGCAGCAGCTGAAGCCGAAGTTCCGGGGGCGTGTCCACAAGGAGACGGGTCCCGCCGGTTTCGATGAGGAGTCCGTGGCGCGTGCGTCGGTCCCTGGCGTCCGGCGAGCGGCAGGTCGCACAGTCGCAGCCGATCACCGGAACCCCGAAGGAAGTACCGGTACCGAGAAAACGGACTCTCACGGGCCGGGCGTCAGTGGCGGAAGGGGCGGATCACAACTCTTCGACGCGCATCATGTTGGTCGTGCCGGGGACGTGGAAGGGGACTCCGGCCGTCACCACGAAACGCTGTCCCGCCTCGCCCATGCCGAGCTCGAGAGCCACATGCCGGGCCTTGTCGAGCATGCTCGAATAGCTGATGCCGCCGTGGAATAGGACCGGTTGCACGCCCCACACGAGCGCCAGCTGGTTGTACGTCCTCCACTGGTCCGTGATCGCCAGGATCGGGACCGAGGGACGCTGCGCCGACACGATGCGGGCCGTGTAGCCGCTCTGCGTGAACGTTACGATGAACGGCGAGCCCACCCGCTCGACCGCGATGAGCGACGACGCCGCGATCGCGCCCGACGTGGTCTGCTGGATCTTCGAGAAACCCTCCACCTGTTTGCCGACCCGTCCGGTCCGTCCCAGCCGCTCGTGCTCAATGCGGCGGATGACCCGGTCCATCGTAAGCACGGCCCGCACCGGATACCCGCCCGCGGCGGTCTCGGCCGAGAGCATCACCGCATCGGTGCCGTCGAGCAATGCGTTCGCGACGTCCGACACCTCCGCCCGGGTCGGCTGCGGGCTCTCGATCATCGATTCCAGCATCTGCGTCGCCGTAATCACCGGCCGCGCCCGTTCCTGTGCCAGGCGGATGATCCGCTTCTGGATCATCGGCACTTCCTCGTACGGCAGTTCCACGCCGAGGTCGCCGCGCGCGACCATGACCGCGTCGCTCAGAGGCAGGATCTCCGCCAGATTCTCGAGCGCCTGCGACTTCTCGATCTTCGCGATGAGCAGGCACCCGCGGTCCATCTTCTGACGGGTCGTCTCGAGGTCGGCCGGCTCTCGCACGAAGCTCAGCGCCAGGTAGTCGATGACCTGCTCGACGGAGAACTCGATGTCCGCGATGTCCTTCTCGGTCAGCGCCGGCGCCCCGACCCGCACACCCGGGAGGTTGATCCCCTTCTGGGACTTCAGGACGCCGGCGCTGAAGGCCACGGCCGAGACCCAAGGGGGGTCATCGGAGACTTCGCGGACCGCGAACTCGAAGTGACCATCGTCGAGCAGGATCCGGTTTCCCGGCGCGACCTCCTCGGCCAACTCCGGATAGGTGGTCGGAATCTGGCGGTGCGGCGAGCTGTCCGCTGGAGCGTCTTCGCCCTCGGGAAAGAACCAGTATGTGCCTTCGGGCTCGATATCGAGCTGGTCGCCGGGCAGGTCCCCGACCCGGATCTTCGGCCCGCCCAGATCGCCGATGATCGCCACCGGCCGGCCGACATCGCGGGCCATATCGGAGATCTTCCGTACCAGGCCGGCGGCGAGATCCGTCGGGGTGTGAGTGAAGTTGATGCGGATTGCGTCGGAGCCGGCTTCAATCAGGTCGTGCAGCACGTCCCGGTCCCAGGAGGCGGGTCCGATCGTGCTGACGATCTTCGCTCTGCGGAAACCTGCGCTCATCCGTGGCCCAAATGGCGTGGGAGGCCACGGTTCCTATCCTGGCAGCCGGCCAGCCTCCGAGAGATCGGGTCGGTGGGCTACGATCCACTCGTGCATGTGCTGCAACTGGCCGAGCGGGAGCCCCTCGAGGGATTTCACCTGCAAGCCCGGGATGATACAGGCGGCGGCGCGGCGGAGAAAGTAAGCGCGCTGGCGGCGGCGCTGTTCCGGGTTGAGGCTCGTTCCGCCGGGGATGTCCGGGATCGGCTCCATGAGGCGGCGGTAACTGTAGACTTCGCGGGCGGAGAACTCGGCGGGGATCAGATAGGCGTGACCTTCGACTTCGAGGGTGCCGTCGGATGAGATGGCAACGGGACCTGCCATGTCCAGCCTCCTTACGCCTTACGTAGCAACCAGAGACGCAAAAGACCGTGCCGCCGGAAGGTCGGACAATCTCCTCGATTCCCCTTCATCCCAGCCGCACGGTCCTCGGGCTTCCAAGACCTACTATAGGCTTGAACGTGCCCTCGATGCAAACTTCCCGCCCCATCTCGCGCCGGGAGCGGACCCCCGACGCCGCTCGGGAGGGGATCGAGCCGAGACCGAACGAGCGCGGGATATTTGACGCGCTGCCGCGGGGGCCGCTAAACTTCGGCCCCGTTGCGCTTACGGGCCGTCCGAGTTGCCCTGCCAGGAGGCATACACTTGCAGTACACGCTACGCGACAACGAAGAACTCGACCGCGCGCTGCGAAAGTTTCGCCGCAAGGTTCAGCGAGCCGGGATCTTCCGTGACATCAAGAAGCACCGGTTCTACGAGAAGCCGAGCGAGGCGCGCCGTCGCAAGATGAAGGCGGCGGAACGGCGTCGGCGTCGGCGTCGGCGTCGCCAGAAGGCCCGCCGCTAGCCGAAGACCCCGCCGCTGGCCAAAGACCCGCCCTGGCCGGCGGTTCTCCCCGCAGTCTCAGGAAAAGCGGCGTTCGACGTACCCGTCGAGAATCTGCAGGAACTCCTCCACGATCCCATCGCCGCGCAGCGTCGAGTGGTGCTCGCCATCGACGTAGACCGGCGCGGTCGGCGCCTCGGCCACCCCCGGCAGCGAGATGCCGAGATCCGCGTGCTTCGACTCGCCGGGCCCGTTGACCACGCACCCCATCACGGCCACGGAGAGATCCTCGACGCCGGGATAGTGCTCCCGCCAGGCCGCAAGACGATCCGCGATATGGCTTTCGACATCGAGCGCCAACTGCTGGAAGAAGGTGCTCGTCGTCCTTCCGCACCCGGGGCACGCCGTCACCTGAGGCTTGAAGCTCCTCAACTCGAGCGACTGCAACAGCTGCTGCGCGATGCGGACTTCCTCGGTCCGGTCGGCGCCCGGTTCCGGCGTCAACGACACGCGAATCGTATCGCCGATCCCCTCGGAGAGCAGGATGGCGAGGGCGGCCGAGGACGCGACCGTGCCCTTCCGCCCCATCCCCGCTTCCGTGAGTCCGAGGTGCAGCGGGTAGTCGCAACGGGACGCGAGTTCCCGGTACACGGTCACGAGATCCGGTACGCGCGACACCTTCGCGCTCAGCACGATCCGGTCGGGCCCGAGACCGAGGCCCTCCGCGGCTTCGGCGGAAGCCAGCGCGCTCTCCACGATCGCGTCGAGGGTCACCCGGTGCGCATCGAGCGGCTCCGTCCGGCGCGCGTTCTCGTCCATCATCCGGGTCAGGAGCATCTGATCCAGCGAGCCCCAGTTGACCCCGATGCGGACCGGTTTGTCGTGCTCGATCGCGCAGCGGACGATCGTCGCAAACTGCTCATCGCGCCGCTTTCGGCCGACATTCCCCGGGTTGATGCGGAACTTGGAGAGGGCGGCGGCGCAATCGGGATGACCGGGAAGGAGGATGTGCCCGTTGAAATGGAAGTCGCCGACGAGCGGGACGTCGATGCCCTGGTCTTCGAGACGCCGCGCGATCTTCGGCACGGCCGCCGCGGCACGCGACGTGTTCACCGTGATGCGGACGATTTCGGAGCCCGCCTCGAACAGTGCCCGGACCTGATCCGCCGTGGCCGCCACGTCCGCCGTATCGGTGTTCGTCATCGACTGGACGACGATCGGGTGGGCGCCGCCCACGCGGACGCCTCCGATGTCGACCGATCTCGTCGAGCGGCGTGAAGAAGAAGGTGTGTTCAAGTGGCAGGCCCCCGACGGAGTTGCGCGGATCCCTCAGCCCCCGGCGGAAACCCCGCCGGAGGCCGCTACGCCGGTGGTTGAACCTGTGGCGTCAGCCGCACTCGCTGTAGCCGCAAGCGTAGCACTTCGCGCAGCCTTCTTCAAAGGCGAGGCTGCTCCCGCATTCCGAGCACACGCCCATGAACAGCCGGGCCGCCGACTCCTGGTAACGTTCGATCACGGGGCGCTGCGCCGACCGGGCGCCCCCGTTCGCGTTCTTTCTCCGGGCGGTCTCGACATCCTCGATGGGAAGCGTCTGCTGAATCCCTTCCTTCTCCTCGAGGTAGCGCTCGATGACCTGAGCGATCGCGTCGGGGCCGGAGAGCACCTTGCTCGCGCCGAGTCCGACGGCCCGGTCGGAAGAGATCCCGCGCAACTGCTTGTGCACATCGCGCAGTGAAATCCCCGAGCGCAGGGCGAGCGAACACAGCCTTCCGATGGCTTCGGCATCCGCCATCGCCGCCCCTCCGGTCTTGCCGAGGGCGACGAAGACTTCGAACGGGCGACCCTGCTCGTCCTCGTTGATCGTCACGTACATCGTGCCCAGCGGCGATTCGATCTGCCGGGTGTGGCCCCGCAGAACGGCGGGTCGCTGCCGTCTCTCGACGCGACGCATTCTGGAACCTTCGAGCTCGGTGATCCGCCGCTGCTTCTCCTCGACGGCTTTCTCGAGCTTCCGGTTGTGCGTCTGAAGTTCGCTGTTCTGCACCTCCGCGGCGGCGAGCCGCTCCAGCGTGCCCGCGAGATCCCCGGCGAGTTCGGGCTCCACATCGACGGCTTCGAGCTGGACTCCGTCGGCCGCAACGGCCGAGCCGCT